>JAUQYZ010000359.1 GCA_030587475.1 Candidatus Sigynarchaeum calidifontis
AAACGGCGATTGATCATCGCGGATACCGATGATGTCGCATCCTTCTGATTCAACCATTATAGGATTAAAACAGTATTCCAGCACGTGATCCCGAACCTGGGTTCGGGACTTCTGATTCAACCATTATAGGATTAAAACATGTATAACGCCGTCGAGGCAGAGCGGAATCAATTAACTTCTGATTCAACCATTATAGGATTAAAACTGCTCGATTCCATCGATGGCTGCTTGAAGATGATCGCTTCTGATTCAACCATTATAGGATTAAAACTTCTTGATAGCCTGGGTACTCTACATAGGGTCATCGCTAAGTTCTGATTCAACCATTATAGGATTAAAACGATCGCGTGGATTCCGAGAAACGCATGGCTACAGCCTTCTTCTGATTCAACCATTATAGGATTAAAACTTGAAGTGCCGCATTTACTTCAAGGGCGAGCCAGGACATCTTCTGATTCAACCATTATAGGATTAAAACTGCAGATCGTCGGCATGGATCAACACGGACAAGATCCCTTCTGATTCAACCATTATAGGATTAAAACGCCCGCGTGACGAGCGGGGTAACAAGGGGTTCGACGCGTTCTTCTGATTCAACCATTATAGGATTAAAACGAGGACCTGTTCGCAGAGATAAAGAAAACCATCGAGCCATCTTCTGATTCAACCATTATAGGATTAAAACGCAAAAGATTATTGGGCATTGTTTCACGCATATAAGAACTTCTGATTCAACCATTATAGGATTAAAACCTCGTCGAGCCAGGGCGCGTAGAACTCCGCGCCGACGTGGTCTTCTGATTCAACCATTATAGGATTAAAACTCGATCGGACTGTTCTCGAATGGTAAATTTGTAAAAGCTTCTGATTCAACCATTATAGGATTAAAACCTATACGAATAAATGATGTTTCTACTTCGCGCTGCCAGGCTTCTGATTCAACCATTATAGGATTAAAACCGCGTTCCGGTGGTGATTTCACGGCAAGGCTCACGAGCTTCTGATTCAACCATTATAGGATTAAAACTGGGCGACGTTCGGCGAGAACAGGCAAAAGCGCATCCGACTTCTGATTCAACCATTATAGGATTAAAACCAAGCTAGCCGCGCGGAGCTTGCACCCCCGGCACGGGCACCTTCTGATTCAACCATTATAGGATTAAAACCTGGAGAAACAATGGAACGAAGCCTTCCAGAACACGATCACCTTCTGATTCAACCATTATAGGATTAAAACTCAGCTGGTGCTATTGGAGCCTTCTTGCCCCAGGAATTTCTGATTCAACCATTATAGGATTAAAACTAGACGCTGCCAGAGTAAGTCGGGACGCCGCCGAGCTTCTGATTCAACCATTATAGGATTAAAACTGCCACCGTCCATTGACTCGAATATCGAGTCGATAGCCTTCTGATTCAACCATTATAGGATTAAAACCCCGGATCCGTTTCAAGAATGGAATACGTTTATATGGGGGCTTCTGATTCAACCATTATAGGATTAAAACGTGTACGACCACCTTTTGCCCCAGAACTCGTGATTCTTCTGATTCAACCATTATAGGATTAAAACGCGAGCCACATGCCTTGCGTGTTCGGTTCGGCCCCGGCTACTTCTGATTCAACCATTATAGGATTAAAACAAAGACTTTGCCGGTATCACGAGCTCGTTCTAGTGCTTCTGATTCAACCATTATAGGATTAAAACTTGCGGCAGTTGGAGATCATTATCACGAACGCGGTCTTCTGATTCAACCATTATAGGATTAAAACATCGCGCCGGTACAATACAAATTCGAGGACATCGTGGATCTTCTGATTCAACCATTATAGGATTAAAACAAGTGCTTGTGCCCGGTCGCGTCTCGATCGTTCTCGGCCTTCTGATTCAACCATTATAGGATTAAAACGAATATAGCATCAACGCGCTCCCCGCTCCGCTTGCGGCTTCTGATTCAACCATTATAGGATTAAAACGTCGTGTTAATTGGCACGTATTTGTAACCTCGACAGCAGCTTCTGATTCAACCATTATAGGATTAAAACTCGTGAGGCAGCCGGTATAGCCCGTGTAAATCGACTTCTGATTCAACCAGTATAGGATTAAAACATCCCGTTCCCGGTAGAATTGCACTCGATCAGCAAGTCTTCTGATTCAACCATTATAGGATTAAAACGGCGTATCCGGGGCACACGAGTTCGTGTTCACGGACGCTTCTGATTCAACCATTATAGGATTAAAACCTTGTACAGTGGCTCGCAAGGTTTCCGGCAGAATGATGACAAGATCGTCATCTACCTCACCAGAGAAGCGGAGGACCGGAACTGGAAGGATAACGGCCATAAGGATCGAGACGGGAAGCCGCTGCAGCGCGTCGGGCTCGAGCATTGCATCCGAGACCTCGGCTTGCGGTGCAAGGTCGAGCCCGTTAAGGACATCCCGCCCGGCCGCACTACCGATGAGTTGTGGTCGATCTTCGAATCGATCGTGGCCACTATCGGGACAGGAGACGAGGTCATCGCCGACGTCACGCATGGCTTCCGGGCGCTCCCCATGCTCATGACGCTCGTGCTCAACTACACGCGGCTGGTCAAAGAATCCCGAGTAACCGGCTTGTATTACGGCGCAATCGAAGCCCTCGGGACGCCGAAGCAGATCGAGGCCATACCGCCGGAGCACCGTGACGTGCACGTGCTCGACTTGTTGCTTTTCGGAAACCTCATGGACTGGACGCAAGCCGTTGAATCGTTCCTCGATTCAACGCCAGGCGGGGAGCCCGGCGTGCCAGGGGGCGAGCCAAGCCCAGCGCTTCACGAACATGCTCCGGGCACTCGCCGAATGCATTCGATCGGCCCGCGGCAATGAAATCGCCGTTACTTTCGACTACCGGGGCTTGAAGCAGCTGCTGGATCAGGTGCGAGGATGCAGCATCAAGCCCCTCGATCCACTCCTCGACAAGATCGCCGCCAAGATCGATCGATTCACCAACGACGACGTGCACAACGGCTTCATCGCCGTGGGCTGGTGCATCGACCATGGCCTCGTCCCGCAAGGCCTCACGCTCCTCCAGGAGACCATGATCTCGGACCGGGTCGCCAAGCGGTTTGGAAAGGAGCACCTCCTCGACCTGGAAAAGCGAGATATCGTCGCGCAAGCCCTCAACATCGGTAGCAAGGGCATCCCCGAGGCGGATTGGAAGAGCCCGGCCCGCGAGCACCAGGACGACGTCCGCGCGGTCTTGCAAGACCTACCACCTGGGTTCCTCGAAATCTTCGATGGACTTTCCCAGGCACGCAACGACATCAACCACGGCGGGTTCTCGCCGGTGGCAGCCAAGCCGGCCACGCTCGAGTCGAGGCTGCGCGAGTACCACCAGCGAGCCATCTCGATGATTGATGATAACCGTTCCGAAAAAGGAATTACAGTCTAAACCATCGCTGGCATCTATATGCGGGTTGAGGGACAGGCGGGTTCCTTTCGCCATTCCTTTATGGAATGGCTCTCGGGGAGAGACCCGATTGATCGTATGAGGATCCGATCTCGTTCGATAAAGGAGGACTTCGCCGGATCGTGAAAAATGGAGAAGATAGAAAGAATCGGGAGAAGGGCTTAGAACTCGCGCTTCTCGTAGTACGTGCCTTCGAGGTAATTGAGGTGCTGGAGGGCGACCTGCTTGAGAATGGGGTCGACGGCCTGCGGGTCGAGGCGCTGGCGGATGTTCTCTAAAAGATATTCAGGGAACAACATAAAAGCATGGGGGTCCGAGAGGAGCATCACCCAGTCCTCGTCCTTCTTGTCTTTTATCAACGTGACGATGTTCAAGTCGACGAGTTTCTTGAGGATGATGTTCGTTTCGCCGTAGCCGACCTTGGGTATCTTCTTCTTCGGATAAGCCCTAAATCGCAGCAGCACCAAGAAATCGTAGGTATCGGGATCCAGCAGGATCTTGGCAAGATCGCCGCTATCCTTGTAATCCAGGTCGTCCAGCGGGTTGTACTTGTAGAAGTATTCCTGTATCGACGACAGGTACGACTTCGTGAAGTCCTTGTCGTCGAATGGCGACTTCTTTTCCTTGACCTTCTTGAGCATCTCCTCGGGCGGCACCCGGATGAGCGAAATGTCTTTCACGAGGTAGATGTACTCGCCGCGGCCCTTGATGCGTCCCGTCTTGGCGTCCTTCTCGCCCTTCGACCAGTCCTGGCGAATCAGGTCGCACGCGACGAATGGCTTGAGCAGCAGCTCCATGTTCGGGTACAGCTGGAGCGCCGTTTGCTCCATGAATTCCCGCAGTTTCTCCTTGGCGATCGGCCCCTGCGCCAGCTTCCGCAGGATGGCGATGCGTTCGAGCGAGTTGAAGATCATGGCGATTTTCTGCTCGTTGTTGAGGTTCACGAGCCTGCTCATCTGGAACAGCACGTATTTCAGCGTCGAGTCGAGCTTGTCGTGCACTTCCTTCCAGAGTTTCGTGCCGATGAGCTTGTCATCGTTGTCGCCGAGCTTGTCGAGCAGCCGAATGGCCTCGTTTCGATATTCCTCCATGATGTCCTTGAAGATGTCGAATGACTCGTCTGGCTGGATGAGCGCGCAGATCAAGTATTCCGGCTTCTTGGAATCTTTCAACAGACCCGAATAATACGAGATGATCGAGCACCGGGAGTCCCGAAGGCGCCCCGTGTAGTACCCCGCGCCCGTGCCGCCCGACGCCCCCGATTCACCCGCCGTGTGAGCGTAGTACACGCGGAATCGGTCGTCGAGCGAGAACATCTTTTCGACGTCGATGTCCTCCTCCATGTTGTCTTTCGACTCGACGACGAACTTCGGCTCGATCTCCTCGGCGTCAAGGTCTATCCGATAACTGAGAATGATGAGTCCGTATGGCATGGTTCACGTCACCAGCTTCGTGCGCAATTTTCCCTTCCACGACTTGCGATCACGAACAGTTGTTTTCTTAATTGGCCTTGGACATATAAAAATTCGCTGGGGATGCGCGGGACTAGAGCCATCACGATTCTCGACGTATTCCCTCGCTATTCACAACCGACCACGATGGATAGCCAGAAGGGGACATCCCACATCAATGATAATCTGGACATTCGTCACCTTATTGTTCACATTTTCAAGATTTTCTTGGCGAGATCCGGGAATTCCTTCTCCAGGGCTCTTGCGACGAAGATCTTTTCTTGGCTCGCGTCGAAATGCTGCGAGATCCCGCGAACTCGCAGGGCATCCATGAGATCCCAGATGGACACGTTCACGACGTTGGCTGCCCGTTCTAGCGTCTCGCCATCGATATAGATGCTCACGGCAAGGTCGACCTTTTCTTTCTCCAGGCCTTTCTCGAGAATGATCCGCAGCAGCTGGGCACGATCCAGGTTCTTGAGGGCCGCGACGCGGTCTAGTTCTGCCACGACTGCCCTCTTCGAGCGCACGGTAAGGTTGATCATTTAGGTTTCACCTCGATTGCTTGATAGTCTCCTTGATATTTTTCAGAAATAACAATTGTTCGGCGGAAGGTTGCATCAGCGTTGCATGTTTCTGGAGTGCGATGTCGTATTCATCATCCGTCCAGATTCCCTTGGCACGCGCTTGAATGAATGCTTACAAGTCATCAACGAATCGCAAGTCAATGGGAAAGGGTATCGGCCCTTTTTTCAACATCACGTCGAATTCCGATTCTCGCTTGAAATAAACAGGGATTCCTCGCAAGCTACCGATCGCGAGCGCATAGCAATCGGCGAGAGAAAGCGCCAAGGCAGTTTTCATCCGGGCAGCCTCGACCCGGAGCTCTTTCTCCTCGCAAATCGTGAACACCTTGGTGAATCCCTCCACTTGCTGTAGTGCCACTTGGAATCCCGCCGTCCTGGCGACGAGATACAAGAGTTCCGTGACAGCGAGTGGGCTGATGTAGAATCGCTCCATTGCAGGATCCTTGAGCACCACGTTCTTTACAGTCTCGCCCAGCCGCGTGTTTCCAAGGACTTCCATCAACACGCTCGTGTCGAGGACAGCGGAATTAATGCTGGAGCGCGTGTTCCCGTTCACGTTCTAATTGCCTCTCCTCGTTCCGTGCCTTTCTTGCATCTTTATAATTGATGAGGCCTTGGTATTTCTCTACATGTTTGATGAACTCGTCCTTTTCAACACGCACGATTTGGCTTTCAAGGAGAAGCTCGATCGCATCGTTGTAGGAGAGCCTGTGCCCCAACTCCTTCTCCTTCTGGTTCATGAAGGTGAAAAGTCGTTTTTGCACCTCGTCCGAGATCTGGATTGTTGTTGCCATCTCATGATGATCATGATGATCATGATATTTATAACAATCGAGTTCCAGGCGGACCCACCTTCGACCCGACGACGACTTCAGCCCGATCTCCTCGGCGTCAAGGTCGATCCGATAACTGAGAATGATGAGTCCGCATGGCATGGTTCACGTCACCAGCTTCGTGCGCAAGTTTCCCTTCCACGACTTGCGATCACGAACAATTGTTCTGAACATTGCGGCTGGGCATTTAAAAATTCGCTGGGGATGCGCGAACGTGACCAAGCATCAACAAAAGGAATCATGAAATCGAGATCAATCGCCAGGAACCTTGATGAGCTTCCGCAAATCCTCCTTTGACTTGCCCGGAAAGAGATCTTCGAAGCGCATGGAACGGACGGAATCGATCGAGCGGTCGAACCGAGCGATGTTCGTTGGCGGATCGATCCCGCGAGACATCAAGAGCCCGGTAAACTCGTGAAACGAGAGGCCGGTCATTTGCCACGCTTGTTTCAAGCCGATCTTGTCGTTCTTGTACAGATCCAGGGCGAGATTCGTGCTCGCTTCGCGTAATCCTTTCATCCCAAGTTCCTTCACGAGCACGGGAACGGATTTTCCCAGGAGCTTCGCGATGTTCACGGCGAACTGGTACTCGTCCTCGGAAACCCGGAAGTTGATCTGTTTCATCGTTATTCTAGCAATTGCGAGCAAGTTATTTATATATTTTCATCGACTAGTGCTAGCATGCATATAATAGACACGTGCTCGTGGCATAAAATTCAGAGGCTCGAAACGGAATGGATAATTCAATTGAAGGAATTCTTTTACGAGAGCGATCTTCACGCCACGCACGAGCTCGTGAAGGAATACGAGCATTATCTGGCAGGTTATCTTGATTTCAGCCGGTTCACCATTCGCCCCGTTAAATTGCAAACATATCAAGACTTGACCGAGAAGACCCTCGATGATGCCGATCTTTCGATCATAGCACTAGCGCGGATGGAAGAAAACGCGGTCGTTATATGTGATGATGGAGCAGAAATGGATATACTACACTTTTTTCACGTGAAAGCTTTCAAGATCTCGGAATACGCGCTCTGGCTCGTGGAAAATGGAATGATCCGCAAGAATGATGGAAACCGTGTCGTCAAAGCCCTCCGGGAATGGAAGAACATCGACGAGCACTCGAAAAAGCAACTGCTAAAGGCCATCAATACGCTTTGAATGCCAAGAATCGTTCGGCTGCTCGATCTCCTGGGCTGCAAGCCGACTATTTGAATCGGAAGACCGGATCCCGTTAACTGGCCGGTTTCGGTTGAGGCTGCTTAATGAATCCACGGGTCGATAGTATTACTCGAGAGTGTCCCATCGTGCCACGGTCGCAGAAACGTCGTACTGGTCTAGTCTTGGCCGTTATCGCTGCTTTAAGTCTTGTCGCAGCCATGGTGGGCACGTCGATGCATTCACGCGATCTGGCGAAACTTGCAAGGGAAATTCCTTCTTTTTTCGGCGATGGTAGCATCGGCACCTCGGAAAGCCTCGGGTGGAACTCCACGTGGGGGACCAAGAACATCGAGGAGGGTCACGGGGTGTGGGCTGATGGAAACTTCACTTACACTTTTGGGTATGTTGAATACTGGCCTAGCTCGGCCTATGATGTGGTTCTCATCAAGTGGGATTCGTCAGGCCAGATAATCTGGAACCGCACGTGGGGAGGGGCCTCGAACGACTACGGCTATGGCATCTGGGGTGATGGGGCGAATCTGTACACTTGCGGCGGCACGACCTCTTATGGCGCCGGGAGTGTGGACATGTTTTTGATCAAGTGGGACTTGGACGGGAACGTGCTCTGGTACCGCACGTGGGGTGGTACAGCCAACGATGGTTCGTATGGCCTGTGGGGCGACGGGGCGGGAGGTATCTACGTCGGGGGTTACACTTACAGTTCCGGGGCGGGTTCATCCGACCTGGCGCTGGTAAAATGGGATACTTCGGGAAACTTGCAATGGAGCCGCACGTGGGGCGGGACAGCCTATGATGGCGGTTTTTCCGTCTGGAGCAATGTTTCGAGCGTGTATGTATGCGGGAGGACGGGTAGCTATGGCATGGGATCCATCGATTTGCTGCTAGTGAAGTGGGACGCTTCGGGAACATTGATCTGGAGCCGCACGTGGGGTGGTACAGGAGGAGATCAAGGCTGGACGGTACGAGGGGATGGGACAAATGTATACACGTGTGGAAATTTCCACAGCGCCTCCACGAACTCTTGGGACATGGTGCTGGTGAAGTGGGACGCTTCGGGTAACCCGCTCTGGAACCGTACGTGGGGCAGCACGGTCGAGGAAGAAGGACACGCCTTGTGGATTAATGGATCCACGATATATGTGTCGGGCTGCATGATGACGGGCACGGGTTGGAGGGATATCGTGATCGTGAAGTGGGACGCTTCGGGAGACCAGCTCTGGTTCGACACGTGGGGACACGCGTATAACGATGTCTGTTGGGACTTGCACGGTCAAGCGGGGAAAGTGTTCTGCTGCGGTTCCACCACCAACTGGGGTACAACGGGCACGGATCTCGTGCTTGTACAATGGATTGATGACGGAGGAATACCGAGCCAGGTATCGCCAACCATCACGCATCCGGCCGACATCACCTACACCGTCGGCCAAACCGGGTACTCCCTCTCGTGGACCATCACGGACGCGACCACGGGCACGCGCTATTATACAATCTACCAGGATGGGTATGTCATGGCGTCGGGATCGTGGTCATCTGGCACGCCGGTGACGCGCAGCGTCGATGGCTTGCTTTCCGGTTCCTACAACTTCACTATCGTTGCCACCGACGGCCTCGGCGGTTCAGTGCAAGACTCGGCCGTGGTGACGGTCTTGTCAAACGCGCAACCATCGATCACGCATCCTGCGGACATCACGTATGCTGCCGGCCAAGTAGGGAACGTGATCTCGTGGACTATCACGGACATGACCACGGGCACGCGATCTTACGCTATCCTTCGCAACGGCTCGCCGGTCGGCAGCGGAACGTGGACGACGGGAATAGCCATTTCTCTCCACATCGATGGCCTTTCACCAGGCACATACAATTTTACCATCACCGCCACCGACGGGCTTGGTGGGTCGGTTCAAGACACGGTCCTCGTCACGGTCTTGAATGTGGCTCCTTCCATCACGCACCCGGCCGATCTCTCGTACACGACTGGCCAGGTAGGGAACGTGATTTCGTGGATTATCACGGACGCGACCACGGGCACGCGATCCTACACGATCTACCGCAATAGCACGTCGATTACCAGCGGGACGTGGACCAGTGGCCTTGCCGTCTCGCGGAATGTCGATGGTCTCCCCTTCGGCATCTATAACTTCACGATCGTCGCCACCGACGGGCTTAACGGCTCCGTACATGATTCAGTCATCGTCACGGTCGCTCAAAACCTTGCACCCATCATTACCTGCACGATCGACCGTGACAGCTTGGTGATCTTTTGGCGGATAACCGATACGGGCACGGGTAACACGTCCTACTTTATCTATCATCGTGGCGTCTTGATATCGAATGGGACCTGGGCATCCGGCATTTTATTGAATGAAAGCCTCAGCAATCTTGCCTCGGGAGCACATGACTTCACGATCGTCGCTATAGACGGGCTTGGAGAGCAAACACGAGTCACCGCGCTAGTTGTTATCGCTGCCGAGCCGCCCGGGAATGGCGACCCGCCGGGCGGGATAATCATCGTCGTCATCATCTTCGCCGCAGGGGCGACGATCGGCATAGCCTTTTTGACTGCCAAACATCGTGCTTGCACGAGTAAAAGCGGCAAGAATACGCGTGTTGCAGCTGCGACGGATCAAAGCGGCACGGCCGTCGAAATGCCGTCGCTCAAAACGCCTCCAGAAGCCATCTCGGCGGAGGCGATCTGCCCTCGATGCGGGAATCCCCTCGTGCTGGATTCAAGAACCGGATCTTGCTGTGATTTCTGCGGGGAACGGTTCGATATCAAGCCCGCGCGATGAAACTGCATGTATAAATCCTTTATACGCTCTTATTCAGCCGGGAAAAACGAGGCGCCAACATTACCCGACGCACGCCAATTAAATTCACGGGAAATGATACACCGAGGGGATAGACATGATCTGGTACGATGCATCACGCGTACGATCGGCCACCTTTCAAAGGGGGAGTCATTTTTTGCCTCGTGATTTCCCTGGTTTTTTCGGCGATGGCATTGTGCGGCTCGAAAGGTATGCCTCGAACTCCTCCAAGCATAAACGCACGTCCGCAATGATGTACTCGACGTCTTCGGGAGTCGTTCCCGATTCGAACGAATAATCGGCGTCCTCGCGTCGGGCCTTGATGGCAATGACCTTCTTGAAGGTATCTCGCGGGATCAACCCGGGCTCGATGAATTCCTTCTGGAACTGGGCCAAGATATACATGTGCTTGTGAACGTCCAGCTTCACGTTCTTGTCCCTCAACAGCACGGCGACGCAGTGTAACACGGCATAATATGCGCGGGAAATGGCATCGTCGAGAAATCCCTTATTAAAAAGCAGGACGGCGCTGTCAAACTTTTCCCAGGCTTTCGCGAACTGGGGAGATCGAGATCCAGCCACGATTACTCGTCCACCTTCCTCTTGCTGTGCGCGTCGTGCTGAAATTGCGAAAGATCGAGAAATAAATCGCAGGTTCGGAGGCAACATCCGTTCCCACTTACAAGGAACTTGTGCCTCCAGAACCACGAATCATGAAAACGCGGGCCTCAAGCTCCGGCGAAAAAAGGGGGCATGATGAGTACGATGCTCATCACGATGAGGCCGCCACAGCTGGAGGTTCTATCTTTTTCCAGATAGAAAGGTTTACCACGGCAATATAAAGGACGATAAGTGCCGCCGCCATCAAGATAGGGCCGAGGTATCTCGCCGTCACCGATCCAAGTAGCATGCTCGCGAACTCGGAGTTAGCAACCTCGGACAGGGTTAATAGCACGATCGCGAATAGCATCACTACCGCGTTCTTTCGTACCGTTCCAGTCGATTTCAATAACGCCCGCAAGTAGATCGCGATGATGAATGCCACGAGAACGGGTAACGTGATCAACTGCACCCAGACCATCAATCGACGATTAGCTAGCGTCATGCGAATGAATAGATCGACAACCATTATACCAAGTGCACAGCATCCAAAGATGGTGAAAACCTTTTTCGACCTTGTAACGATTGTCGATTCGATCACGTAAACGAGCAATATCACGCTTAACACACCAAGCATCGTGCCGATATCGAACATCGGGACGCGCACGACATTATCGCTTTTTTCGACGAAATACGCGCGGAAAAAAAACACCGTTCTACAGGCGGAATGCACCAGGAAAAAAACGAATACGCCCAGGTAATATTTACGAGGCGGACTTGGTGCTAACTTCATGGTCTTGGAGAGCAAGACGAGCCCGAGAGTGTAATCAAGTATAATCGCAGCCAGATCGAATACTAAGATAGGTATATCAGCCTCGGCAACCATGGATCGAGAAAGCGGGTATGGGATATTTAAGCCTTCATCTATCGAGGGAAAAAGGCAATAGACAGAGATGGCTCCAGCGAGATCGTGGATGCATAAACCGTCCAACCTCACGCGAGCACCTAGATGCTTTTTTTAACAGAGCACCTATTCTTTAGATGAAGGCACGCAAGCGCAAAAACGGAAGGATAGCGACCATGAGCAAGGCCCCGGATCCAAGCACGGCGAATAAACTCATCGTGGTGTTTTTCTCGGCCGCGGCGTGGTTCTTCGCGCTCGGCATATTCACGTACATAATGACTACAGAGATATTGATAGATTTAATGATTATCGGGCTGATCGCGCTCGTGTTAGCTGCGCTTCACGTGTTCGTGCCAAAAAGGTTCAAGATCCACATGAACGGCATCGTCACGTTCGTGCTGCTAACGCTCTTGCTCATCACGATCACGAACATCACGATACAGATCTTCTTGATCCTTTTCGTCGTGGGAAACATGGTCTACATCGTGTTCTACCTTGGTGTTTACACCACGTGCATCGATCAGGCCCGCGAGGACGGGATCACGAACGATGACTATATCAAGGATTTCAACATGCAAGCAAAAAGGGAAGACGTGCCCGAGCGGGGCTTTTTATTGAAGACGGGCAAGAGCACGGGGGATGCCGATGCTTGAACCGATACTCACCTTCATGCCCGTCCTGGCCATGTATTTCGGGGCCATGGCTTCCTTGTCGATCGATTTCAAGAAACGCGGGAGCAAGCTGCTGCTGTTGTCCTTGCCATTGTTGACACTTGCACTCGCGATCGTGCAATTCCTGGGACCAGGCACGATCACTGGAATCCCGCTGGCACCAGCGAATCTCGTGATATCCAGGAACAACACCTTCATGGTTGCCGCGTGCATGGCCATCACGTTTATAATTCTCGTCAATGGCTTCGGCGATTTTACCGATAAGAATGTCGAGCGGTTCTACCACGTGCTCTTGTTCCTCATCGCTGGGACGGTTTGCGGTCTCGTCTATGCCGACAACTTGTTCCTCCTGAGCACGTTCATCCTTGCGACCGAGATTTTCATCTCGATTCTCAAGTTCATCTACCCGTCCATCGACAAGAAGCTGTTCAACGCACTGATCGCGACCTTCACCACGGGCTTCGTCTCGCTCATGATCGGGTGCTTGATGATCAACAACACCCCAGGCAGCGCGCAAAACTTGTACCTGGCATCGCTCGACCCGGCCGCCATGCCATCACTCGCCATTTACTTCCTGTACACGGGATTCTTGATCGTGTTCGCTGCGTTCCCCTTGAGCATGCTCGTGCACTTCGGTTTGCACGTGAAATCACACGTCTCGGTGAAGGTGTTCAACGTGTTCTTCATGAGCGCGTTGTATTGGAAATTCTTGCAGGTACACGACGCGCTGAATCTATCTGGCATTTGGTTCGACGCGATGAGTTTCATGCTGGGAATGGGGAACGTGGTGGCCGGCATCGCTGCGGTCTCACGGGAGCTGCTCAGTTACAAGCAGCGCCGCATCGAGATGATCGTCATGGGATCGTACATAATCGATTTTGGCATCATACTCGCGTTATTCGGGTTGATGGGAGAGACCGGGTTAACCAGCCACGATATCCAACGAGTTATAATGCTCCAGATCATCATTACGCTCGCGACGAAGGTGTTGCTCATCTTGTCGGTCAAGAACATCACCAAGGTGTTTCATTCGGATATCATCGATGAAATGGAAGGGCTGAAGCTCCGCCGGCCAGTCACGCTTGCAGGATATGTCATGGGAACGACGGGCACGGTCTATCTCGGCATATTCATCCTGGATGAGGTCTACAAGGTCGCCACTAGGATCCCGGGCTCGATCACGGCCCAGGTGCTTTGTTGGAGCGTTTTGATCGCGATATTGTTCACGCCGACATGGGTCGCATTCTCGATCGCGTGGATCTTCGGTGGCAAGGACTTGCCAGCCCCGGTGAAAAATATCCAGCCCCGGAGCTTGAGGAAAGAGGAGGCCACGATCATTGTCTTGATCGCGTTCAATGCCTTCTTGATCGTGCTCCTCTGGCTCGTGCCATCGATCTCGTTCCTTGAATTGCTGCAATATGGCTTCTGATACCTGGAAGATTAAAAAGAGCACTTTGTCCTTTTATTTCTTCATCTTGGACAGCTCTTCCTTGGCCCATTTCGAGATCTCGGAAGCAGTCTTTAAAAGATCGGCGAGTTCACCGGGATTCTCGTATTGGATCTTGACGAGCCAGCTTTCGAATGGCTGAGCCATTATCGTGTCGTATTTTTTCTGGTCCATCAACGGGTTTACGTCCGTGATGAGCCCCGAAATCGGCGATTTCAAGGGCACGACCCCCTTGCCGGATTCCATTGTACCGAAGGTCTTTCCCTTGATCGTCGGCTTCCCGCCCTTCTTCACGCGGATGATGGAGATCTGCCCGGCGATAGAATACCCCATGGCGTCAATCCCCATGATGGCGATCTTTCTGCTTTCATCCTCAATTTTTATCCAAACATGGTCTTTTGAATACAATCGGTCTTCCGGGAAGTCGAAGTCTCCGATGGAAACCATACCTCACAGCTCCGATCTTTTAATATCATGAACAGGCCAAGTAATAGTGAAATGGATACAGCTTGTTTCCTTTTTGGCATCCGGCGATATTAAAACGTATGCCCGCGTCTAAGCCGTGTTTAGAATAGGAGGAATTTCCGAGTTGGAATCGGTAATAGTGATCCAAAAGGCGTCTCTTACGATGAAATATCGTGATCCCGGGAATAGTCGAAACGATTTATGGCAAGAAACCTAGACCACCAGTAAAAGGCATTGGACAAGCGCCATGGTAGGCAAATTATCACGGGATGTCTCTATTGTTGGTGCTACAGGCCAGATGGGCAGGTGGTTCACGCAGTACTTCGCCAATCGTGGCTGGCACGTGCATGCCTATTCTCGCTCCAAACAAAAGCTCGATATCTTGAAGCGGGAGCTTGACGGCACGAATTTCCAGGGCAGCATTTCCTACACGAAAGAGATGAAAGAGTGCATTCCGAAATCCACGTGGGTCATGTTGTCGGTGCCTATCACGGCACACGAGGAGGCGATAAAGGCGGTCGCGCCCTTGATGCACAAGGACGCCGTGCTCTTCGACATCGCTTCGGTCAAGGGGCGGATCCCGGCACTGTTGGCGGGCGCCAGGAAGGATCATGGCTTCCACGTCCTGAGCACCCATCCAATGTATGGCCCGGGCGCGGAAAGCATGAAAAACAAGAACTTCATCCTCATCGACTTGGAGGGAGATAAGCATGTCGTGGATCGGTTTAGAACCATCATCGAGCCAGACAAGCCCACGATCACCGAAACAACGGCAGCTGAACATGACCGGATGACCGCTTTCACGCTCGGCATCCCCCACATGCTCAACATCCTGTTCGGGAAGTTGTTGAAGGACCTGGGCGCCGACATCTCGAAGCTCGTAGAGTTCGAGGGAACCACCTTCCATCTCCAGCACTTGATCTCCCAAGAAGTCGTCTCGCAAGAGCCGTTCATCTACGCCACGATCGAGCTCGAGAACCAGGCATTCATCGACATGTTATCAGAATTCAAGAAAATCTCCGAGCAGCTCATCGACATCTTGAAGCGGAAGGATTACGATGGTTTCATCAAGCAATTCATCGCCATAAAGGAATACTTCTCTTTCGTCCCCGAGTTCAAGTCCGTGGGTTCTCGTTTCAATTCCGCGGCGAATCGTTCGCTCGACATCATCAAGGAAGGCAAGGATTCTGGGAACTAGCAGCTTATCGCGGTTCTAATAACGATCATTTAATCTCCCGGAAACGGGACATACTTGGTGAACGAATATATGGTCAAGGTAATGTTAGTCGGAAACGGCGCTCGGGAACACGCCATTGCCGAAGCGCTGGTCAACAGCGGCGCGGAACTGCGCGCCTTTATGAACAAGAAGAACCCGGGCATCGCTCGCCTTGCAAATGGAAATTTCCGGATCGATAACCTCGAGAACTTCGAGCACGCGACCGCCTTTGCTGCGGGCTGCGACTTCATCGTCGTCGGGCCGGAAGCACCCCTTGTCGTGGGCATCGCCAACGCGTTCGACAGCGCGGGTATCCCGTGCGTCGGCCCGGCCATCGATGCAGCCCAGCTCGAGGGCTCGAAGGTCTTCACCCGCACGCTCTTGAAGAAGTTCAAGAACCCGATCAACATCGAGTTCGCCACGTTCACCGCCATGGACGACATTCCCGCGTTCGTCGACCAGCTGGGCATGGAGAATGTCGTGGTGAAGCCAGATGGGCTCACGGGGGGTAAGGGCGTCAAGGTCTTCGGGGAACACTTGAAGGGCAAGGACGACATCATCGCGTATTGCAAAGAGATATTTCAACAAGGCGGCCGGGTCGTGATCGAAGAGCGTCTCGACGGCGAGGAATTCACTCTCCAGACCTTCGTGGACGGCAAGACTATCTTGCCAACCCCGCTCGTTCAAGATCACAAGAGAGCGTACGAGAACGATGAAGGCCCGAACACGGGCGGCATGGGTTCCTATTCCATGCAAGACCACCTCATGCCCTTCATCCCGAGGGGCGACGTGGAATTCTCGATCGAGAGCATGAAGAAGGCGATCGACGCTCTCAAGCAAGAAACCGGCACGGCATACAAGGGATTCCTCTACGGGCAGTTCATGAAGACCAAGAAAGGTGTCAAGCTCGTCGAGTTCAATGCCCGGTTCGGAGATCCCGAAGCGATCAACGTATTGCCCATAATGACTACCAATTTCACGAGCATCTGCCAGGGCATCGTTGATGGCTCGCTCCACAAGTTGAAGGCCGAGTTCAAGAATGCCGCGACGGTCGTGAAGTACCTCGTGCCCGCCGGTTATCCGGACAAGCCAGCAGCTAATAGTCCCATCAAGGTGGACGAGGATGGCTTGAAAAAGATCGGCGCTCGCTATTATTACGCGTCTGTAAACCAGAAGGATGACGGGACCATCGTGACATCATCATCGCGCACGATCGGGATCCTCGGCATCGCCCCCACGATCGAGGAAGCGGAAGCAATAGCGGAAAAGGGCACCGCGCTCGTTTCCGGAAACTTGTACCATCGCAGGGACATCGGCGGGAAAAAATTACTGCAAAAACGTATCGATCACGTGAACAAGTTGAATGCCTGAATTATTTAGTGCTCGAGGATCCGCATCGCCATCTGTTCGAGGCTCTCGGCAAGCCGCTCGCCCGTCTTCGCCGAGAATTCCATGTAATAGGTCCTTCCCCCCATCGTTTCCATCAACGCGTCGATCGCCTCCGGGGCAACGGCTTTAGGGAGATCCAGGTGGGATCCAAGGACGAACTTGGTCTTAGGCATCCGGGGCCCGATCTTCTCGGCGATTTGGTTGTATATAAGCTCTGCGAATTCGAGCGAGACCGGGTTGCTCACGTCGAACATGACAGCAAGGCCCACGTTCTTTTTCTGGAAGATTTTCTTCAGCGAATCGAGGGGGAACGTGCTTGAGATCTCGTAGAACAAGATGTTGTATTCATCCTTGTTGACGTATACCGACGTGGACTGGATGTCGATGCCCATGCCAGATTCTTCGTGGGCCTCGTAATCCCCCGCTTTCTGGTTGATGAAGGAGCTGATGCCAGCGTTGCGAGAGCCCGTTATTATCACGTGGATGTCTTCCTTGGCCATAATGATCATTACCGTTAAATTCTTCGGTTTAGATCGATTGAACCGTCCATTGCTTAAATTCCATGCGTGACCGGGGGCGCGGAAGGATGCAAGGGGGACATACGTGAAAACAACCCGGTTTAAAGCAGGCCACGTGCTTTCAAGGCCATTCGCAAGCGCTGGGATTCCTTGTTGTAGTGGCCGGCGAGCTGGTAATTATTCATCTGGTTGTACAATTCCTCGAGCATCTCGTAGATCTTGAGTTCCTTCACGAGATCGTCAGTCTTGCCGACGATCGTGTTTCCCCGTTCGAGGACCTTCTGGGCTGCCTCGATGTTTTTCTTCTTGCCAGACAGGAAATTCTTCCCGAGCTCGATGATTGCCTCGAGCTCGGTTTCGATCGCCCCCGCGTTGGCCGCCTCCTCCATTGCTCTCCTGTAACAGGCGAGCGCGTCGGAAAACTTGCCTTTCTTCTCGTAATAGAGCCCGAGGACCCGGTGATAAGCCGCCAGGATGAACTTGTCCTTGTGCTTGTCTGCAAAATCCTTGATCTGCCGGAAGTACTTTTGCACCTCGAATTCAAGGGAAGCGAAGTCGTTCCGGTTGATGAAAATCTTGTTGAGCCTGAGAAGGACATCGATTCGCTTGGAATCCGTCTCGGGACGAGCCCGTTCGAGATAATTGAAGAGTAACGTGTATTGTCGAACGGCGTTGTCGTAATCCACGAATTTCACGCAAGCCTCCGCATATTCTTCTTGAAGCTTCATGATCTCGTCGGGCATGACGAGCCCGTCGCTCTTGATCGCGAAATCCATGGCGAGGTCGTATTTTGCCTTGCATTCGGGGTAGTTTCCAACCTTCACGGCGATGCGGGCGAGTTCCACGATGGCGAGGTAGAACGCGTACTTCTGCCCGGCCTTGTTGAACGTGGCAAGCGTTTGCGACAGGGCAGCCACCATCTCCGACAGGTTGCCTTGCTTGCCTTGCCTCTGGCTTTCCATGTACACGCGGCGCGCGTGCAGCTCCTCGAAGGTCTCGGGTGGCTTCGTGAAGAGGTTCCATGGCGGCTGGACCAGGTTCGGGGTGTGCAAGATCTCGTGCCACGTGTTGGGGAGCGGGAATACCAGCTCCTTGGCCTCGGCGTTCTTGATGGGATCGAACTGCTTGAGATAGGTCTTCATGTACATGTCGAAGTTTTTCTTGATAAAGTAAACTTTCGTGAATTCCGCGATGCCCGTGGCATTTATGCACGCGGCGAGCCCAGCCCGCGCGCTGCGGATAACATCTTTCAAGAGTTCTGCGATGTCGATCTTCCAGAGGGTGATGAGCGGCTCGAGCGCGTATGAATCGACGAGGATCCGCATCCGGACGTTTTCCACCTCGATATCCCTGTAGTACGTCAAGTACCCGGGCTCCAGGAACACGATCTCCTCGTACTCGGGGTTCTTGAACACGAGCAAGCGGTCGATAAAGTTCGCCGAGAGGCCATCCTGGAGCTCGAAGATGTTGTCGTGCCGGTTCACGGGCTCGAGCTTGAGGTCCACGAGCGCGGTGGCAATTTTTTTGGAGGTAGCATAATCGAGCGTGAACTTTTGCGTCGCGAGGAAGAGACGCAAGCGCTCGTGGAACATGTTCTCGTCCTTGTCTTCCATGACCTCTGGCAACTTGTCGACGAACTCGACCTTGACCCGGTTCCTTATATCGGGGCTTGTATCGAGTGCCTTGATCTTCTCGACGACTGGTAGCTGCTCGAAGACCGTGTCGACATCCTTCATCTTTTGTGCCCAGTACATGAACAATTTCTTGATGAAATCGTCGTTGATGACGCCCAACGACGCGATAATGCCAAACCGGACGCGGAACAAGTAGAAGTCCTTCTTGATCTTCACTCCAGGCTCGAGTGGATAGGCCACGGTCAGGTTGACGACGCGCTCCTTCTTGTCAGTGAAATATCGATGCTTGATGCCGGCCACGTTGCGCTGCTTCCAGCCCGCTGCATCGAGCGCCGCCGAAATAATCGCGAGCTCCTTTGCCGAGAAGGGGGGATTTTGGAACATGGGGCAAGTCAATGATGCGAGCAATACCATAACTAGATTTCTGGCCCAAGCAATACCACGACGAGTGGCGATATTTCCTAGGATGGCTGCCGGTACGAAAGTTAAAAACAATCGGGGCATTCCCTTGCATATCAATTATTGGGTAAGCTTGGCATGCCCTCTCAAAAAGCACGCATCAGATTAAAGGCGTTGGATATCAGCGAGATCGACGGCGTTTGCCAGAAGATCAAGAATATTGCAAAGGAGACCGGCGTTTCCATCAAGGGACCCATCCCTCTCCCCACGCAGCACATGAAACTCGGCCTCCGGAAGTCCCCGTGTGGTAACGGCTCCGCGACCTACGAGCACTGGGAAATGCGCATCCACAAGCGCCTGGTCGACATCTATGCCGACGACCGCACGATGCGCGCGATAATGCGTATTAAAATTCCCGATGCAGTTACCGTCGAAATTGAATTGCTAAAATGATTCTATATCTCGATCGCAGCTCTCCGCTCATTCTTGCACATCTAAATGGAAGTTTCTTTCTCGTTTCCAAATAGCTTATTTCGATCAAGTCGTTAATTCTATCGATCACCAATGCTTTACGATTTTGCCATCATAGGCGCGGGCGTCACGGGCACGGCGATCGCGCGGGAGCTGTCGAAATACAAGGTTTCCGCCATCGTCATCGAGAAGTTATCCGACATCGCGTGCGAGACCTCGAAAGCGAATTCCGGCATCATCCATGCCGGGTATGATGCCCCCGAGAACTCTTTAAAAGCCAAGATGAACGTGAGGAGCAACCCGTTGTACGACGAGGTGTGCAAGGAGCTTTACATACCGTTCAAGCGGCTCGGCTCGTTCGTCGTGGCCTTGGCAGGCCAGGGAACTGCATATATCGAGGAGTTATACCAGAACGGCATCGAGCGGGGCATCCCGGTGGAGATCATCAAGGATCTCGCCCAGATCAAGAAGATGGAGCCAAACATATCGAACGAGGTCGAGGCGGTGCTCCATGCCCCGACCGCGGGCGTCATCTCGCCCTTCATGCTGGCCATCGCCCTCGCCGAGAACGCCAACATCAACGGCGTGGATTTCGTTTTCAACGCACCCGTCCAAGCTATCGAGAACATGGGCAGGTTTTTCATCATCGACACGCACGGCAAGTCTTTCCAGGCCAAGGCGATCATCAACGCCGCGGGCCTGTATGCTGATGACATCTCGAAGATGGCGGGTGACGAATCATTCACGATCACGCCCCGCAAGGGCGAATATGTCTTGCTCGACAAGTTGAGTGATTTCGTTAGGAAGGTATTGTTCCCTGTCCCCACGAAGAAGTCCAAGGGCATCCTCGTTTCGCCGACGGTCGACGGGAACGTGTTCCTCGGCCCGAACGCGCGCGACCAGGACTCGAAGATCGACAACTCGACCACCTTGAACGGCCTCGACGAGGTCATCGATGGCGGCCGCAAGCTAATACCGGGCATCCCCCTCGTCGACAGCATCACGAACTTCGCTGGCTTGCGGGCGGTTTCCTCGATCAACGATTTCATCATCGGCGAGTCAAAAGTAACCCCTAAATTGTTCCAGGCCGCGGGTATACAGTCACCCGGGCTCAGCTCGTGCCTCGGCATCGCCGAGGAGATCATCGATGCTATCAAGGCTTCTGGCATCGAGCTCAAGCTCAAGGACCATTTCAACCCGACACGCGAGAAGCCCATCGTGTTCGCCGAGCTCCCGTGGAGCGAGCGGGACGCGCTCGTGCAGTGGAACAAGCAATTCGGCCACATCATCTGCAGGTGCGAGACCGTGACGGAAGGCGAGATCGTGCAAGCCATCCGCCGCCCGGTCGGCGCCAGGACGGTCGATGGCGTGAAGTTCCGCACGCGCGTCGGCATGGGCAGGTGCCAAGGCGGTTTCTGCACCCCGCGCGTCATCAAGATACTCGCCCGCGAGCTCGGCGTCGAGGAAGAGGAAATAGTGAAGCGGGAACCGTCGACCAAGTACTTCTTCGGCGAGACCAAGGAATTCAGGCACCCGAGAACCGCACGCGGGCACAACGGGGAGGTCCTCCAACCATGAAGCAGACGGAGACCGATGTGGCGATCATCGGCGGCGGGCCTGCTGGGCTGGCCGCTGCGGTCGAGGCCGACAAGGCTGGATGCAAGGTCATGATCATCGAGCGCGACGACGGGCTGGGCGGCATCTTGCAACAATGCATCCACCCGGGCTTCGGGCTCCACGAGTTCAAGGAGGAACTTGCCGGGCCGGAATATGCCCAAAGGTACATCGACATGCTGGAAAAGGCCAAGATAGAGGTTATGCTTGGCACGATGGTACTCGACATAACCCCGAAGAAGGAGATCTTCGCGATCAACGAGCAAGGTGTCGTGAAAGTGCAGGCCAAGGCCATCGTGCTCGCCATGGGCTGCCGCGAGCGCACGCGAGGTGCGATCAAGATCCCGGGCTACCGGCCGACGGGCGTGTACACGGCGGGAACCGCCCAGCGATTCGTCAACATCGAGGGGTTCATGCCCGGCACCCGGTACGTCATCCTCGGCTCGGGCGACATTGGCATGATCATGGCACGGCGTCTCACGTGGGAGGGTGCCAAGGTCGAGGCAGTGGTCGAGATAATGCCATACCCGAGCGGCCTCGTCCGCAACAAGGTGCAATGCCTCGATGATTACGGCATCCCGTTGTATCTCTCGCACACGGTCGTCCGTGTGCATGGCAAGGACAGGGTCACGGGCATCACGATCGCCAGGGTCGACGAGAACTGGAAGATGGTGCCGGGAACCGAGATGTTTTTCAACTGCGACACGCTGCTATTGTCAGTCGGCTTGATCCCTGAAAACGAGGTGTCGAAAAAGGCGGGCATCAAGCTAGCCAAGACGAACGGGCCCGAAGTGAACCAATTCTTGCAGACGAATGTCGATGGCATCTTCGCCAGCGGCAATGTCTTGCAAGTGCATGACCTGGTCGATAACGTGGCCATGGAAGCGAAGCGGGCGGGGATCATGGCAGCGATGTATGCCACGGGCGTGAGGTTGCCATCGATCAACGCGACCGACGCTGTTCCCCTGGTTGCTGGGAACGGCATCGGTTACGTTCTCCCCAACAAGATCAACACCAACGTAGACCAGGCCCTCGCGAGCATGATCGGCCCCGTGAAGGTATCGTTACGTGTGAAAAAGCCCGTTGACGAGATGTACGTGAAGATCAAGAATGGTACCAACGAGATCTACAAGAAATATAGCAAGCACCTGCGCCCGAGCGAGATGGCCATTTTAGAGCTCGCTAAAGACGCGCTGAAGGGCATCGACAAGACACAACCGATCGAGGTCTACTTGGAACCGAAGCCGGCGAAGGATGTAACAACGGAGGCGAAGCATGAATGAACGATGCCGTGAAAAAGCAAAAGGACGTGATCTGCATCATCTGCCCGAATTCGTGCGCGATCACGGTCAAGCAGATGGCAGACGGCGGCAAATTGATCATCGAAGGGCAAGGCTGCAACCGCGGCGAGACCTACGCGACAGACGAGTTCCTCGCCCCGAAGCGCACGCTAGCGACGACCGTCCGCATCAGGGGTGCATTCATCCCCTTGCTTCCCGTTCGTTCCTCGGTGCCCGTGCCGAAGGAAAAACTAAATGATATCCTCGATTTGCTCGCGAGGATAGAGGTTCAAGCCCCGTTTAAATGCGGTGCCGTCGTGGTGCAGAACGTGCTCGGCTTGGGCGCGGACATCATAGCCACGCGCACCCTCCCGGTCGACTCGTGCGCCAAGGTCGCATGCGAGTTGAAACAATGACCGGCGTGCTGCCCAGCACGCATCAAAAACCTTTTTTTCTCCATCGTGTTACCCGTCCGTGATAGACCATGGCAACGATCCTCGTCTCCATCATCATGGGCTCGGAATCGGACAAAGACATCGCAATGAAGGCAGAAGAAGCCTTGAAAGAGAAGGGTATCGCCTTCGAGACAAAGGTCATCTCTGCACATCGTCAACCCGAAGAATTGACAAAATATGTGAAGGGCTCGCCGGCAAAAGTGTTCATCTGCATCGCGGGCCTTGCAGCAGCGCTGCCAGGCGTCGTCGCCGCGCAGACCGACAAGCCGGTCATCGGCGTTCCATGTTCGGGCAATCGATCCCTCGGGGGCATCGATGCCCTGTTCAGTACCGTCCAGATGCCTCCCGGTGTCCCGGTAGCCACGGTCGGCATCGATAACGGCAAGAACGCGGCGATCCTGGCCGCGCGGATCCTCAACTTGCTCGCGTAAAAAAGAGCGATACCTAAAAGCCATGATTTCATTTTAAAGGTGGTTATGCCCACTATCGCTATCATCGGGGCTGGCCCGGCGGGCTTGCTGGCGGCGGACTATCTTGTCGATGTCAAAAACGCGAAGATTACGGTGTTCGACGCCGGCACCGAGCCGATGAAGCGGCATTGCCCGGTCAGCGACAAGTTCCACTACTGCGTGAAGTGCAAGCCTGCTTGCAATATAATGTGCGGCATCGGCGGGGCCGGGATGTATTCTAGCGGCATTCTTAACATGCATCCGAAGATAGGCGGCGATCTCGTCGAGCTGGCGGGTGGTAGTGAGGACCGGGCACTCGATCTCGTCCTTGCCGTCGAGGAATTCTTTATGCGGTACGATGGCAGCATCAAGCTCTTCAACCCGGATCCCGCGCAAGCGAGAGAATTGAAGCGGTTATCGTCAGCAGCGGGCATTGAATTCATCCCGATCCGGCAGCGCTTGATGGGCAGCGACAACACGCCCCGCATCATCGATCAGATCTATCACGACCAGATGAAACGCGGCGTTGAGTTCAAGATAAACCACTTGATCAAGAAAATCACGCAAGACAAGTCATTGGAAACGAACAAGGGAGATCGATTCGGCCCGTTCGATTTCATCATCGCGGCGCCTGGCAGGTTCGGTATGATCTGGTTGTCGGGCGAGGCCGAGAAGCTAGGCATAGAATCAACCTATGAATCCATCGACATCGGTGTCCGGGTCGAAGTCAAGGCGGAGATCATGGAAGAAATCTGCGCCATCCAGCGCGATCCCAAGTTCCACGTGTTCACGAAAACTCACGACGACCAAGTGCGTACTTTCTGCACGAATCACGAGGGGTACGTGGTTCTCGAAGCATATAACGACGGCACGATCGGCGTGAACGGTGTCTCTTTCGTGGACAAGAAATCGGCAAATACGAACTTTGCCTTGCTCAACCGCGTCAACTTGACCGCTCCGCTCGAGGACTCGACGAAGTTCGGGAAGGCGATCGCGGACATAGCCACGTTGCTGGGCGGCGGAAAGCCAATTATACAGCGGCTTAGGGACTTGCGGCGCGGCGCCCGCTCGACGCTCAAGCGGCTCAGGAAATCCAACGTGATACCGACCATCTCCTACGATGCGATCACGCCGGGGGATATATCGCTTGCATACCCGCATCGCATTATGATGAACCTCGTTGAAGGCTTGGAGCAGCTCGATAAGGTGATACCGGGTGTTGCCAGTGACTCGACGCTTCTCTATGCTCCCGAAGTGAAGTACAGCGCCAAAAAAATAAAAACCAATGCCCAACTAGAAACGAAGATTTCAGGGTTCTATGTTGCTGGTGATGGCGCCGGATTAACCCGAGGGATCGTGGCGGCGGGGGTCAGCGGCCTTATCGCAGCGCGGGCGATCAAGAACAAGTTGAATCCATGAAATCATGCCTCCTTTTAAAAGAGATTTTTTAATCAAAGCCACATTTAACAAACCTACGACAGACTCTTGTTCTTTCTCACGTTAGGTCAGAGCACGCCACCGAGGTCCAGAACGTTGGTAAAAGTAAATCTTCCATATGGAAAGTCCAAGGGAATTACGGTCACCATCCCCGATGACATTTCAGTCGAGGAAATTAATCCGAAAGAGATCCCCTATTCTCAAAATCCAGTCACGTTGCTCCAGGACGCGGTAGAGAAGCCTATTGGAAATGTCAAGCCCTTGCCCGAGCTTGTCAAGGATAAGAAGTCCGTGGTCGTTGTTGTCGACGATTACACGCGTGATTTCCCACGCGATACCGTCCTTATCCCCTTTTTTGACTTGCTCGTCGAGATGGGTGTCGACAAGAAGAAAGTAACCATCCTCATCGGCACGGCGACGCACAAGGCGCCCACGCCCGAGCAGCTGGAACAAATCCTCGGGAAGAAGATCATCAAGGATTATTCAGTCGTCGTGCACGATGCAAATGCAGCAGACCTTGTCGATCTTGGCAAGACATCCCGCGGCACCCCGATTAGGGTCAACAAGCTATACCACGACGCTGATTGCAAGATCTTGCTAACCGACGTCACGTTTCATTACCACGCGGGTTTTGGTGGTGACCGGAAGTCGATCATGCCGGCGATCTGCGGCGCAGATTGCATCAACAACAATCACGGGTTACTCGTCGATCCGAACGCCAGGACCGGCAATCTCGACGGAAATCCCGTCCATCTCGACATGTTGGAAGCAGCCAAGAGGGTGGGGGCGGATTTCGTCGTCAACGTCATCTCCGAGGCGGGAAAAGGGATCATCGACATCAAGGCGGGGGAACTCGGGGCTGCCTTTGAACAAGCCGTCGCCATCCACAAGGCGCATTTCAACGTGCGCGTCGAAAAACAGGCAGATATGGTCATTATGTCGTCTGGTGGCTATCCCAAGGACATTAACTTGTACCTGGCGACCAAGGCCTTAACGCAGACGATCGATGGTGTCAAGCTGGGTGGATCTGTAATTTTACTAGCTGAATGTAGCGAAGGCATCGGGAATGATAATTTTGAAGCTTGGATCGACGAAACAAGCAAGCACGTGGCCAAGACAAAGGATGAGGCCGAGAAGCTCGCGAAGAGCTTCGATTATCTCGAGAAGAAAATAAAATCTGAATTCGTAATGGGCGGACACAAGGCATATTTCATCGCACGCGAAGCCAAGCACGCCCGTGTCTCACTTATCTCGGGCCTCGATGCGACCTTGATATCGGAAAAATATTTCATGGAAGGCGTCCAGGTATCAAGCAGCAAGACCATACAAAAGGATGTACAAGCCTTCATCGACAAGAAAATCGCGGAGATCCAGCCGAAGACGATTCACGTTATCCCGCACGGTTGCGAGTTGCTGGTCACCCACATGAACTTGATCCAGACAGAGAAGAGCGTGATCAGCGACGCCAAGCGGAAGGTGCGGATCGGGCCACCTTTCATAACGAAGTACGAGAAGAGCCGCATCATTGGCGCGCGAGCCCTTCAGCTAGCGCTCGGCGCGCCCCCGCTCATAGCGCCAGAACACATCACGCCTGACAAAGCTGAACCTATCGACATCGCCGATATCGAACTCCAGGAAAAGGTGCTGCCCATCATCATCAGGCGAACGCTTCCCTCCAAGCAGCACGAGGACTATCCTGTCGATGTTTTCCCTGGCGATGCCACGGCGATCACCAAGGATATATTCCTCCACTAATAAGCCCATTCTTCAATCGTGAGCGATCATGGTGGATTACTGCCCGAAATGTGATTCCATCCTTTACCCGAAAAAGAAGGAAAACGGGGCAAAGGTGCTCTATTGCAAGTCATGCGACTACGAGAAGGTGCCCGACTCGACTTCGACCACGCCGTTCACGGATAGCAAGAAACTCGACCACACGTTTGACAAGACACTCGTGAAGAACGATGCGTACTTCAAAAGCATCTACGGAGACAAGCCGTCGGAGCGTGATTGCCCGCGGTGTGGCGGGAAGATGCTCATGCAAGTCCGGCAGACCCGCAAGGCGGACGAAGGTCCGACGATTTTTTACACGTGCGTGAAATGCAACAAGCAAATCCGGATAGGCAGTTGACCCGTTTCGGCCGCATTTACCCGTTTGGGATAATCCTTTTCAATTTTCATTGGTCTTATTCAACATCTTGCATTCTCGGATCGAACATTCGAAGCTTAGGACAATCAATGGAGCCCACCATGCCACGATTTTCGTGAAGAGATCATCAAAAAAGATGGCTGAAAATAAAGATACTTAAGGATTTCTCATGCAGAAGGTTGAATGATGCATCAAAAAGATGTCTTGTTCCCGCAATGCATAGTCGGGATTGCTGGGATGGAGGCGAAGGTCCGGCTCATCAACGCTGGTACCATAAAAATTGGGATAAAGTTTTTTCCCCTATGCATCGAGCCGTTGCACATGTTCATTGATGGCGATGATTTTATTCTCACGTTACTCGGGAAAACGTATCATCCCGATATCGATTATGCCATTTTCACGGTCGGCGAGGGTGACAACATCCGAGAGGTCAAGGTTCCGGTCCGGACGTTTACCGGCAAGGAATTCTTCGTCGTGTTCTGCCTCCAAGCGAATTACCACCGGGGTTGGGACCCGTCCTGGCTCCCGCAATTCTACCCGGAGAAGGCGAACGGTGAACCTGGCCACGTGGCCCGAAAGCGAGCGGGAAAGGTTGGCGAGAAGGTCTTCGGTTCATCCTACATGTACTTGTACGATGATAGCGAGGCTCGAAAGTATGGCATCACCTTCACCCCGCTCGAACGCATATTGCACGAGAAGAACGTGCCGATAACCTGGCTTATCGACACGCCCGTCGCAGAAAAGATGGCCCGGAAGATCAAGGACTGGCACGAATCATTTGATGACGCGTTTGCAATCATGCCAACCTCGTATTTCTACGATAACCACGTCAATTATAACATCCAGAAAACGGCGGAAGAAGCTGAAACGCTCCTCAAGGAGACCGCGGATGGGGTGTCCAATGCCTTTAACCAGATCGGTTACCCGGCATACGCGAATGTCGCGGGCATCGACCAGTGGGTCGGCTCGGTCGGCACGAACTTTGTCCTCGCTGCTTTATCAATCGGGTTCAAAGGGCTATGGGGCATGGGCTGGGATCACGAGCGCTGCGATACGAGCATGTACCATCGGGGAGCCCCGTGGGACGCATACAAGCCGAGCAAGCACCAGTTCCGCATCCCCGCCCGAGAAAACGAGCGTTTCGAGCTCTTCTTGTTCCAGTGGACTGTCCGTGATCTCGTGAACACGCTGCATCTCAGCCCGCAAGGTTCCACCATCTTTTCTACCGATCCCGACGATTTGCGAGCGAATGGCATTACGAAGCAAGTCAAGCCGCATTATATGACAGAATTACTCTATGACTACTTGAAGAACATGAAATACAACGACCATTTCATCTTCCTCGTGCATCAAGAAGACCACGATGCGCATTTCGATGAGGACAACATGTTCATCAAGGCATTCCTCGACAAGCTATTTGAAGAAAGCCTTCCAGGCATTACATTCGCCACGCTGGACGAGGTCGCGCAATGGCTCGCGATCAAGTACCCCGACAACGCGGTGCCTTCCCAGGTGCTCGAGCTCGAAGACCCCCTCGACCCACGCCTCAGGAAAAGCATCCGCGAGAAGCGGATGATGAATATTCTCCAGGTCTATGATCCCGCCGATGATGAGGAGCTTGCCCGAATCTATAACGAGCATTTCCCCGACAAGAAGTTACCGCTGCACCTCTGCTATTACGACCGCTCCATGCTCTTCCTCTCCTACAAGCCGCACAGGGTACCTGTCCAGATGTGGGATTACCGGCTGCGCGAGGAGTGGGGTGCCCCGGAGGACGGGCAGTACCCCCAGGCTATCCTCCCGAGGATCACGGTGCTCGAGGAAACATCCAGGGACGGCTACAGGATCAAGCTCCAGTCCAACAAGTTCTTCTCGGATCTTCCCTGGATAGTGTGGGACCCTCCCTTCAAGCTCGACCCCTCTGTTGGTCGGGACCACGCCGTCGCAACGGATCACGCCATCGTGTTCTTCCTCAACGTGCAAGCTGGCGACAATGATTTCGACTTGTCGCGGTTGCTCCAAGTCGGGAAGTGAAAAGGATCGACAGGAGGCCCTCTCATATGCCCCGGTCGATCTTGATGCGCAGCGTGGCTATCTCGTGTGGCCGCATCTCGACCGTGATCTCGCTACCAGAAATCCTCGCATCACGGGACGTCGCGGCATTCAATTCGAGCAAGTCGACCAGCTCCGCCTGGGTCACCTTGAGTTGCTTCGAGAGGGTGATCCTTGCCTCAACGGGGCCCCTTCCGGCCATTTCAACGACCCTCGCGACGAACGTCAAAGGCTCCGCCTGGTTCGGTTCGTCCTCCCAGACCTTGAACGCCGTTACCACGACGTGATCGGGGATGCACGACACGAGACCGCGAGTCACGTCAATATTCAAGCCCCGGGATGCTTCACTCGTGACATCCACCATGTACGGGACGATTGGGTCGTTGAGCTCGATGGCTTTTTTCCACGTGCCTGTCCGCCAGTCGCCCGCGTGGACGTAAACGGCGTATTGGATGTTTTCGTGGCGGAACTGGTCCACGTACTCCGGGATCGACGCGTCATCCCGGTTCACGAACATGGTCTCCTTGGCGTATCCCGCGTAGACGGGGCCATTGAGAACTGTTAGCCTGATTTCGTTGCCCGCCATGCTGAAGCCGTACTTGCAATCGTTGAGCAAGCCGATGCCGTTTCTCCCGTCCGATACGTCGATCCACTTGTGGCAGCTGTATTCCCACCGTGCCTTCTCGTACGGGGTCTTGGGAACGATCGGGCGTGGGATGCACGCGTACGGGATGTCGGAAACCACGTCGTCGCTTGCCATGGCCACGGGAAACCCGAGCTTGAAGAGCGTTTTCTGCTGGTGCCAGTCGACATCCATCGAGCACCGGAGGAGATCGTCCCCGGCTTGCAAGAAAATTCGCTGGACGAAGGTGCTCCGGTCGTGAACGTGGACGACCTCCACGCCGCAGCGCAGCGGGCCGCGTTCGATGACCTTGATACTCTTGCAAGTGTCATCGACCACGATGGGCTTGTTCAAGTACTCCGTGTCGATTTCCCAAGGGGGATATTTTTTCGGGTCGTCGCCGAAGAGCAATATGCGGTTCCCGGGTCCGGAGAGCCCTTCCACGCCGGATTCCTTGTTCTTCACGCTTTTCAAATAGCCGGTGCGCTTGTCGATCACGCAAAGAACCCGTTCATTTTCCAAGGTGATGTCTGTATCTCGCTCGCCCACGCGCAAGGCATTCGATGATCGCACGAGCGCTTTCACGGCTGTAATGGCCGCCTCTGCCGAGACCGGGGCCACGCTCGTTGCTGCCATCTCGACGGGCAACAAGTAGGAACCGCAATGCGTGACTTGCACGACGCCCGATCTCTCGTCTAATAGTCCAGGATCGGTCGCCGCGACCATTTCCACCACCGGCACCTCCATGATAGAAAGGCGAGACCACGCGAGCGGGTTGTAGGCCACTATGGAGCGTTTTTCCTTGCGCCCGTGGCGTTGCACGGCAACACCGATGCGTGAAATTGCTGCTCGGAAGATCGATCCCAGGGTCGTTTTCACGTCCTCGTAATCCTGGAACGCGTCACGGTACACTTCAAAAATCGAGCTGCCGGGCAATATATCATGGAACTGGTTGAACAGCACGGATTTCCAGCAAGAGGAGAGCTTGTCACGCGGGTATGGGGCGCCAAGGAGGGAGGCAAGGACACAAGCCTTCTCGCAGCCTTCCAGCATGATCTCCAGCTTCCGGTTGTACCGCTTCACGAGGGCGTTCGTCGTGAGCACGCCGCGGTGCAGCTCGAGATAGATCTCGGTGTTCCACGTCGCCCAGCGGTCGAAATGGGGAGCGAACTGCCTGAAAAAGTCGCCTTCACGGCAGAACCGGAACCGTTTCGGGAACAACGTGTGGATCGCGCTCACGATCACCATTTCGGCCTCGATGGGGCCATGCCCGCCGTCGCCGAGGCCGTAACCAAACACCGTGTCGAGCATCAGTTCTTTCGACTGGGCCTGGCGGATTTTTTTCAAGGACGTCTTGTAGTCGAAGACGGGATCGACGCCGGGCCGGGTCTTCCCGGCCATGAGCCGGTAAAGATCCGGATAGCGCTTGCCATAGTTGATGGGAAGGAAGTACCCGAAATGCATGAGGAGGGTGGGGATTGTCGTGCCATCCGGCGCGCGCCAGTGGAACATGCCGACGGGAAAATCGTTCGTGTCGTTCCAGAAGATCTTTCCGGTCCCGAACATGCGCGCCCCGCTCTTGGCGAGGATCTGGGGCAGCGCCCAGTTGAAGCCAAACGTGTCCTGGCAGAACTCGATGTCGGGCATCTTCCCGAACTCGTCCTTGAAATATCGCATGCCATAGAGCCGCTGGCGGACGAGTGCCTCCCCGGACGGCATGTTGAGATCGGGCTCGACCCACATGCCCCCGAGCAGCAGCCACTGCCCGCGCCGCACCGCTTCCTTGATGTCCTCATAAAGCGCGGGAAAATGCTGCTTCATCCACGCGTAATAAGCCGGGGAAGTCTGGGCGAAAGTGAAGCCAGGATACTCCTTGATGTGCTTGATGGCCTTGCTGAACGTCGCCCGGGCCTTGAGTATGGTCTGTTTCTTGCGCCAACGCCATGCGGCATCGAGGTGCGACTGGCCGACGGCGACCATGTTCAATCGCCGGAACTTGAAGCCTTTACCAATGCGTTCAATGATACCTTTCGCTACCAGGACGAGAGGAATGCTCAGTTTTGTCTTGTGGAGGAATTTAAAGAGCCGCCGGATTGACGGCGCATCCAATGAATCTAAACTCATATTATCCGCCTCAAGGATGGTTTTCTGGCGAAACCGGCGTATTTTTTCCCACTTCATCCAAGATAAGCATGATGCACTAATGAGTCCAGTGTCAGCTGGATGTATTGATTCGCCAGGTCACAATACACGGTAATAGTTCTACTCGTGGGACGTTGGTATATAATTGTGATGGGCAAGAGGAAGTGTCCCGGCGTAATTGTCACCACGTTCCCGAACCTAACTTCCGCATACACGTACCCAGTGAGCCGACAAGGAACGGACATTGGATAAATCGGGTAAATAACAACGCTTTATCCTCTCTCCCCGGGACGATAGGACGTCTCACGTCGCTTAAAGAACTATATCTCGAAAATAACCGGCTCTCGTCTCTCCCCGCGGAGATAGGACAGATCTCGTCGCTGCAGGAACTGAATCTCTCTGGTAACCAGTTGTCCTCTCTCCCCGAATCGATCGGCGATCTAAAATCGCTCAAAGTTCTCGACTTAAGAAAAAACCCGTTATTTTCCCTCCCCAATACGATCGTGAATCTCGCGAGTTTGAAGTCCTTAGCACTCAGCCGTGACCAGTTGTTCACTCTTTGTGACGAGTATGTGAAATGGTTGAGGGATTTCGAGAGAAAGAGGCCTTCGGTCGCCTATTTTAACTGAGAATATGACGATTTTCCTCACGCCCGTTAATATGCGATGGTTCGCCCGGGGTGCTTGTGGAGCAATTTGAATAGGCGTATGGATGACGAATCGACTCTAACTATAATTGTAGACAAACTTGGCAAATAGCCAAGATTTTGCCGGGCGGGTCGTTAGAGGAAACCCGCGGGTGATCGTGAATCATTCTCGGTTCCCGTCGTCGCGGGGGCAGCATTTTCGATTGCACGTTTCAGCAGCAACGCCGCCACGCGTGCCGAGACCTGGTGGCGGTCGCCCACCTTCCCGCACGCCGTGCACGCGAACTCGTGGTACGGCGTGCCGGGCTTCCGCGTGCGCGCGAGCTCGCCC
>JAUQYZ010000015.1 GCA_030587475.1 Candidatus Sigynarchaeum calidifontis
GGATCTGCGTTTTAATCCAACCATGGTAAACAAAGAACCGGGCTTTACATATTACAATTCCCAAAACGAATATAAGTTTTAATCCAACCATGGTAAACAAAGAACAGCCATCTTCAAGAGTATATCCCCGTCACCCAGGATTACAAAGTTTTAATCCAACCATGGTAAACAAAGAACTTTCCTCTTCGCCTAACCAAATTTCAACGTTAATGTCCTTGCGTTTTAATCCAACCATGGTAAACAAAGAACTGGCTACGTGCTGTCCTGGGACGAGCGCCTTGAATTCGTTTTAATCCAACCATGGTAAACAAAGAACTGGTGATATACTTGGAAACGATCACGATTTCATTTTTCCGTTTTAATCCAACCATGGTAAACAAAGAACTGAGCATGTTTAGAAAACAAATCCCCTGGATCTGCGTTTTAATCCAACCATGGTAAACAAAGAACCGGGCTTTACATATTACAATTCCCAAAACGAATATAAGTTTTAATCCAACCATGGTAAACAAAGAACGAAAGAAGTGTTGAAACCGTCTTGTTCTTCTTGTCGTTTGTTTTAATCCAACCATGGTAAACAAAGAACTCGTTATTCAACTCCTTGTTAGAATCGCTTGTATAAGTTTTAATCCAACCATGGTAAACAAAGAACGCGGCTTAAACATGCGACCTCTCGTACAGCATTCCGTTTTAATCCAACCATGGTAAACAAAGAACCCATCTAGAGCTATAAATAGTGCCATTATCGGATGTTCCGTTATACGTTTTAATCCAACCATGGTAAACAAAGAACTTCAATGGTGGTGCGTGGTGCGTCAATCTCGTCTATGTTTTAATCCAACCATGGTAAACAAAGAACTCCGGTAGGTTTTTATATCACGTTCATCGCTGGTAGCGTTTTAATCCAACCATGGTAAACAAAAAACTCCCGTCCATGCCTGCCGACTGAGGGTGTTCCACCATCGTTTTAATCCAACCATGGTAAACAAAGAACTCCGCCCCGTCGATACGAGTGCATACACCATATCGAGTTTTAATCCAACCATGGTAAACAAAGAACCGGGCACTGGCATCCGGAGCCACCCCGATATCGACGTCGTTTTAATCCAACCATGGTAAACAAAGAACAAAGACCCAACAAATAGTATCATCTTCATCGTACATAGTTTTAATCCAACCATGGTAAACAAAGAACGTAGATAGCCGTGGAAAAAATGAACGTGAAAACGATTTTCGTTTTAATCCAACCATGGTAAACAAAGAACTTTCGGATCGAGGCAAAAGTAAAACTCGTACACGTCGTGTTTTAATCCAACCATGGTAAACAAAGAACTTCACTAACGGGTATTTCCTCGGGTTTCTTTGGCCTTCGTTTTAATCCAACCATGGTAAACAAAGAACGTGTAATTCTCGTGATCACATGCTGATCATGTTTTACGTTTTAATCCAACCATGGTAAACAAAGAACTCGATGGTGGTCATCGCGTCGGTGCTGCGGTCCTAAGTTTTAATCCAACCATGGTAAACAAAGAACCGACCGCGACATATGCGAGTTCCGACCGCGCACAGCTCGGTTTTAATCCAACCATGGTAAACAAAGAACATTTTTCTTCCAATCGCCCGGGATGCCAAGCCAGGCCCCGTTTTAATCCAACCATGGTAAACAAAGAACGCAATTTATGACCAAGCATCAGGTGTTCTTGAGGATCTTGGAGTTTTAATCCAACCATGGTAAACAAAGAACCACGGCGAGCGACGTCGCAAGTATGAACACGCCAGCAGTTTTAATCCAACCATGGTAAACAAAGAACACCGGAAGATTAATATAGGTGGGTGGGCGATGCATTTTCGCGACGAACACGGTCGACATCGGCTTTAATTTCAACCGCAATCCTGCCCTAGATCAAGGGCGGCAGAACATCGACTTCCTCTTCATCGACTTTCGCACTTACGACGAGTTCGCGCAGCGCCTCGGGCGCGCCGGTCGTGTCTTGGGTAAGAGAATCACCGACGAGCCGTCCGATGTCCACGTGTTCGTTCCGGAGCTGCGGTTCAAGAAGATCTACAATCTTGTCAAGGATCCCGCGCTCCTCGCTGGAAAGAGTCGGCCCGAGATCGTGAATCTATTCAAGGAAGTGTTCGATGAAAGAGTCTACCACCAGGAATTCTTCGAACAATATGGGCTGTTTATCGCGACCATATTCGTCGATACCATCCGCAAGTACGCCATCGTGGAGAAATGGCGCCCGGAGAGGGATCCCGAGGTCGAGGCCGTGTTCTCCGAGTGGGAGAGAGTGCTGTCGGCCGTTTATGGCTCGCGTGATCGCTGGACATCAAAGCTGCACTTGCTCTATAACCGGTCTTCAAAGGCACATTATCAAGATCTCGACCCCAAATACAAGTATGATTTCCTGTACCACTATTTCGTCGATTGGTCCTTCCGGTCGAGCGATCTTGCCGAAAGCATGACGCCGCGGGAGAAGCTGTTCCAGCAAGGACTAAGCAAAGGACTGGATCCAGACCAAATCAAGCCAGGTTTGGAACTCATCGCCCAAACGCTCAAGCCTGGCGATGCCAGTACCGCGGATACCATCACGGCAGAGCTCGAAAGGGTGTTGAGCAATGGAATCGACACGTACTACCAATTCACCAAGCTTTTCTTCAACGAACTTCGTCTTGACTATCGACCCCAAGCCTTTCCACTAGTGTTCGGCGATCGCCATTCGGAATCCGATCAAGTCACTATCCAGGACCCGCACAACTTGATGGGATCAGATCAATTCGGCTATGGTCCTTTCCACGTCATCTCGTGGTACAAGTACGACCTTGTCGAGGATGAACCGAATCGGGCAGTCTTCCACTTGAAGAATCCAAGCGAGCGGTACCAGCCTGTATCATTCGTCTTCGATCTATCTACCCGGCCGTTGATGGCGGTACAAATATTCGAAAAAGGGATCGACGGTTCCCGAGGCATGCAGTTCTTGTTCCGCATGGTATTCTTTGTCGGTAATTCGCTGCGCGTCCATACAGGTAATAGTGTGACCCCCCGCATCATCTCGGAAAGGCTGAAACATCCGCTCATCGGATATATCGCGCCTCTCCAATACCGCTGGATATTGCGGATGCCATCCTTCGAACTCGTCGTGAGATTTCCAGGAAATGTAGAAGAGAAGTATTGCGTATTCTTTGGACATCAAGCCATTAAGGCACGCGCATCAATCTTCTCGGAGGGAGAGTAATCATGCAGCTCGATCCGATCCCCGTTACCTTGTTCTGCGGGATGGGCGGCCACGCGCGCTCGATCTTCATCTATATGAAGCGGTATGCCGTTCGCAAGATGTACGTGGTCTATTCAAAATACAATACGCCCGAATACGAGGCAATCATCGATATTATCAAGAACAACATCACTGAAGAGATCAAACTCTCGGATCACGTGATCGAGATACGGTATCTCCAGATAAACGAGCAAGATCTATTGCCCTCCATCGAGGCAGTCGCTCGGCTTCACGACCAAGAGCGATCGAACTCGATCATCACCGATATAACTGCAGGCCACAAGATCATCTCCTTCATTCTCTGGTCTGTTCACATGATGTCCAGCCACAAGTTCGATTATCCTTCTCGGATGGTCTATTTCTTCAGGGACGACGACACACCTGTAGAATTACCTACCATCAGCACCAAACGGCTCCAAGAAAAAGAGGAGACTTGCTTGAAATGCATCCATCAAGGGATGCGCCCCCCGTTCCCTCCCGCATCGATCCATAGGTACAAGGCACTTCTCAAAACGATGGGATTCATTGACCAACTCGGGCACGTGACTCCCTCGGGGCTTGTATATCTGCTGACAATGTGATTCGTGATTCCAATTCCAATTCGATATGAATGTGGGAATTGCGGGTCGAGCCAACGATGTGCTTGTATTCCCCGAAGTCTTCCAAGAGATCGACGATGACCGGCTCTGCCCATTGCGGGCCCTTGATGATCGTTCCTTTCTTGATGGCATTCATCGGCTGGCTAACATTCTCCTTTCCTTGCTTGATCCCGCGAGCTGCGAGCGATATCCCGCTTCAACGAGTTATAGACAAAGATGGTCAGAAGGAATTTATAAATTCCTCATTTAGCAATCGTGTAGACCATGCTTGACTCGAGAAAAGAACCGACGGGGAGAAGAAAGACCCGAGCGGGTATGGAACCTCGATGTGCCATTCGCGCCGATCGCTATATTTGCGCCGAAAAGACTCGTGCACGACCGAGGAAAGGTAGGGTGGGCCGCGGCTGCCAAAAGGAGGGTAGGGATCGGGGAGAGGGAGGGAGTGGATTTTGTTATCGATTTGCTTGATCGCCGGATATGAGGGCACGATCTGAAGGCACAGCCGGGCACCACCCGCGGTTTGCTCGCGCGGCGTTCACTTTCTCCGTGAGACACATTACAAATACGGTCGATATATACATTTCCACGAGTATATCACTATACATTCATATATCCACGTGCCATCATGTACGATGGTGAGTAGAGAAGAGAATCGATCAAGGAGTAATCCGTAGCAAACCAATAGCAGCCGGTGTTTAATTAAGGTAAACTGATAGCAGATCGATAGCAATAGCACCACAATCGATGAGCACGTGGGGTTACAGATAGCAAGGCTTAAGTACTCGATAGTACGATATCATCCCATGCGACGGCTACGGAAGGACGAGGTCGAGCGCCGGTTGGCGATTTGCGAGGCATTCGAGCAGGAACCGACATTGCGGTATGTCGACCTCCAAGCGCGGTTCCACGCGGGGCCGAGCATCGTGGCCAGTGCCCTCAAGGGCGGCAAGGACGAATGGCTGCGGCTGCTCGGGCGGGCGCCGGCGTCGAAAACGGACGTCGCGCCGTCAGCATCCCCGGGCAAACCCGCGATAACCAGGTGGGAATACATCGGAGTGGGGATCGCCTCGTCGGTCACCGCGGCAGGTGCGCTCTCGTACAAGGCGCAAGACGAGGGCGATAGCGAGCCGGGCATCACGGGGCTGGCGTCGCTGGGGGATTTGCTGGGTGCGTACGGGAAGCTCGGCTGGGAGCTGGCGGGTTTAACCAAGACCGGTAAGGGTGACGGGGTGTTCGCGGGCACGTGGGAGGCCGTGTTCAAGCGGCCGCTGGCGGGCAAGGAGGCAAAACGATGACGAGCGACAAGCAAAATGTACGTGGAGCAACGGACGATCGAGGCAGTGTTGCGGGCAGCGCGCTTGCTGGAGGAGGCGGGCGACGAGCGCGGGGCGCTGCGGGAGCTGGAACATTTCGTGGCAGCACTGAAAGGGAAAGTGCTGGTGCCGCTCGGCGAGCTGGTCTTGCAAGAATCGGTGGCGCGTGATGGGTTCCCGTGGCTCGTGAAGTCGAGGCCGGACATGTACCGCATTAAAAAACCGGTTACTTGCTTAATATTACCACCATAGCTATCCGGCCAGGACGGGGGCGGGTATCTCTCCCTTTTTCTATGATTTGAAAGGCTCGAAACCGCCCATATTTTTTGCACTTGTCACGAGCGTTTCCCTCGAGATAGCGGCGCGGGTGAGGAGCAAATCAAGCCAAGGCGGGATGAAGAGATGGCACGGGTCATCGACTTGGCCGCCCACTTCATGGATCGTCCGCTCGAGAGCCGAGGTATCCAAGCCCCCGCTGGCGTGGAGGATCTCTCGATAGATGCGCGGATACCGCGGCCCGTCGGAAGCCGTGCCATATTCATCCTCGATATACCATGCTGCTTCTAGTAACTTTTCGATTCGGGGATGGATGCAATGCGGGAAGACGTGCTCGTAGAAGAATTTCACAGTCTTCACGGAAATGTACCGCTTATCAACGTGAACGTAAGTCATCTGAGTTTGAATTCCCCATACGATCTAATCTTTCCAGCCCTTCCATGATGCGGTCAAGAGCAATCCAAAGGTGGCAGCCATCATCAAGCGCCGCCGGGACGTTTCGTCGACTCCTCTAGAAACTCCTCATCAAGAACGAGGGCGTGAAGAAGATCGTGCTCATCCTGGACAACGCGAGGGTGCATCACGCCAAGATCATCCAGAAATTTCAATTTTTGGTGAAGCACAAGCTTGAGTTAATCTTTCTCCCGCCATATTCGCCAAAACTGAACCTGATCGAGCAGCTATGGAAGTTTATGCGCGAATGGATAACCCATAACAAGTTTCATCCGACGCTCGATGGTTTGCTGAAGGATCTACGCGCGTTCTTGGAGGGTCTGAAAGTTCCGAACGAAGAGGTGAAGTCACGATGTTGTTTTTATTAACTCGAGGTCAATATCATTAATCTCTCATTACCCTTCGGTTCTAGACTCATACCCTTGAATGTTCACGCCGTATTTTTTAGCGCAGGCGGTACACATTTCGTTCGCGACTTGGCTCCCCTTCACGATCTCGAGCACTTGTTTCGTGTCGTCGCGGAACCGTATTCGCGCGACATGCCATGCTGATGACGGGTCGTTCGATTCAGCGACCCCGCATTCTTGACATTCTCCTGGCCTCATCTGCCCCTCATAGACGATTAAATACCCGCTGCGATTGAACAAGTACGTCCCGTCTGTAAGGATTCGCACCTTGAGATCGCTCCTCAAGCGACCGAGTTGATCGTTCAATCGACGCTTTGCATCGTCAGAAAGCGCGCCGATAGCCTCTGCCAACTCGTCGAACGTCCAAGGTCGCTTTCCTAACTCGTCATTGTCGCGCAAGAACCGGTAGACGACGTCAGGATCGGGAGACAACTTGTCTTCCACGGCGCGGATCCCGTGCTTCTCCATGCATGAAGGGCATAGCGCGTCAATCCTGGCGTGGAAGGCACGCGATAGCTTACTCGATGACTCGAAAGTGAAAAAGGCAAGGTCGGCAATCTGGTCCGGACCTCGTTGGCAAGCGGAGCAGCGAAGAGCGACCGGGATCCCCGCTTTCATTCGATCTGATACAGAGGCATTCGTGAGGCGGGTCGGGAATCCTGCCAGAACAACGTTGAGCTTCCCCGGCTTGTATGAGATGGGTGTTTTCTTGATACCGGCTTCCTTTTCATGGTAAAACCCCTCAAATAACGGCGAAGCGATGGTGCCTTGCACGTCTCTCTCGCGCCATCCGCGCCCGCCCCTCGGTTCCTCGTGCACGCGATCTTCTTTGTTTTTATGGCTTTGTCGTTGAGGAGACGGTGGAGGCGGGGGCGCTGGCGTGATATTGCCATCGTCCTTGAAATAATGCGATTTGGCGACCCCCGCTTTGGCGCGAGCTAGAGCAGGTTTCAGTCGCTCTGCAAGCAAGACTGATGGATTGATGCAAGGAATGAACACGCCTGGCTTGTCCGTGACCATCAACAGCCCCTCTAACAAGGCCATAGAAACGAGCTGGTCGAGGTAATGATGAACGTCCAACTGTTGCTTGTCGAGGGCTAGGTGGTCATCGAGCCCGAGCTCGTCAAGCATCTCGTCGACGGTCACGACGCGAGACTTGGACCTGGTCCTGGTCTTGGCCTTGCCCTCGATGTAGGCACGGAATTGGTCATATGTCATTGCCCGGGGGATCTCGAGCCCTGCTTCAGCCGCTTGCTCGCGGAGCTCGTGCATGTAGGTATGACGTACTCTTGGATGTTTGCGCGAGATGAATGTCTTGGTAATGTCGTCCAGCCGGGCGTCGATGTGGCGCTTCGCCCGGCGCACGAGACACGCGATGATGACCCCGCCGATGCATCCGATGCCCAGAGTCCAGATAACTAGCAAGCCCACAGACCCGTAACCTCCCGCGAGGAACAGCGTGATCACGACCAGGATCATGACGATTGCTCCGGACGCGAGAGATTTTATCGTGCGCGGCGAGATGGGGGAAGCTTCCGAAACAAGACCGCTCGTGCCAGTCCCGGTGATAGACAAGATGAGCCAGGTGATGAGGAGCGTAGCTGCCGGCGTAGCAATGGCGAATCCCCGTACCATTTCTCCAACAGCGCCCCGCAGGACGTGCGTTGCCTCGAACATGATCGAGAGCCCGATCGTAACGGCCGCGGTGATGGCTAGCTGCATGGCGATCGTGGATGCTCGTTTCTTGTGCATGAGCCACCACGCGGCGCGAAACTTTCCCGGCTTGATATCCTGGACGAAAGCTTTCACGAGGGGCCGTCCAACCACGGTGAGCCTCGCCGGCTTGTCCTCGGGAACGGGTAGCTTAGCGGGAGCCGTGGTACGCAAGATCGGATGCCTGCTCGCGTAATTCTTCTTTAGAACCAGCAATGCGACACATAACACGGAGACAACAGCCATTATTCCCAGTAGTGACGGATACGGGCCGGACGCAAGGGCTTCCGTGAACCCACCGGATTCTTCATCGAGTGAGGAGACGATGACAATGATACAACTGATCACCGAGAAGATGATTAGTGTAGCCTGTAAGACAAGGGATGGAAGGGACATTACGAATCGCTCCAATGCACTCTCTCGCCGGTAGCGATTGTCTCGGTTCTTTTCCTTCTCCATGGTTGGATCGCTTGCGTTCTCGTTCTTTCACGCCCACATCCGCGGGCTTGAGTGGATCTTGCCTTTCTAACGATCGAATCGTCCAGATAAATAACATTATACCTTCCCGTCTTTTCCTGTATCTCTAGTGCCTGGCGAAACCGGCCGGGCTGGCGGGCGACCAGGGGCATTGCTCGACCCGCACCAGATCCAGCCTCGATCCTCAGTGGAAACAAGGAGTTGGTAGATACGCTCGGGCATTAGATCCCCGGGTATCGCCCAATCGATTTCTTGCGCGCCTCGCCGGATGTCAAACATGATGTAATGCACGAGGGGGGCGACGGCTCGCCAGATGTGCCTCGCGATGTCCAGGTAGTCGAACCCGCCGGCGAAGAACGTGTCGACGAGCGCCCGGTTCTTGCTGTTGAACCGGACCTTGATGGCGATCCAGCCGAACGGCGCGCCGCCCGGCGTGCACAGCTCCAGGAACCGGGGTTTCGTGTAGCCCGGGTAGAACTCGTCGACCAACTCGCGCGCGGAATCGATGCCTGCAAGGTAGCGCTGCACCCGCTCGCGGTGCCGGGCCAGCGCGGCGGGCGGCGCCCTGGCGAGCAGGTCGCCCGCGATCGATTCCGCGACGTGCTGCTTGCGGGGGTCGAGTTCCCGCAGCAAGAGCCGCCGCGTCGGCCGGCCGTGCCAACGATAGCGCCTCGCGACCTTGACCGTCGTGGCGAACTTGAACTCGTCCATGTCGCCCGGGCGGCGATGCGGCCCCCACCACGACGGATGGCAGTGAGGGCACGATACCGCGCTCTCGAGCTGCGCCGGGGTCGCGGAGAACCTGTGCCCCTTGTCGCATTCCCATATCAAGGGCACGTGCTCGCCGAGGAACGCGCGCGAGAGCAATCGACCGCCGAGCAACAAGTCTGCATTGTCTCGAAGGTCAGCCAGGCGCTCCCGGCGCTCCCGCGACTTGATCGGCTTGGCAGGAGGGTGCTTGGCAGCGCGCTTGCACCGGGGGCACCAGTGTCCTTGCTGCACGCGGGACAACCTCGACCGGAACTCGTGTCCCGCCGCGCATCGCCACGCCAGGGCCATGCTCGCGTGCACGTGGTTCAAGGACAAGCATTCCCCGCCATGCTCGGCAGCGGCAGATGCTGCAACTATCGCGACCTTCTCATCCACCGGACCGCGGCCACGCGACGTGGCTGCGCAGAACGGGCACCACGACCCTGCCAGCACGTGCCGAGCCGCCGCGTACCACTCGTGCCCCTTCCCGCATGACCATCGCAGCTTGGCAACGACGCCGGGAAAGGACGTGGCCTCGTCCACGCAGTCGCCCCCGTTCCGCCGGGCAAGGGCACGCATGTCCTCCATCGAGTATCGCTTGGCCCTCGGCCGCTTCCGCGATGCCACGGCACACCACGGGCACCATGACCCGGCAACGATGTTGCGAGCCTTCGTTTCCCACGCGTGCCCCTTCTTGCACCTGCACACGACTGGATCGAGGGGCGAGCGCAGCACGCGGGAGAGGCACTCCCCGCCCCGCTCGCGAGCCATGGACTTGACGGCGCCGAGCGAGGCGTGGCGCGCGGGGCGGGGGTCAGCCCCGACGGATCCGGAGGGGGACATTTTTTTTATTCCTCTAATTGCCAAGCATCAAATTCAACGACGATTATGTCACCTTTTAACTTTCTCCTTCTTTTTTCCCGTTGCATTCATATTATCTCCCGAGTATCCGGGTTTTTCCAGTAGATATTCGTGGCCATGCATCGATCGAGCCCGCCATTCATGGATTCGGATGGTCGGGCCAGGTCGAGAGCACCATGGCGAGGACCCGGAGTGGCGCGACCGCCGCCCCCGTGCATGCCGGGCATACCCATGACCAGATCTCCGAGGCTTTTTCCGTCCATCACTCGATGATGGCAGACGTCCGCGGCGAGAACCTCCTGATCCAGGCAAGCGAATGTTTTTAACCACTTCGCGAGTATCTGGATCCACGGAGTCAGTGTTTTAGAATGCAGCATCGCGATCAGGATCCCAATGGCAAGGACGGGCTCCTCCACGCCTCCTTTTCCCGACATACTCCCTGGAAAAGGCCTTGCTTTTTATTTCCGGCCGAAATATCTCCGATAAGAGCGATCGGGGCGATTGAAAGAGATGTTTCCGGTTCTCAGATCTGGAGGATCTTGCCTCCTTTACATGATCGGATCTCCTCGTTCTCGGAATTACGCCTTACGAGTGAATAACATGAAGAAAGCAGCCGTCAAAAAGATGATCATACTTGTCAAAATGGCTTGTATACTGGCGTTTGTTGCCGGAATCTTCATCAATGCCTTTAATGCGTCAAAAGAGCCCTCGATAACGACTAATGTTATTGCGGCTCAAACCGATAAGAGGGACATCAGTATATCGGATTCTCAAGTTACCATCCCGATGGAAATGGTCATTCCAGTCAATTGGACAGGGAACGGAAGCAAGTATAACCCGTACATCGTTTCCATGGGTGGTGTCTTCAATTCTACTGTCATCACGCTGAAGAGCCGTGCCGATTTCATCGTCATCAAGGATTGCCGCTTGCGGGGCAATCTTACAAGCACGGTACCAGCCATCGAATTGTACGACTGCTCGAACGTGTTGATCGAAAACGTCTCGATCGCCGGGTTCAAGGATGGCATCTACCTCGTTCGATGTCATAATGTCACGATCAACAGCGCGATCGTCGGAGACTGTGCCGTGGGCATCCATATCAAGGGTTCCAGCGCGATAGATATCGAGGAGACGATAATCTCCCGGACGTCCCAGCGAGGCATTCACGTGGAGGACGCGAGCTGCGATGTCGGGATAAAGCATTGCAAGATTCGAGGGAATCCACAAGGGATCGCCATCACCGAGTCGCTTGATGTTGTTGTCTACAACAATTCCATCTCCCGCGCCACGCATGGCGTGTACCTGGAATTCGGGCACGGTAACACGATCGAAGCAAACGTCATTTCATTCATTGAGATAGGTATAAAACTGAGTCTATCACACGATAATACCATCATCGATAATACCATCACGGGACTTGCCGGGAGCGGCGTGGACCTGCTCACGTCGAATGGCAACGAAGTTATTGGCAACGACATCAGGCCGGACGGCGATGGAATGCCCCGCGTGAGCGACACAGGTGGTATGGCCAACGAGATCGCCCGAAATGGCGACGATCGGGATAGTATCAAAGATCTCATCGATCCGATCATGACGTTCTCGGTCATTCTGACCTGCATCTTGCTCGTGTCGGTCTTGCTCTTTAAAGCCGGTTCGCTCATTGCTGATACCGTGAGATCGGGACGATCCCCTACGACGATCGCGGCATGGTTCTACCGGTGGACGAAACGTTACAAGATAGATTACTCGCTAGACGAGCATTCATTCGTCATCACGAGCGTAATAAGGAGGCCTCGTCGGAGCGCAAAAAGCGTGTCCATGACGTTTGCAGGGATTCTCGGATTGCTTGCCTTCACGGTCGAGGTGCTGTTCCAAACCAGTTCTTCCTCAACGCCATCCGCCCAGGTAGCCACGATCACGGCGATCGGGTCGAGTTCCGGCATCACGGACGCCACGGTCGCCCTCGGGGACTTTTTATACATAGAATATACCTTGACTGCGAGCACGGACATCTACCTGGCGATCACTTCGGGTTCCAGCCTAGTTTACCGCACTACAAGGTATGGGGAATCGGGCGCTAATAAAGACTCGATTTTAATCGACGAGACCAAGTTCACGCCTGGAGAATACACCCTTTCCGCGTACAAGTGGAAAAGTCATTTTTTGTGGACGGATTATTCGCTCGTCTCGACCATGAACTTCTCGATCACCCGCGAGGCGAGCCTGGTCGAGCTTGGTCTCGACGTGTATCCCCGCGTGGATCCGCAAGGGGATGATTACTTCGACTGCGTCGTGTCGGGCGTTCTTCATGATGATGACGACTTTGGTGGACATCCGATCCCAGGCAAGCCCGTTTCCATCCTTTTCTACGACGAGCCAGCCGATGCGGACGTGTTTATCGGCAACGTGACGACCGACATCATCGGGCAGTTCACGATCGCGTTCCAGCAAGCCAACATCACCTCGGAGCCTGCGATCGCCACGATTGCCTTCGCTGGTGACGACATTTACGAGCCCGTGATGGATGAGGTGCGCGTGTCGCATTCCGCCTTCCACAAGTCATGGCAAGCATATAACCCGTATTCAAAATCGCGCGGGGATCTCCCTGTCCCGGAAGGGAAAAATGTCCTCGTGACCGAGACGAACATGACAGCGGCCTACACGTTCGAGACCGACAACGACGACTGGAGTTGGACGACGCTCTCTGGATCCCCTTTCGTGAACCTCAGCACGGGCGGCTCCGCGGTCGTGTACGAGTACGCGAACCATCAAAGTTTTTACGGGTTCTACGAGAGCGAATTATTGAACTTTCCATCCCCGTCCCCGTCCAAAGTCGTGTTGTTGATCGACTTGTCATCCGAGCACGTCATCGTGGGCAATCCAGACAAGCTCATTATCCCGACAGACACGTTCAACGCGAGCGTCGAATTACGTGATTACCGGGGCAATGTCATTATGCCCAGGCGATCGATAGGTTCAGGGGATGATATACAGTTCTGCGGTACACGGTCGTTCAAGCTAGATCTTTCCGACCTCGCGTTCGCCGCGGCATTCTCTGAACCGACCGTGTTCACGATCCGCGTGTATGTCCGCGTGGCTGCAGGTAAACGAGACGTTAAACGCTTTGACGGGTATGATCTCTTTGCGATAAAACTCAACTCCGTTTATTTCGTGTCTGAGTTTCCACCCGTGACGAGTGGATTTCTCACGGTGAGCGGGCTCATGTTCTGGCTCGCCACGCAAGATGCCAGTTATGCCCGTGGCTCGAACTACCTCGGTGGAAGCCGGACGATGATGAAAAGTTCGGTAAACGGCTCCGTCTTTACTCCCCTCACTGCGAGCGGGCAAACGGGACTTGAAAACGGGAATTTCGACATGAACCCCGCGATTAGCCCTGGAACCGCCTTCTTGAATGGCGGTGCATATGATGGGTGGAACTCCGCTGAGGGGCTGGACGTCATGAATCTATATGCCATTACAGAAGTTCCCACGGCGAGCGTGGGGTATTACAATTGCTTCAATGACAAGAAAGTTCTTCTCAAGCTCTGGTCGCTCGGCCACTCGTCGGGAGATCGCTGGACTGCACTGTCCGTGGAATTCACGATCGAGAATTCGCCGGGCTTCACCGTGGCTAGCACGAAACTGTCGTTTACGAGTAATACCGTGGACATGGAATTTCCCCGTAACAACCGAGACAGCTACACGCAAGCTGTCTACATAGAGAGAACTTCGGACGGGTTCGGGGCTCCCGTTGCAAGCCGTACGAACGGCAAGCTAGGATGCCAGTCAAGTCTGGATGTCACGTCTAGGGCGAGCGAGCCGGGCACGTACTGTCTCGTGTTCGTGCTCTCTGGCAATGATTGGAACTCTGGGAGAGCCAAGGTCTTGCTCTGGTACATCGACGATGTTCGCATCGACGTAATCTACACGGCGATCCCGTCGGCCCACGTCGACGCCATTGCTTCGCCCCCAGGGAGTGCCACGATTAACGTGGCGAAGCCAATGGCTTGCGCTACCTGGTCCGGGTCAATACAGGTCAATAGTGACGCTTCGATCCACCTTGCAGGTACTGCGATCATCGCCCATGAGCAAGTCGGGAGTAGGTCGGACGGGGATGTGACCTCCAAGATACACATGGAACTCTCGGGCGCTGCCACGGGCACGTTCTTGCTTGTTAACGCATCTACTGACGGCACTGTTTCCACGGAATTCTCAATCGACGTGAATGCTACCTCGGCCGTGCTGAACTGGACGATCCTCTCAAGCTCGACCGTGCCCGCATCGATCTCTGACGGGCGGCGCGATTTGTACCATTGCATGGTGACTGATTGGACAATTCGCGAGACCACATGCAGCGGCACGAACACGACGAGGCAGGTTCTGCCCTCATCATCATGCTTGCGGTTCCTCCCGGCGACCGCCCCCGGTACCGTGACTCGCGGGGCCTATTCTATCGACTTGAACGTCACGAGTGCCGAGAGCGCGTCGGGTACAAACTTGCCATTTTCCGCGACCATCACGACCCCGTCTGTCACGCTCGACCTCGAACCGACGGAGGCAGATGCGACGTTCGTGATCGAGTACATACCGTTCATACGATCGGCCACGATCCCGCCCGCAGCACTCGCCACCCAGTCTGCTCGTGCACGCATGGACCTGGCCCTTTACGGCAACGCGGGTGGAGATTTATACTTGCTCACGAACGTCACCATAGCGGAATTAACGATCGATACCTTCACAGCAGGGAAAAAGGTCAGATTGCCCGTGAACTTCTCCCAGTGGATGGCACAGCCGTATTTCTATGGCAGGCAATTCCTCAACTTCTCGCTCGCCCTGAAAGTTCATATCGTGGAGCATTGCTCGCGTGACGGGGTAGAACTCGGTCTATCTGTCACCGGGATGCAATTCACGGTATGTGACCTAGCGCCTGTTCCTCGGCCATACAACATCGACACGGGCGGTGCCGTGACCGGCGAGGCACAGCCGATCCTGGTATATGGAGTCGGGGACGGGAGATGGTGCTTGTTCAACTTCTTTATCAACGGCCAAGAGCTCCCCGGCACCGCACGAAATGTTTCGACCAAGGGGTTGCCAGAGATTTGGAATACCACTTTCAACGCGACCCGGTGGGGCGAGACCGACGATCTGACCATCATGGCAACGATCTGCGATCGTTTCCATCAGCTCGGCTCCCGAAACTTCACGAACATCACGATCGATCTAACTCCGCCGATGGTCACGCTCATCAACGTGACGCCAAACAGCATCGTCGGGGCCCCCCGGTACGTCGATATCAGCTGTAGTAACGACGTGGTGAAGGTGGTCTACCAGGTCGTGCCGACGGGACTGCCTTGGACCAGCTCTTACGTCACCACGCTGCATGTCGACACGTGCAAACTAGATGGATTCGGCTTCTACTGGCGAATGTACGAGTTACCAGAAGCTACCTACGATTTCCGGGTAGTGGCTTATGACCGGGTGGGATTGACCGGGACTGCGGTTGCCACATCAGTGCTGGTCGAGTTACTCAGCCCAGTGATGGTCTCCTCGCCCGGCCTATTCAACGGGAATGGTACCTTCGTCGCTGTTTCGAGCAGTTCCATGACCCGAGTTGCGACGCTGTCGTGGGCACTCGCGAGCGGGCGAGACTGCGCGGATATCCCCGCGGCAGAATGGGTCGACATCGACCATACTTCGGTGCACGAGGGAGACGAATGGAGGCTCCATTCGGTAGCGAGTGATTTCCCCGTGATCGACGAGGACGTGCACTTCCGCATCCTGTTTGAAGTGCAAGCCGGGTACGCGGAATCGTGCTATGCGACGAGCCACGTGGACAGCAAAGTCCCGCAACATGCACTGGCTTTCGCCACGGGTAGCGAGCCCGGGGTGGGCAACTTGTTCACGAATGTAACGTCGTTAAACTTCACGATAACCGGGACGTGCATCGATGACATGGCCCGTCTCGTGCTGGGCGTGCAGAGCGCAGGTGATGCGTACCAGTTTCTAGGGACATGGTATTCCCCCTCCCCGTCCTGGCATGCAACCGTGCCACTCTTCGACTTGCCGTTCGACGCGATGCACGTCTTCACCGCAACCGTGATCGACAAGGCCGGGAACGTGGCCAACTCCAGCCTCGTTGCATCGATAGACAACGAGCCGCCGGTCGTGTGGATCTATTCTCCGATCGAAGGATCGCATCATTATTTCAACATGTCAGACAGCACGTCGTTTAACACGACGGTACAGTTCTACAGCCACGTTAACGACCTTGACATCGCCTCGTTCACGATGGCTTACCGATGGGTCGGAGATGGCAACTGGACTGCCTTCAGCAGCGCGATCGCCCTCTCTCGTCAAGGCCATTACGCTTTCCCGTGGTCCATTAGCAACGCTTCCATCCACCATGAAATGCCTGTTTACGAGATCCGCGTGGTGGCCTGGGACGAGCACGGGCGCTCGTTCGTGGACACGACCAGGTTCACGATAGACGCGCTCGATGACGTGGTAGCGCCATCTATCGTGGTCTCGCAGCCCGTGCCCACCACGATCTACGTGGATCCCGTGTTTGATTTCACGGTTACCGATAATTTACCTAACGGCACTGTCCTCGTCGAGGTCTGGAACGGCGATCCCTTGCCCGCGTACGACATGTCCCCGTCTGATCGCCTCGTGGCTCGCTTGTATCCATCTGCCGATGGCCATTACCACTTGAGCTTGCTGGAAGCCGGGTCATCGGTACGACCGGGAACGAACACCATCACGATCAGGGCGTATGACATCGTGGGCAACATCGCCACTCGATCGCTGTCGATCACATGCTCCCCGCCGGTCGCCAACATCACCGCCAGCGGCACCTACGCGTCGCAACCATTCAGCACGGCCATCGACGTGCAAGTACAGACGCTTTCGACCGACCTCGATGCGATGCGGTTCACGCTCGAGTCGAACACATCGGGCTCATGGACACTCCTGGAAAACGTCACGGTTCTAGCCGGCAGCGCCTGGCTCGCGCGGCTCCACTTTCCCGCAACGGGAGAGTATCTGTTGACCATCGATGGCTTACAAAAGCAATCGGCATGCGGCGTGGCTGGCCGATGGATATCGCTGGTCGGTGCGACGCGCTTCTTCGTGGACGACACGCCTCCGGCCGGGCTCCACTTTGAAAACGCGATGAACGGCTCGATCTTGTCCGGGGTCGCCACCCTCGCGGTCGCCGCCTCGGACCTGTCGGCCTTGACCGCCGTGACCTTGTATGTCGACGGCGAGTTCGTCATCTCGCAAGAATGGGGTGCGGTCACGTGGAATACCTTGGCATGGAGCGATGGGCAGCACGAGATCCACTTCTGCTGCATCGATTGGCTTGGAAACGCTGCCAACTCGACCCCCATCACGATCATCACGGACAACTCGCGCCCGATCATCACCGGGGCGACAATCACCCCGGTTTCGCTCGATAGCATCACGACGACCGGCCAGGTCACGGTGGCCGTCAATGCTTCGGAGACCCACTCCCCGATCACGCGGGTTGCGCTCGTCCTCGAGCAAGCCGAAACGCTCTTTCGAACTGTCGCCTGGTCCATGGCATCGTCTGCACTATCGATCTCCACGCTGCAATGTATCCAACTCCGAGGAATCGTGGAACCAGGCCGGTATCGCGCCTGGCTCGAGGTGGAAAGCGGTGCTGGGACGAGGTGCACCACCGCACAAGACTTGTTATTCGATCCTACTTCCCCCGAAGCGTCGTTCGTGCTCCCGACGGCAGGATCGATGGCTTTTGACGGGGACTTGGACGTCGTGGTCGCCGCGAGCGACGGCATCAGCGGCGTGGCATCGATCGCCGTCTACTTGGCAGGTTCGCCGGCAAGTACTGCTATCGCTTGCCACTATGATCCCAGTACTGAGACCTACCGTGGAATTCTTCGCTACAGTGCCAACTTCACGGGAACGATCATGGCTATTGCCACCGACGCGCTCGGAAACGTGGCATTGATCGAAGGTCCGCAAGTCACGCTCGTGCACCCCGGCGCCGCGACCACGTCGATCTTGCCAGGGTCGCTATGCGGATCGCCCGTGGTGACGACCGGCACGATACCACCATCGATCATGACGAGCCCCGTCACAGTCCAATTGTCATATCACACCATGAATTCCAGCACGCTGGAATGGATCCCCATCGCCACGGATGTCGTTGATGTGGCTGCAAGCGGCGGTATATACGTCCTGGAATGGGATTCCGAGACCTTGGCCGAGGAATCGGCGACCCAGATGCTGCCGGTATCGATCTCGTCTGCTCCTGCATCCGTGACCGTCGGATTCGGCTTGTCCGGTACGTTCTTGTCCTCCTATGCCGGGATAGAATATCCCCCGGCAGTTGCGACGCTGTGGACATCGGGGAGTGGTGCTATCAAGCTCGACCTCTTCGCACAAACTACCGGCGCGAGCGGGCGTGCATGGGCACGCGTTACTCCATTAGATGGCTTCACTATCACAACCGGATCCATCAATGAAATCAAGGCTGGTGACGTCGACGGCGACGGGCTCGACGAGATCGTGGCCGTCGTAACCAACACGACCTCGGGCACCCCAATCAAGGCCTTGCTCGTTCTGCAGATCGATGGGTCGGGTGCGGTCTCGATATGGGCTTCTGCCATGTCATCGTTCAAGCCATCCCTCGGCTTGGGCAGCGATCCGTACCGCATCGCCATAGACGAGACATCCAAAGTCTTGTTCATAGGCCATGGAAACGAGATCGTGCGATTACATTACGCAGGAACTGAACCGGATAAGCCTTTGTTTGGCCTGACGACGCCCGTGGATGTATTGCCCCTAGATCGGACATTGACCGGCCTTTCATGGAGTCCGGTCGATGGCTCGCCAACATCTCCCCGGAGTTTATTCTTGTCCGCTGATACTACCCTTGCTCGAGTCACGAATTTCGACGCCGACGAGGTAGTCATCATTGACATGGTACCTGGGACAATCCAGGCACTGGGAACGGGAGAGATCAACGGCGACACGTGGATCGACGTCGTCGCGGGCATCGAGATGAATGACGGGCGTAAGCTCCTCGTCGGGTACACGTACAAAGGCTCCGGTAAGTGGCACAGCCACGTGATACACGAGCACTCGCTCGTTACACGATTTTCAAGCGTGGCAGCCGGATTCGTTCTGGATTCCAGCCCGTTTGGTGACGTGATCGTCGGGACCTCGTCAGAAGGCGTCTCGGACTTCCAACTCGAGGAGACCGTGCTCGAGACGGCGGGGACGATACCCGGCCTTGTCCCCGCGGCCACCAGCACCGTCGTCCCCGGCACTATCAATAGTCGTAGCGGGGTCTTGGATGGCTCACTCCCCCTTGCCACGACCATCGCCGCGGAGCGGTACGAGGTTGGCCGGGATGGCTTCTCGTTCGCCAGCGGCATGGTGAACTATGATGCTAATACGGTCTCCAACTTGTTACCCGAGGGCGCGGCCGTTATGTCCATCGCTGGTTTCGCGATAGGCAATTCGTTCGTGGCAACCCGCACCGAAATCGACGCCATAAAGGTGTATACCAGAGCATCCAAAGGCGAGTTAACCCTTCCCGATCACGTCGTCTCCATCACCCTTCACGCGTACGACAATGGTATCCCCGAGATGGACAATCCCATGGCGATCGTCACGATGCCCATCACCGCGTTCACGCGGGGGCGATCCACCACGCTTGGCTGGACGACGGTCGAAATGGACGTAGCCAACCTTGTCCCGGGCAACAAATACTTGCTCGCCTTCACGTCGCCCTACACGACCAGCATGGATAAATCATCCTGGTTCGAAATTGCCACGTCAACCGGCGATACATATCCTTCTGGTGAATGTTGGGTCGCCACGACCGGGATGAACTGGGCACCGTTCACTCCTGGCGGTTCTGACTTGATCTTCGAGATCCAGATGTTCACCGAGACTGGACCGAACACGGTCTACGACCCGGATACACGGGCTTACAAGTCTGAGGTGGACGTGGGCGCTCGATCCTTGCAAGAGCGTTACGAGTACAACGGCTTCGACCTGGTCGATATCGAGCAAGAGCCCGCTGCTGGCGAACTCGGCTTCGCGCAGCACGACACGGCCAGGAGCCGTGTGCTCATCGACTACCAGTACGAGCCCCTGACGACTGGCCCTATTGGATTATTGCTACCCCGGTATGATGACAGCAGCATGCACGAGAACCATGCCGACATCATGATGGGCGTTTACACGGCAGATCCCGCTGCAATCCAGTCCGTGATCGGCCCCGGCAAGACGGGTAGCAGCTTCGTGTTCGGGAAGCGATACCCTACTATCGGGGTAAATCGGCTCCACGTCAGGGCCGTGTCACCCTTGATAGCGGAATACCGGTCGTACACGATCGGCACGTGGGTGAACGTCACCTCGTTCATGGAACCGAACGCGACCAACTGGCTCGGTACTCCGATCATCAGCTCGTGCACTCCCTGGACGGCGAAGAACGGGTGGGCTCTAGGCATAACGACGGGCAGCGTCGTGGTTGGCATCCCGGGGAACCACACGTCATTCACCTTCTCGCCCACCTTCAAGGCCAGGACATGGTATTTCCTCCTGGTCACGATCGTCGTCGAGAACCAGAACGTATCCGTATCCGCTTATGTGAACGGGCAGGCACTCGGCGTGCATCAAGTCACGTCAAATGGACAGTGTGCTCCTAGCAACTTCGTCATTGGCCCGGCCTTTCTTTCCTCCGCTGTTTCGCTCGGCACGGTCGACGACACGTTCATCTACGCGGGTATCGTCCGATGCCAAGGCGAACGCGGGAACTCAAAAGCATTACATGTCGTTGACACGACCACCACGTCCCATTTCGATATTACTTACGACATGACAGACCGGATACTCGTGCCGGGTGACCAGGTAACGTTCTCGCTTATGGCGCTCAGTGACCAACCCAACACGAGAATCCGAGTGAAGGACCAGGGGACAAGCTTTATAGAACTCGGTCTCGTCTACGGAGGCAGCGTGGCCGCACCCCTGGTCATGCAAGTTGGGGGATCCACCATTCCCTACGAGCCGCTGCTGCTCTCCTCGTTCGTCATGGTCAACATCACCTTCACGAGCACGACGTCGTGCAAGATCCAGCTCGGGTCCAATCCGGTGAATAACGTGGTCGTCGCGCATTCGTTGACGTCGGTCACGTCTATTTCGCTATCAAACACGAACGCGGACATGGCTGACTTCATGATCGACGACATCGACGCGTCGTGGACGAACGGGACCGACGAGTCGTTCGAGATGTTCGTCGCTGGTACCGAGATTGCAGGCCAGAGCAAGTGGGTGCCGGCTGTGGGAGACGGTTATACGGCGGGTAGCACGGCGCTCGTCCATAGAGTCGAGACCCGGATCAGCCCGACCGTATCCAACAAGCTCCAGGTACACGACTGGCTTACCACTCCCTCCCTGGTCCATCTATCCAGGGACATCAATGACCATGCCATGCAGCCCGGGGACAGCGTTTCGCTCGACGTGACCATCCCTTATTATCGTTACAACGCCGACCGCACGGGTTCCTATGGGAACAGCCTCGACGTGCGCTTCGTTTTCAAGCAATGGGCAACGCAATCCGCGACCTACATCACGGTCTCGATATACAGCAACGGGAAGTTATCGATCACCACCCCGGCGGCGACGGCGTTCCTGGACGGCCAAATTGCCATTGGCAAGGCCGTCCACGTCGTCGTCACGTTCGGTATCGCGGGCGTGGTCTTAACTGCCGCCGGGAGCGAGCTTGGTTCGTGCCGGCAAGAAACCTTCATGTTCAAGCCATTCTCGACCACGGGGCTGGTCTGGCAGATGAGGCATCTCGAATTCCGCACCCGCGAGGGCGTGAGCCAGTTGGGTTACCCAGACTACAAGTGCAACTTCCATCTCGATAACATCGACTTGTCGTGGACGGCAGGAATGGACGAGGACTTCGAGTCCTACACCTATGGATTCCAGCCCGCTTACACTGGAACCCCTTACACGACTACATCAAATCCCTTGAACACTTGGGACTCATGGCGACAATGGACGAACGGGTTGAGCGCGATCGTGAAACCCGTTGTCTCGTTCGACCCGTTGTCGACAGAGGTCCAGGTCGGGCGAAACCAGTTCCCCGGCTCGGGTGCGATCCCGTATGCGGGCGGGGAGAACGCCTTGCCGCTCGACACGAGTCACGTGCTGGGTTATAACCCCGCCGAGACATTGTATGCGTTCCCTGCCACGTTCGGCAGCACCGCAACGAAGACGACGGAATACCTCGGCAACCAGTTCTTCGGGCCGTGGCGAGGGAGCAGTAACACGTACACGACGGTTGGGATGGCCGCCGGGAGCATTCCGAGCACGGGCTTGGCGGCGGGGTCGTTCCAGGCTACAACCAACATCAATGCGCTCGATAATCCTGGCTCTTGCTTCTCGTTAAAGTCGTCTGGCTACCCGAACCACGATTATTTTGGGCAAGACACGTCCGTCACCTTCTCGATGGACTTGGTATCCAGACTTCCCGACGAAGTCCTCGCTTCGGAGAAGATACGCATCCATGTCAGGGCGCTCGGGCTGGTCGGTATTACCTTCTTCGATCAAGATCCAGGACTCCCTAACGAGGAGGATACGTCGTCCAGGTGGTACACGATGTATGTCGCCTTCCCGGTCGATGTTTTGAACGGGAAGGACGACGTGATGACGACCCTGGGCGGGAACTTTGCTACTGGACCCTTGCCGATTATACGTCAAGATTTCCGCTTCGAATACGACTGGATCCACACCGTGGCCGGCATAAATTTCGCGCACCAGGACCAGTGGTGGACGGGTGACGACGGCCAGAAGTACGACTCGACATACAGCTTGAACAAGCCGAGTCCATTGTCTGGGAATCATTGGGCGACGAATCCTGGCTCGCCGGGGCATTCCTTGACCTATGATCTATTCGGGTACAAGAAGAACATCCCTGCCTTGATGGATGCCCATGGCGAGTGGACATCCGCGGTCTGCGCGTGGAATTCGAGCATCGACCGGATCACATTACGATTGGACACGTCTGTCCAGCGGCAGTTATTCCAGACGGTAGAGACGTCACCGGGCGTCTTCGAATATCGACCGTACTGGATGCACGCGGATCCCTATTCCTTCAATCCCTCCGAACAGGAATGGCACCTCGACGCGTCCAATGATGATGACGGCATGGTCCAGAATTGGGACACGATTACCGGCTCGAGTTTTGGCGGGATCATCGTCGACGATCTCTGGGTGGAGGTCGTGGACGATGATGGTATCAACTCTGACGGGATCGAACTCCTCCGAGGTAACGAGGTCACGTGGAATGGCCTTACCCAGGCCCGCGATTGTATCGACATGGCCCTCGACATGCCAAGTTTCTCGATCGATTTCAGCAAGGCTATATTCCCCACGGGTTACGACCTGGCGAACCTCGGCATCGTGTCCGTGGATACCGTAACAAAATTTTCCGGGTCAATGATGACGGGGTACCAATCTCCCACGTATCCCGGAAAATACTTCGCCCCGGCAGCGATGCAGTACGCCGATAACAATAACGACGTGTGGATGTATTCCACGTATCCGTCAACGGGCATTTACCCGGCTTCTGGTAATTTTCACTATTCGCCAGCCATGTCCGTGAAGATCGACTTGGAGGAGGGCGAACCCACGCTCTGGATCCTGGACAACACGCCCTCGCGCACCCCGCACTTGGCGACCGATATCTTCTCCTGGGTCGAAATCGATGATCATTACGAGCTGGGAAATCAGAGCGCCCGGGTGATATTCAAGCTCGATTTCGGCGCCCTCACGATTTCACTGCAAACCTTCGTGAGCACGTACTGCAACACGACCGGAGGCAAAGCGAGCATATCCTTCCGTGTACAGTTGCATCCGGCCATGTCGATCAAGTGGGAGCATGATCCCAACTACTGGGGAAACCGGCCGACCGACCGGGCGTGCAACGCGGTAAATATCTCCATGTCAACGTCGATAACAGACGTGCGCACGGCAGCCTACGCCCGTCAAGGAGCGGTCAATTGGCCGCGCACGACCGGTCACCATGCAGTCCTCACCTATCGGCCACTGATGCTCGACGAGCTTGTCGGGCCAAGTGTATGGGACGTCGCGTCTGGGGCATCGCCGTATACATCGGTGAGCCGGATCGACTTTGGCGCCACGATCGACCCGTTCATCGAGTTCGTGGACGGGAACTCCATCGAGGCGGTGACCCCGCACACGTCCACGCTAAACCGTGCGACGCGGGGCCCTGTACAGCTTCTCGGCAGCAGTGGCTTGCGCTACACCCTCCAGGCATCGATCTACGATCACTCCGGATCTTGGACCAGCATCTCGCCATTCGGCATGGTCGGCGGCACCTTCACCGACTTGTCACAGCCGTTCACGCTGGCGTCGCTGGATCCCATTCCCGTCGTGTTATACATCACGGCCTCGTCGCAAGGGGCGCTTTCGCGCTTTTTATCATCGACCGGTGGTATCATCATCAAGATCAACTGGGTGATCGACTGGGTCTCCCCTATCTTGTACGACGCCATCCTCGGAGGGAACCAGGTGTCGTTCAAGAAGCGTACCGGCTTTTGTATCCACGACGCGTCGCTACGCATCGATTTCAAGAGGGCGCCCGAGGCCGTGGATCTCCCCCAAAACGTCCTCTCGTTGGACGTGGGCTTCGAACTGGAAGAAACTTGCATCCCGCTCGCTCTCCAGCCCGTCGCCATGACAGAGCTATCGTTCGTCGTGGACGTGTTCACAGCCGGAACGGTCGTGCTGAGCGACTTTTCGAGCGGAAAACTCGATTTCCACGCTTGCTCCATCGATCCGGATACCGATGCCAGCACTATCCTAGACATCGTGCGTCTCGAAGTCATCGATCCCGTCACGGGTACGATTGTACGCACGTTCAATACACCAGAGATCCTCATTGCTGATTTCTCACCGGGCACCCGCGTCATGAGGGTGCGTGTCGTTCTCGGCGATGACGCCCTTGGCATCGCGCCAGGCGAAGTAGTTGATGGCGAAGCGAATTTCACCGACTTGCGCCGGGAGCTGAACGTCAGCGTCTTCATCGAGGACCTGGAATGGAATAGCATCTATCCTTTGGCTTGCATGTTCGGTATTTCCATGGTGAATGACCCAGCCCATTTACGCGCAGCGATCCATTACAGTGCAGGCGCTCAGCCCGGCCAGCCTGCGGGGTTCGTGGCACAAGAGGGAAACTTCTCCGTCGATGTTCTTGATCCCGCCGACGTACAGTACATCACGTTTACACTCGATGCTAGCATCGATTGCATCGCCTGGGAACGTGACAATATTAATACCGCGGTGATCGCCAATTCCAGCGATCCGGTTCAGTTCGCGGCTTTCTTGCGAGCGAACGGCGGGGGCAAGACATCGCTTGTCCAAGTGTTCAATCGGATCACCCAGCAATGGACGAGCATGGTCACGTCGTCTGCCATGCTTTCGAAGCTCGGTGAAGCGGCTACCCAAGAAGGGCAGCTCCAGTTCGTTTACTTCCAAGGCGCCACGCGGGAGAAACGCTCCGCATCTGAATACATATATCCTGCAAGCTGTGGTAATCCGGCGCACGTTCGTGCCCGTGTCGTCATAGACCAAGCATCGTTGGCCGCGGGAATGGGCATGGAGGGCACGCTGGCGTCGATCGTGACGACCGGCTTCAGCACGCGAGTATACACGGATGAATCTGCATTTGCAGAGGAGCTCATCGATGTAGAGATCCCGTTCTCCCTTGCCATCGTGCCTTCGTCGGGGTATGCAATAACCGACCTGGATGGCGTGGCCATCACGGGGTCGGTGGTTACCGGGACGAGTTGCACGAGAGATGACGGCTCCCCCGTTCTCACGACCACGGACGCGAGTGCACAAGACGGCCTGGTCATCCTCGCAGAGGATTGTTGGTTGGAACTGGATCGATCCGGCACTCCTCTCGCGATTCCCCTCGGCTCTTTGCTCGATTTCAAGATCCTCCCATCGATCTTGTCCGTGGCAGGTGCGGGGATACACGTCGATGGGATCATCAAGTCGAGGCTCCGGGTATCGAACCGGAACAGGTACTCGATCAACATTTCTCGCACGGTGGATCCCGGCGCGGTTGCCACCAACATGACATGGAGCCGGTGGTCGAAAACCCCGGTCTCGAGCACCCGTCAAGCAATAGTGCAAATAAGCGATGTCGATGGTGACCTGGCAAATGACGTCATGGTCGACGGCTGGTCGTATGCGCGAAATGAATTTGCCCAAAATGTCTACACCGTGCAGATCGACTTCCTTGACCAATCGAACACGAGTCTCGTGTCCGAACCCATTTATCGCGAAGTAGTGGTTGACCGGGCGAACCCGTCCATCAAGATACTTGTCACCGAGCGCGGAACCCGCGACCAGGTGATGAGCATCACGACGGACACGTCGAGCCCGGCCTGGTACTACATGAACTTCACGGCTTCATCCACGGCGCCATTCGCGCCCGTTGACGTGGAGATGAGCTTCTCGGTGCTGCCGAGCGAGGGAAGTGACTTCCATGTCTACGCGGGCAAGTGGCCATCCGGTACCGGGATCGCCTGGGCAGATGCCGTTGGCTCTATCCCCGTCGACCTGTTCTTCGACGGCGACGAGACCACGATCAGCGTACGCGATGGTACTGGCGATTACGTGGACTCGGGCGTGTCATTCACGGCCGGTGCATGGAATCGCATCACGATCCACGTGCAGTCCGACGGCGTGAAGCCGGCCATGTGGGAACTACGATCAAATATCACAGCGGTGACTTGCACTGGCACCGTCGCAGCGCCTGTTGGATTCCTCGGCTTCCAGTCGTTCGGGATCTATTGCCACACCGGGTCGTCAGTACTGGTCGACAATATCGAGAGCGACTGGGGCGCGATGGCGGAACGATTCGAGCGCCCGTACGCGCCCGGCGACGACGTGTCAGTCAAGGCGTCATGGAACGCGGTAATTGCGACCACGACGAGCAAGGCCACGATCGTCGCCCTCGGCGCGTCATCAAGCGGCCTCCTGGAGGTCGGCGGTAACGTCACGTTCTCCACGCTCACGCACCACACGCATCTCGTGAGCATCGAGATGGCCTGGAGTGCCGACGACGGCACGACCTGGACGCCCATTGACGCGATTGTAACCGGCGATCCCATCACGTCCTTCGTCCATTCGTTTACTTGGAACACGAATGGTATGAATGGCATCTATTTAGTGAAAGCAGTCGCCGTCGATGTCAATAACATCCAGGGATCCGACGTGATTGCCGTGATCGTGGACAACAACGCTCCCGTCGGGGACATGATCGCGACAGAGCACACGGCGGGATCGATCGTCTCGAGACGCGCGATCTACCACTTCCGATTCTCGGAGGACAACACTTACACGGGTCTCGATATAGCCCTCGTGGCCTTCCCCAGCGGGGCGATCATCGACCGGTTCCAGCCCGCGGTCGCGTCAACGACCGGCAACACACGTGATTACGCGGTGACCCTCGACTCGTTCTGGGCCGAACACCCCCAGTACAATAACGCGACGTTGACGTGGTGGGCCAGCGACCTCGCGGGCAACGTCCAGTCGGGTTCCACGTACATCATCCGTGACGACACGATCAAGATGGTACCCATGCCGGGATCGGCACTCGACGCGCAAGTCCCGCTGCTGTCGTACGGGGATGCACTCGCCGTCCTCGTGACGGACGCGTTCGATCAGCCCCTTGCGAACCGGCCGGTGACTATATACATCAACAAATTCACATACAAGCAAACGATCACGGATGGCGCGGGCATCGCGACGTTCATGCTCGATTCGGTCGATTCCTTCGGTTTAGATTTCATGGATTACATGGACGTGGCAGTCGTTTCAGCACCGTTTTACTCCGCTACGTTGACCGATTTCCCGATCCTGGATGCCCGCACGGGCATGACCAGGCGGGAGAAGCTCGCGTACGGCGCGAAGGCGGCATCTGCCCCTGGCATGGACGAGAACTATATCGAGATAAAGATGGCCATGGCCGCGCAGCAATCCAGCATGTTCAGCCTTCTTCCCGACTATTCGGCAACGATCGATGGATTCTTGATAGAATTGCTCATCCCAGCCAGGATCAGCGCGTATTGGCGGGCTACGGCCTTCGAGTCCATTGTTGTCACTTTCCTCGACGAGGATGGCTTCGAGCACCCGTACACGCTCGATCAACAAGAACTATACGATCTGTACTTGGCTCCCTCGTCGTACGACGTCATGATCGGGGGCGACCGCTGCCGCTTGCTCCGCGTGGGCGTCCCCATTCAAGCCATCGGGACCGAGAGCGTGGACGGGGTTTTCTCGATCAAAAAGATGAGCGGCGTGAAGGTCACGGGCAACGACTTCGGCATCTTTTTCGGCAGCGAGGCCGAGTTCATCGGTGGACTATTCCCGGTCCAGATCTTGGGCCTGCTCGGGATCATGCCCATTTTCACTATCGAGCAAATCGAGGAGATCTCGATCCTCGTCGACGACCAGTCCAGCTTGTGGTCATATCCCGAATGCACGACCCGTGCGGGCTTGAATTTCACGTTCCCCGCGGGCTATAACTTCCACGCGTGGCTCACGCCTGGTCCGCCTTACGTGTGGGTCGACAACGCCACGAGCGCGACGGCAGATGGCACGGGATCATTGGTTATGGACGAGCGGGGAGAGGCTGGCTTGCTCGACCCGTTCGCCCTCCGGGGCATCATCGAGGAGTCGTGGCGCCATCCTGATGGAATCCATTTCAAGATCATGTCAGACGACGACCGGGCGCGTTTCCGGTTCAAGTTGCGAGACGACGACACGTCATTCATCGATATTTCTGTCTATTTCTACGAGACCGAGTATTACAACACGGGCACGCATTACCGGCTTGCGAGTTTCGTCCTCGGCTTTGGTGGCCCGAACGGGACTATTGCGATAATGCACACGGTCGACTGGCTGGTACCTGGCCAGTGGATCAGCGTCGACATCTCGTTCAAGTGGCAGTGGCAGTGCTTCGCTGTCACCGTATCGGGCGTCGAGATCGGGATGGTGCCGTTCCTTCCACACGACGTGGAAGGCGGCCGATTCAATGGCGTGGAGATGATCGTCATGGAAATACACGAGGGATCGGTCCACGTCGATGACTTGTCACTCGGGGGACCCGGTCTCCAGGTCAGCAATATCGCGGTGCAGCGGATCCAGACCGTGCTCGGGGCGTCCCTCCAGTCCCCGTGGATCAACGGCTCGCAGATCGCCTACTCTGATTTCATCGAGTGCAAGAACATGGAGGCCCGGGTCGCCAACGGGGAAGGCGAATTGAGCGGCGTTGCCGTGCGTGACCTCGGGGTGTCACTGCTCGCCGAGTACATGCTCGTGCTGGAGGATGACCAGGAAAACATCATCGGATACCAGTTCAACAACAGTTTCGGCATCGCTGCCACGCCCCGCAGCGCCACGAGGCTCGTCGCGGTGTTCGATTCCGACCTTTTCTTCGATGCATGCGCTGCCGACTTGCTTCCATTGAACAATATCGTCAGGATCGTGCGCGAGACACCCATGATCGAGCTGGACCCGTCCTTCGGTTTTACCACCTACGAGGACGGGGCAGGAAACTTGAGATACGAGATACGAACGGTATATGACGCGGAGAAGCCCGTTTTTTCCCACGGGATGATGTACGATGATGACGACCACCGCTACCAGGCGAATGGCATCGCCACGTCACGAATCAACACGTGCAAGTTCACCTATGATCCTGCGAGCAAGTGGGCGCGTTCACCAGTCGAGCACTTTTCCTCGTGGGGTCCAGGGATCGCATCGCCATTCTCGTCCATAATGGTTCGACAGACGTTCATCGCGACGACGACGTTCATCCATTCAGTTACCGTGGGTATCCCGGTAGGTTCATCCCCTGCTGGTCTCGACCAGGTCGTGATCTCCCTCCACGAGATCGACCCGTCCGATGGCGTGGCTTCTGCCCCGCTGCAGACCAAGACGGTTCATGCAGGGCTTTGGCGCGGTCCCGAGGCCACGTTCACGTTCTATTGTGACGAGCTCGTCGTCGGCCGGGTCTACGCGCTCGTATTCAGCGGCTTCGCTCTGGATGCAAGCGGTGGAAAAGCCGAGGCGAGTGTCCCCTTGCTCGCCACGGCGAGCTCCTACGGGAACGGGATGATGGCAGCGTGGGACAGCTCGGCCGAGAAGTTCGTCGATGACCCGTCCATGGATGTCCAGGTTCGCACGAACGAGTATTATGCCGACTTCTCGCTTGTCGCCCAAATATTCGATCCCCGGCCTGGTGGAGGCTGGTTCGACTGGCAACGCGTGATGCTTGGCCCACGAGGCGATTTCATTTTCCCCGTGGATACGGGCATCGATATCATGCACGCCAACGGATCGACACGCGTCGTTCAGTCGAGCGAGGCATATCTCCCTCCGGGGGCGTTCATGGCCCGCGTCCATTTTGCCGGCAATGACTGGTACGAAGCAGCGAGCAGCGAGACCTTCACGATCATCGTCGACCCGGTGCAGACCGAGATCGCCTATGTGCCAGATCCAGTAACCATCCACGCAACCACAGATATCCAGACCTTCGTCGAGAGCAGGAACTACGAGACTAACGAGTTCGCGATCGAAGCAGGTGGATCCTTCACGCGCGTGGCACTAGAACGGCCTTACAACGATCCGACGAATTTCACGTTCGTGCTTCGCGAGAAGAAAAGCGGGCTTCCAGTCCCGAACGCCCCCGTGTTTTTCCAAATTGGTATCGTTCCGAACACGGTCAACTGGAGCAGTGATTATTTCGCCGATGCTACCCCGGCATACCTCGCTCGATACGAATCAAAGATCCCCTATCTGCTCAACCGGTTATACGTGCAAGGAAAATACGATGCCCCCCTCGTGTACCCGTACCAGGACATCATCACCGGCAACTGGGGCTCGTGGGGACCATGTATCTACATGGTCAAGTCGAGCGACGCGTTCGGCCGGGTCACATTCAACCTCACCACGACCGTGCTACCCGCCAGGCAACTCCTGGAAGATATAGCCGAAGTGCTGCGGGAATCCATCCCATCCATCACGGACGTCAAGCTCTACGTCCGAGCCTTCTATCGGAATTCCTTCGCGTACGAGAACATGCGGCTGGGTGATAGCACGAGGTTCTCGAGGGGGCTCGATCCGGGCGGGATTGTGTTCACGACGCGCGACGCGTCGCCCTCCGGCTTGTACACGAACTCGTACTGGTCGAACTGCTACTTGGAAGGTTCCCTAACTATAGGGCCCGAGGATATCTTGCTCCAGGGAGGCTATACAGAGGGCGTGGTCGGGGATGACGAGGGATTCGCCGTGAACGTGGCCGTCAAGCAAGCCAACATCAAGGCCGATGGCTCCCGTGTCGCCGAGACCACGGTGTTCGTGCCTGGCGGTTACGACGACTACCGCGTGCCCGCGCACTCGGTGCTCGGGGCCTTGTACCTATTCAGCCTTGACGGGACGTCCTACACGAATTATCCCATCTACGCGGAGACCGATGCCCAGGGAATGCTCACGTTCCCGATCTCGGCGACCACGTTGGGAGAGGAATGGTTCAAGATCATCCCCGGATTCTACCGGGGAAAAGTCAAGGTCATTGGCAGCGATTATATCAAGCCATTCCCCGCGGCCGAGGACGAGTACTACGAGTTCGACATCGTCATCAAGAACGGGCAAACACGGGACTTGACGAAAGCTCCCTACCGTGTCGACTTCCGGTCGGGTCTGGAGAATGCCTACGCCTACCTCGCAAGCGACGAACCGGACCAGGCATTGCTCAAGATCGAATTCGGGCCGATCATAGCCGATGCCCACTATTTCATCGTGGAGACCAGCGATGGCATCCGGCGGGCGATCGTCCTCAACCAGTACCCGTCGACCGCGTCGCCAACCGGCGCGCATTTCGTCCACTCCGATGCCGTGTATCGCACCTCCATTCATTACCCGTCAGACATGGAACACGTCGCCGCGCGAGTGCACCAAACGCTGAACGAGATGATCGACGCTCATGGTCAAATGGTGTTTTCAGTGGTGCGAAGCGGCTCGACACTGGCCGTGCGGTCGCGAGCGCCCGGGCAGATCCACGGGAGCGCATATTCGGCAACCGACGATTTAACATCCCAGATCATAATCCACGAAAATCTTTTCCTCGCGCCCGATGATCAAGCGATCCTCGAGCCTGATTACCCGACGCTCCGCGGGGAATTCATCGTACTCGAGACCGAGGAAGGCGTGCGCGAGTTTGACGAGTCATTGAACGAAGGTCTCGATGAAGACGAGCAAACAATGCCGTTCGATGGCGTGCTACTCGAGGTCGCCGTGAACAAGTTCCCCGTGGCCACCAAACGTGCATTCGTGCCGAATCCTGCAGCGGTGGCCCCGCATCTGCAGGGCATCGTGTCCCCGCCAGACATCGAGCGCTGGGAATTCGAGACATCGTTGCGACTGCTGGCGGGGCAATCCCTCGACTCGATCACGCTTAACTTCACGTCTATGAACAATATGAGCAACAAGATCATCTTCTTGACCGAATTACGCATTTACGACTCGTCTTCGAGGATCGATGGCAATGACTACGATTTACTGAGCGAGCTGGAGACGGTCCTCAACGGATTCACGGCATACAATAACGGGACGAACTATGGCCCGAAAAATGCGAATACGGGCCTTGATGGTGCGTTCACCATGCACGCGGGAAGCCAGGAAGTCAAGCTGGATAGGATCTGGTTCCGCATGGATGCGCGGCGTGACGAGACGCCCCCAGGCCCGAACGCGAATCCTTACCCCGCGACGTTCCAGGCGGTCGTCGGAAACTTCAGCAGGGTCAGTCGCGATATATCGGACGCTGGTGGCGGGATCGACGCGACGCACGTCGCGCCGCTCGCCCTCCGGCTCGTGCACGCGGACCGGGAAGCGGACCTTGAGCATCTCGACTGGACAAGTCTCTCGTTCAAGCCACGCAGTTCGACTAATGCCACGGCCGTGGTGGCCGAGCGCGTGTTCACGAGCGATCATTACACGAGCATCATGGACTCCGTGCACGTGGATGTGACTGACAACACGCGCTTCCCGGCTAACGGGATAGACATCGGTGGCGAGACCTTGCTAGAGGGATGGCAGTTCGTCTCCATGCGCGCGACACCCGAGCCGCGCGAAATCACTGATAGCGTGAGACGGGCGACGATCGCGCAGCCATGGCTCGGCATGGACATCAACCGCGATGGTGCCATCACCGGGGACGATGCGAAAGCGGATGGAACGCCTACGATTTACATGAAACCCGCCGGTCCCAGTACCGGGGAGGGCGTGCGGCTACGATATGATAACGTATACTTGCCCTACCGCGCGAGCTTCACAGGTCTCATGGCGCTTCACCCGACCAGCGCGGGCACGAGCGTGCAGTTCTCGACCGAGATCCGCGACCGGCTCGTCCCTAGGCGATACATCAAGTTCGGGTGCGTGTTGGAGACCTCGCCCCTCGGAACATGCGTCGACATCTCCCAATTGCAGTTCCTCGAAGGATCGTTCTCTTCCGGGTTCATGGGGCCCACTGCCTCGTGGATGGACGTTTTCTCGAGCTCTAACGTGGATATCATCATCGGCATCGATCTTATCTCCGGCAATGCCGACCTTGCTCACGCGCACTGGCTCAACCTCACGTTGACAGGCTGGGAACACGTGTTTACCGTTTCCACGATGCTCCCTGCCGGATCCATTGCCAAGCAGTTCTCCAACAACTTCGTCTACTTGTTCGGTTACGACATCGGCAACAAACTACAACTCCCCCCGAGCGCGGAGGAACTGGACATCCAGGTTTCCAACATGCCTGGCATGGAAACATTATTCGGCGAATACGAGATCAAGCCACTCGCCGGGTTCCTCAACGTCCAGCGCATGGAAATCCATGCGGTCCAGCCGGTCTGGAACGATCCACAGCTCAACAATCAAGGCACCTGGAACACGGTGGTCCGGTCCGGGGCTTTCGGCGAAGGCGCGGGCCCGGACGAGGGCAACGACGAGACCCGCATGCCGCTCGTCCTGGATGGCCTTGGCCGGTACAACGCATGGCTCCGGTTCAAGTTCGACGAGTATGATCTTGCCGTGCAGTCTCGCCGGACCGCCCCCGCCGTGTACCAGGGCTTGATCAAGTTCGGATTCACGGTCGAGGGCGACACGTCCGGGAGCGTGTCCGCGCTGCCCGCGTTCGACCGCAAGGTCACGGTCGTCGTCCAGCCGCAGCACCAGTTCCAGTTCTTGCAATTCTACCAGCTGGAAGCTGGGTGGACGCTCGGGAGCCAAGGAGACCTCCGCGTCCCCGTCAACGAGCGGGAGCCGCTCGGCACCGCTGGCGTGACGGATGAGGTGATTTTATCCTACCGGAAGGCCGTGGGTCCCGATGATTTCCTCATCGAGAACTGGGGAGAGCCTGTCCAGGTCATGAACCCGGCATCGGTGCCGGCGGGCACGCCGCCCGAGGACTACGACCTGCACTGCTTCAAGAGCACGTGGGAGCTGTTCAACTGGTCCGACCGCCTCAAGCCCGATATCCGCGGGCCGACGGCGGAGTATTCATCGACCGAACCGACGGGCATGATGAACTGGGTCCATAACGTGTCGATCGAACAGTTGATATCACGTGGATATCAATCTGCTGCTTTCACCCCGCGGCAAGGCATTCCAGCACCGCTCCTCGACCGGCTGAATGATATGAGCGACTACGACACGGTTGGCTTCGAGGTGTCGTTCAACGACACGACATCCATCGACCATGTCAACGTGTCGATAGCGTGGCGGAATCCTGGTGATGGCCGGCTCGTCGCTGCATCAAGAACGTACAACGATCTCCCGGCGGGCGGCTTGTTGCAAGACATGATCCCGCTACGCGCGGGACATCTCGCGGAAGCGCCCGCGGCCGGGGCCACATTCGCCGAGTTTCGCGTCGACATCGTCTACGATAGGGGGGAAGCGAGCGTCGGCGGTACGATCGGCCGGTTTTACTTGCACGCCGCTGGTGCAGGGGGCATGGCGCCCGTGCTACGCGTCGTGGGCACGGCGACGACGCCCGGCGACACGATCCTGGAGACTCCCATTCCCGCGTCGATCTGGACAGCAACAGGCCCCAGCAGCGTGAGCATCGACGTCACGTCGCGAGCCCCGGCGATGCGATGGATAGTGAAGCTCGAGGTCGACAACAGCGGCACCACGTCGCCCATGAACGTCTATGATGTCGCCGTCGTGACGCGCGACGTGGATCGGAGCATCCGGAATGTCCTCTTCTCCGAATCATTCGACCCGGACGTGCGGTTCCAAGCCGTCACGGCAGCGCGGCTGCGCCGGGTACCTGCCTGGCTCCCCCGCCACTGGTCTGCGTACAACGTTCATGTCTACGGTGCACGGATTGACCAGATCGATGTTCCCTACTACACGGGACCGAGCGGTAACCTCCCGCATTTTGCCAGGGAATCGTGGTACCTGGCCGAGGGCATGGATTTCGACCTCGATGGTTCGATCGACTACCGTGCTGAATACATCGACACGGGCGGTGACCCGATCTACGCGATCCCGGGCCTAGGGCCTGGCCCGCTCGCCCTGGACGTTGACGACCCGTTCCCGCGCCTCGATGGCAAGTGCGACCTCACGCGCCTCGATGGCGATGCTGATGGCAACCCCGAGCTCGAAGTCTACACGGCCACGACCGAGCGAGTGCACGTCTTCGACGCGGTCGAGGGCGACATCCTCGGCAGGTACACGACCTTGCGGCCGCGGGCGATCGAGACGACGGCCGTGACCACGACCTACGCGTTCGACAACGACGACGATGGCGTTCCCGAGTACGGGTATGGCGACACATCGGTAAAGGTCGCCGCGGAGACCAGCGCCCGCTGGCTCTCCTGGTATTCCGTGGACGAGGCCGCATGGAAGACCCACGCGTGGGATTACGGGGCTGCCGAGCCCGTCGTGACCCGGAGCGAGTGGTACGATTCTGACGAGAACGGGGTCGCCGAGCGGCGCATCGTGTACGAGGACCTCTTTGACGAGGAACTCTTCGACGAGGATGGCCGGGATCGCATACCCATATTCGAAACCGTGCACGAGACCATCACGTTCCCCGAGTACGGTAGCAGCGCGTACAATCTCAAGCGAGGCAGCATCGTCAAGGCCGGAAAGCTCTACCAGTCATTCGTGGCGACCAAGTCTTCGGCTGGCCGGGCGGGATTCGTGCTCCCTGCTAGCAATCTGAACGAGACCACGGCGACGTCGATCACGGTCTCGCTCTACCCGAGCAATGCCACGGTCCAGTTCGCGGGGGAGTACTTCCCGGACACGACGACGCCCCTGGCGCGGGTCTCGTCGATCCCCGCTACCAAGTGGAACGCGATCGACGCGTGGAACATGACCTGGGTCGACTTGTTCGTCGACGGGCTCGTCGTGGGCAAGACCTACTGGCTCGAGGTAGCCGCGGATTCGGGCGTCGTCGCCCTCACCTACACGGAAGATACCTACAGCGGCGGGCACATGCGCATGGGGCTTGTTCCAGGCTTGTCGCTCTTCAACCGGTATGGATTCCTTTACAACTTCGACTTGAATCCCTTCAACGACCTCCGTCCCGGCGTCGGCGACCGGCGGCTCTTCATCGAGCCGGTCATCGAGTTCACCAGGGACTTGTGCTTCCTCGTTTCCATGTTCACCAACGACACGCACGTCGATGGGAACGACATCGCCACCGGTGCCGCTCAAGTCACGCCGGGCGATCCCCTTTTCCAGCTCTCAGCGCCTGTCGTCGGGCAGTATTTCCGTCCCTCGTGGCCGATTCTGGACTTCATCAACGTGTCGATCGACCAGGCCACGTGGGATGCCGAGCATGCTAGCAATGCCACGTGGATTTTCACGCTCAAGGAGGACGGGAAGGTGTTCGCGACGGCGGAATACACCTTCGACCGGCCCTATGCCGAGACCGGCGGCGTCGCCTGCGCGAGCTTCGAGACCGGCGGGTTCAGCACGACCGCCATCCTGGGCTATCATACCAACGACTTGCCACTTGCCGAGTGGCAAGTGGGGCACCGCTATTCCATCGAGGCGTC
>JAUQYZ010000022.1 GCA_030587475.1 Candidatus Sigynarchaeum calidifontis
GTCATTATCTGCTCGTACATGGTGAAAATCTGGTTTTCGTGAAACCGGATGAAAATCGCGATAAAATCATGGAGATTCTATCCACGATGGATAGAGAAGCCGCCAAGGAGGTCATGGCTAAGAAACGGAAGCCAAGAACGTCTATATCAATCATCATGCACGTTGGTGCTAAATGGAAGGAAAAGATCGCCCGGTTGCGCGCAAAGCTATCGGATTTAAGGAGAGCAAAAACTTACCTATCTTAAGATAAAAAGATATTAAAATTGATTTTTGCATCTATAACCAGACAATTTTGCATCATTTGTCCGACAATTTGCATTTATTTCCATTTTTTACATTTTGGAAAATCACAATGTCAAATTAAATCTCCTTCAAGGTCTCGTCCATCACGGCAAACAAGCCCTTCATGTCGGCCTCTTGCAGGTCGCCCATGTGGCCGATGCGGAACGAGACCTTCTTGAACTGCCCGTAGCCCGCGACGATGCGGTATCCCTTCTTCTCCAGGGCGCCGACGAACTTCTCAACGTCGATGTTCTTGTTGTTGGCGACCGTGGACACCGTGCTGGAGTGGTGGCCTTCCTCCGAGAACATGGTGAACCCGTGGCTCTTCGCCCAGTCTCGCGTCATCGCGGCGAGCTTGTCGTGCCGCTTGATCCGGTTCTCCAGCCCCTCCTCGTTCAATATCTTCCCGAGCTTGTAGGCGAGGGCGCGGATCTGGGGGATCGGGGGCGTGGTCGGGGTCTGGAACTTGTCGTGGAATGTCTTCATCTCGATCAAGTCGAGGTATTTGCCGCGGTTCTTGACCGTTTTCGCCTTCTCGAGCAGCGCGGGGGTCACCGAGCACACGGCGAGACCAGGCGGGATCCCGAAGCACTTCTGGACCGACGCGAGGCACGCGTCGATGCCGAGCTTGTCCACCTCGATCTTCATGCCGCACATGGCGCTCACCGCGTCCACGCAGAGCAGCGCCCCGGACGCCTTCACGACGGGGGCGATCTCCTCGACCGGGTTCCTCACGCCGGTCGACGTCTCGTTGTACTGGATGAAGACCGTCGAGTACTTCTTCTCCTGCAGTTTCTTCTTGACGTCCTCGACCTTCGCTGCCTTGCCGCCGGGATACTCGAGCACGTCGCATTTCTTTCCCAGGCTCGTCGCGATGCCCTTCCATCGGTTACCGAACTCGCCCACGATGATGAACAGCCCGGTGTCATCGGGGCCGAGCGTGTTCGAGACGCACGCTTCCATGAAGCCCGTCGCCGAGAACGCGCCGAGTAGCACGTCATTTTTCGTGAAGAGGACCTTCTGCAGCTTGGAGGTGCAGTCCTTGTGCAGCTCGTAATACCATTTCGACCTGTGCGTGTCGCACGGTTTCGCCATCTCGGCGAGCACGTCTGGCGCGCAGTACACGGGGCCAGGCGTGAACAGTTTGATTTTCGTGTCGAAGCCCTTTTCAGCCATGTCGATCAAGACCATGCACGTTAGAGGAATTCCCTCGCGTGATCAATAAGCTGCTGCGGGATAAAAAAGGTGGTTTCTCCATCACCGGGTTAACAATCTCGTTTTTCCATAATTTTCCGCAAGGGAATGGCAAGAAATGGCGAAAACCTTCCACAATCACATAGGCTTAAATAGTTGCCCGAAAATATCCTTTATATTATTCGATAGGGGATAATATCCTTTCTGTCGCTTGATGAAGGGGCGATAAGTTGGATTCAAAAGGAACGTGGCTTGTCACGGGTGCAGCAGGTTTCATGGGCAGCCATCTCGTCGAACACTTGGTAAAGACGAAGCATGCAGTCAGAGCCACGTCACGACCCCGGAAGGAAACGCCTTTCTTCGATAGACTCGGCGTGGAGTTTATCGGCGCGGATCTGACGCGTCCCGAGACGCTAAAACCCCTTTTCAAGGGAGACGTCGAATGTGTTTTTCACCTCGGGGCAATATGCAATTTTTCGACGCCATATAAGATGCTGAGACCAACAAACGTCCTCGGCGTTGAAAACATCACGAAGGCGGCATTGGAAGCTGGCGTGAAGCGTTTTATCCACGTGAGTTCGACAAGCGTGTATGGCTTGTACAAGGGAACGCCATTCACGGAAAGTTCGAGCCGATTGCCCGTTGACAGTTACGGGAGGAGCAAAAGGGATGGGGAGGACGTGGTATTTAATCGCATTAAGGAGGGCTTGCCAGCAACCATTCTCCGGCCTTGTACCGTATATGGCCCAAGGTGCACGGACGGCGCAGGAAAGGTATTTTCGCGGGCCACGTCAATTTCAGCGATCCCCGGTAGTGGGACTCAAGTGCTCTCGAATGTGAGAGCCGAAGATGTAGCCGCGGCTGCCGAACATTTAGCTCGTCAAGAGAAGACTATAGGTGAAGTATTTAACGTTGCCGACGAAAGCCACCCGACGGTCGAGCAAGCACTCAAGCTTGCGGCGGAGGTTTTTGAAACGCCCATTCCTACAAAATATATGCCCCTTGGCCTCGTCATAATGGCGGCGAGTATTGGTGGTCTCGTGGCGAAAATCCGCGACAAAATCCCAGACCTCGAGAAGGACGCCGTGCGTTATTTATACGACGATTACATCGTGGACATTTCTAAACTCAAGGGCACGGGATTCCATCTACAATATCCCGATTTCGAAAAATCTATTCGGCAATTGGGAGCTATTGACAAAAAAGATCGTTGATCCGAGTTTAAAAATGAAAAAAAGTGGCTGGATAATGGAAAACAAGGACGTCATCGTCATAACGGGCTTGGCCCAAGGCATGGGAAGGGACGTTGCGAAATTGCTGGCAAAAGGCGGGGACTGCGTCGCCGGTTTCGATGTCGACGAGGAGGGCTTGAAGAGCTTGGAGCAGGAGTTGGCGGGGATCGGAGGGGATCATCTCTTGCAAAGCCTCGATATAACGGATAGGGCCGGCATCTTGAAGTTCCGGGACGCGGTGTTAAAGAAATACGGTCGGGTAGATACGGTCTTGTCGAACGTTGGAATAGGATTCTTTGATCCATTCGAGGAAGTCAACTTGGACAAGGCATTGAAATGTTTCGAGATCAACGTCATCGGGTGCGCGGCCATCTTTCAAGCCTTCATCCCGTCCATGCGGGAGCGGAAGCGCGGGAAGCTGGTGGCGATGAGCTCCCTCGTGGGCCGCATCCCGTTCCCGTTCGAGTCGATCTACACGGGCACGAAGTTTGCGATCGAGGGCATCGTCCAAGCCTTGCAGCTCGAGGTGAAGCCTTTTGGTTTAAGATGTGCCATCATCGAGCCGGCTCAAGTTTCTACCAACTTCGCCGCGAAAATCCACCATCTGCCCCCTGAAAACTCGCCATATCGCGAGCGTGCGAGAAGATTCATTGAAAGGGACAAGGAACTGGTCAAGACAGCTCCAACTCCCGGCGATGCCGCGAAAAAGATATACAATGTCCTCAAGGCGAAGAAACCAAAATTATATAACGCCGTGGACTCCAAGAGCGCTTTTTTTCTCGGCTTGAACAAGATCTTGCCAAAAGGAGCGAAAGATTCCATTTTACTCGGTTACATGAAGATAAAACCATAATTCTTTTCCCTTCAAGCCGAAGAAAAAACGGGCAGGTTATCCAGACGTGTTCTCCGCCATCCAAGCCTTGCGCTTCGACGCGCCCGCGATCAAGAAACTCAGGCCGATGGGAAGCGAGATGATGCCGACGATGATGAATGGCCACGCGAACATGTTGAATAGCGCCGCAGATGATTCACTATATGGCATCGACCCAATGAGTGCCGCATCGAACTTGAAAAGGAGCCCGGCCATGAGCGCGGCGGCACCTTCCCCCGTGAAGATGCCCCCGAGAATGAGGAATTTCAAGTAGGGTCGCAGCGGTTTTTTTTTCCATGCTGTTCACCACTTGTATCTCGAAAAGCATTATCTCGTCGGGGCACCGCAGCCCGGGCAGAACTTCACGTCGGTTCCTGCAGGCAAGGCCTCGCCGCACGAGGGGCAGTGGGCCGGCTTCGACGGCGGTGAGGCGGTCGGCGTCGAGATCGTGCCATACGCGGGCGTTGGATCATATGGATATTCGCGTCCCGTCGGGGCAGTTGGTTGCCAGCCGGTCACCGTGCCGGCCTGGGGGGTTGCGGCAGCCTTGGAAGCGTTCCGTCTCGACACGCCGTTCCCCAGCAAGGCCAGGCCCACGACGAGGGCGGCGGCACCACCAATGGCCATGCCGGTGCCCATCCCGCCAAATATGTTCATTACAGGAACAGGAACCCCGCCCATCATGCCCTGGAACAAGTTTCCCAGCCACAAGTACACGAAACCGTAGGCCATGATTCCCCCGCCAGAAGCCGACGCCACGGCGCCGGCGATGATAAACCCGAGATATCCCTTTTTTTGCGTGGCTTGTGCCATCATATCCTCACGCTGTTTTGAATGAACATGCTCGCGATGATTGACAAGGATATAGCTTTTAAACTAAATAAGGATTGGTGATTGCGATAAAAATTCACGAATCAAGATTATATGCTCGAATAAGCAGCCATCGAGGCCCTTCGTGGCACGTGATGCCATGTCGCTTCCAGAGAGAACCGCTTGAGACTTGGGTGGTCCCGTTAGGCTGTCGTTGCCGATTGCATCGTGATCGGCCGCTTTTATCGCCGTCGATAATCCATGTCAAGCTTTTAAACCTAACATCGGCATGTCGTCAAATTAAGGTGAACCGCTGCACGAGGATCCACGCTCATGGTCGAACTCCACGTGCGGCCCATCACGTACGAGGGCATCGTGTTCAAGGCGAGCGACGAGCAAATACGATCGGATTGCCACCAGCCCTTCGCGGGGCACGATGGCGGGTGCCCGAACTATGGCACCACGTACGGCTGCCCGCCCCACGCGCCTGGCCTGGCAACATTCAAGTCGATGCTCGCGGAACACGCGCACTTCTACCTCGTCTATGCAGAGGTGGAGCTCGCCCGCGATGCCTTGCAAGACAAGGCCAAGTATGCTTCCATCCAGATGCAAGTGGATTCATTTATCGATTTCGTGCAAGACAGCGTGCCGGGTCTCTTCATCATCCACGGGTACGGGTGCCACTATTGCGAGCGTGTTTCTGAAGGAAAGTGCACCTGCCCGGGCGAGCCGTGCCGGCACCCCGACAAGCGGACGTACAGCCTTTCCGTGGCCATAGACATCGTGTCGACCATGAACGCCGCCGGGATCCCCATGGAGATGGATCCTTCGAAAGGATCGAGAAGGTTCCGGCGCATCGGCTTCGTTGCAAGCAAGGCTCCCCTTGATTTCACGAGATTAATCCACGATTTTGAAAATTGAGGAACGCGTGGTAGCATCGCCGTGCCGGGCGATCATGGCAACATGCAGGTGCTCTTTGCGTTAAATGACATCTTTCTCGATGGCGTTCAAGGATAGCACAAGTTCCAGTCTGGATGGAACGCGTGGACGAGGCCCATCATTTTTTCATAGCCAGAGGTGGTGAAGAATTGCTGAGGACATGTCCTTTCGTGATTATCGGATATTCCCCAGTCGACATGGTCGGGATCGCCCCCACAATTGAAAAAACGGGCCAACTCTTGCCCGGCCGACACCCAATCCCCGACTTTAACCTTGATGAGGCTCAATTGCCGCGTGATGTTTGCATAATCTTCGGTTTTTAACTCGAAACTGTAGAGAATGCAAATAGAACTGTTGTACCGGATATAAACGCGGATATAATAACGAATATAGGCACCCGCCCCGTTATCATCCACCTTTACCTCGTATACTTGTCCTGGCGTGGCAGATAATACTTTCGAGCCATTCTTGAAGAAAAAATCGACCCCCACGTGGACATATCCCCACGGGCACGATGCGGAGCCGGAATATCCATTGCGGAAATCCCGAACATCCGTCGCGTTCTCGAACGGGGCTTCGACCATGGGAAAACGGCTCGGATCGTACCGCCCGCCGGCGTCAAATCCCATTTCGGTGGCATACCAGCCTGCCAGGACGAAAGTTAGAGAAAGGATCACCATGGACGCGCCGAGGGCATTTCGCTTCCAAGGTGTCTTGATCCGGCGGCGGCAAGTCAAATAAAGGATAAAGAGGCTTCCGATTGCCCCGAAGACGATAATCCATTTCCAATCAAACAAAGGAACCATCGTGATGTTTCTTTCTTTTCTATTGGCTATTACAGCGGATATAGTAAAAGTTTAATGAACGGTTCGTTACCGATGATTCATCCAGATAACCCGATTTCTAGGCACTCTTTAAAGATCTGGACGAACTTGTCATTATCCTCGGGCTTGCCGACCGTGATCCGCTGGAACTCGTACAACCCGCGTTCAGGATACGTGCGCACGAGGACTTTTCGCTTCTTGAGTTCCCAGAAGATCTTCTGGTTGATCTTCATGTTCGTCTCGTCGTTCCCGACGGCGATCTTGATCAAGATGAAGTTGGCCTCGGTCGGGAAGACCTTTATTTGCGGGATTTGCTTGAGCATGCCGACGAGACGGTTTCTCTCGTCCTTGACCTTCTTGATGATCTCGTCGACCTCGGGCTGGTGCTTCAAGCCGGCGAGGGCCGCGACTTGCGCCGCCAAGTTCACGTTGTATGGCTGCTTGACCTTGCGGAGGGCCAGGATGACGTCCCGGTTCAGCGAGACGAGGTAGCCGATGCGCAGCGACGCCAGGCTGTATGACTTGGAGAACGTGCGCAAGATGATCAGGTTGTTGTGCTTGGCGGTCAAGCCGAGGGCCGAGTCCTCGGCGAAGTCGATGTATGCCTCGTCGACCACGACGATGCCCTTGAAGCTCTCGCATATTTTCGAGATGAGATCGTTCGGAACACGGCCACCGTCGGGATTGTTGGGGCTGCAGATGAGCATCAACTTGCCAGGCGTGGACAAGGCCTTCTGCTCCGGGATCGTGAAATCGGGGTTTAACGGGATCTCGACGGGCACGGCGTCGAAGATTTCACAGCAAACCCTGTACATGCCATAGCTCGGGCCGAAAAAAACGACCCGGTCATTCTTGTCGACGAAGGTCTTGAAGACCAGCTCGAGCAGCTCGTCCTCGCCGGCGCCGACGACGATGGTGTCCATCTTGAGTGCGGACTCCTTGTTCACGCGGATGTTGAACGTGAGCTGCTTCTTGACCTCGGTTGCTTCGATATCCGGGTACTTTCGGAGATCCTTCAAGCCGTTCTTGAGATCGTTGATGACCGAAGCGGGCGGCTCGTAAGGATTCTCGTTCGTGTTGAGCTTGATGAAACTAGGGTCGGGCTGTTCGCCCGGCACGTATCCCTTGAACTTTGCGAGATATTTTCTCAAGTATTGGGACATTGATCACGCACCTTCCTACCAGTGCTATTATCGCGCGGGGATTATAAATTATCCCCGATGCCCCCTTTCATTTGCACGGTCACGCCCGCCTGGAAGAGCCTCACGATATTTGAAAAGGTAAATGATTCATATAAAAACTTCGCAGACAGCTCATTCTCGTGAAAACCATGAACGGCACGGAAACAAGAACCACGAGCGAATCGCTGCACAGCAAGTACTTGTCCCCAAGAAGATTTTTGATTTTCCTTGCTGGTGCCTTCTTCGCCTCGTGGATGGCCATGTTAATTATATTCGCAGTGTTATCGCGCCGGGATCCGTTTTTTTACGATGCATTACACCAGATCGACGTGCGCGCGCAGTATACATCCGAGGTTCCCCTTGCTCGTTACATTTTCGAGCCATTCGTGGGCATTGTTTGCATGTTGTTCTTGAATCCGTATGACGCGCTCGTCGCCATCCCGATCGCTTACGTGATCGTCCGTGTCTTGCAATCGTTTATCACCAAGGTGATCTTTCGCGGGAACGTGAAAGTAGCAACCATCGCGCGCCATGCCCGAGATTTCGTGGACTTTCTCCTCAAGTATGTCGGTATCGGCTTGCTCGTGGGCATCATGGTCTTGGCATCGGGATGGTTGATCGCCGGGTCACACTTCTTCATGTCTTCGTACATGGGCGGACTCCACATCATCTTGTGGTACGCTATCGTGATCATCGCCATCAAGGCCGTGCACCACGTCGTCATATCTTGTCACCCGCGGATGGCGCTGAAAGAGCCGGCAACAAGGCCATGGCTGGCCCTTCCAAGAACCTCGTCGAAATATCGCACGTTGAAGGCGCTCGATCTCGTCGGGCGTGAGACGCGGTATGCCCTCGCCGGCATCGTCCTCGTGATGGTCGGGTTCTTCACGCTGGCCTCGGCTGTCTTGCCAAACTACACCATGCGAACGACGCTGGGCCCGAACGAGTACCTCTTCGACCTCCACGTGCACACGTGGTACAGCGACGGGAGCCTGTCACCGCAGCAGCGGGTAGACTGGTACATCCAGCAAGGCATCCGCGGCGCCGCCTTCACGGACCACGAGGGCATGAAGGGAGCCCTCGAAGCCAAGGCTTACGTGGAGCAAAACCACCTGGACTTCACGGTCATCATCGGCCAGGAATACACGGACCTGGTCAACGACATCCACTTGAACATCTACGGGACGCTGGAGCGGTTCGCTCCCCTGGACCAGGCGAATTCCATGTACCCGGACATCCATTTCCTCAACGTGAGCGACTGCATCATCGCCGCGAAAGCGGCCGGCGCGTTCGTGACCGCGAATCACTATTCCGGGAGCCCCGGCACGCCATATCGTTACGATGATTTGTTCGCGTGGGGGGTCGACGGCTTCGAGATCGTGAACGGCGGGGAAGAGCACTCCTCGGACATTCGCGAGTATTGCACGACCCACGGCCTTGCCTGCATGGGTGGCTCGGACGAGCACATGAATGGAGACATCACAACGCTCGTGAGGGTGAACATGACGAACCCGGCGAATCTCACTGAGCTATTCACCGTGTTGAAAATGAACGCGCATCAAGTCGTGCTTGTCGATTACACGAACAACCCGCTCGACATCGGGGGCCGGGCAAGGCAACCAAATCCGGTCCGGCCTTTCGTGAATTATTTCTTGAACCTCGACGCGGGCCAGATCGGCTCGTGGTTCGCGTGGTCCGGCATGGCCTTCGGGGCATTCCTGGTTTTCTTCGTGCTTGTAACAAGAACGCCACCAGAGCGCTTTATAAAAAAGGGATAGAACGGGTTGATGATACACGTTTTCTATTTTTATTTCGTGTCGAGCATACCCTTGGTCGACGGAACGTCGTCGGCAGCGACATCATCCACCTGCTTGGCCATGCGGATCGACAGCGCGAGCGCCTTGAGCGCCGCCTCGACCTTGTGGTGGTCGTTGTCGCCGTACAAGACTTCCAGGTGGATGTTCGCCTTGAGGTTCTGCGCGAGCGTGAGCAAGAAGTGGTCGATGTCCTCGACCTTCATGCCCTCGATGTCGAGCCCTTCCAGGTTCAAGTTGCCCACGTAGTAGGCCCGGCCCGAGATGTCCAGCGCGCAGCGGGCGAGGCTCTCGTCCATGGGCAGGTAGTGGTTGCCGAACCGGTAGATCCCCTTCATGTCCCCGAGGGCATCGCGGATTGCCGTGCCGAGCAGGATGGCCGTGTCCTCGATCACGTGGTGGTCGAGGTCGCCCGTCGCCTCGATGTCCATGTCGATGCGCGAGTGCTTGGCGAGCATCTGGAGCATGTGCGTGAAGAACGGCACCTTGGTCGTGATGTTGAAGTTTCCCTTGCCGTCCAGGTTTACTTTCACCTTGACCGTCGTTTCCTTGGATACGCGGGACTCTCCCGCGATGCGATTCGGTTGTTGCTTCATGCAGTTCGCCTTGATCCATTCATGCAACCCGTGTTGGAAGGGCACCCCTGGCTAATTTATCTGACGCACATCACGGGATGATCTCCGGGGCATGAATGCTTCATCCTGTCCGACAGAAAAACAAATGTTCGTGATCCCCTCAATCCGGGGCGTCGATACCATTCTTTTTGAGTAGTTGCAGATATTTCTCCGCACGCTGCTTCTCTTGCTCCGCACGCTGCTTCTCTTGCTCCGCACGCTGCTTCTCTTGCTCCGCACGCTGCTTCTCTTGCTCCGCACGCTGCTTCTCTTGCTTGAGCTCGCGCTCTTGCAACTCAACCTTTGATAGTAAAACCTTCGAGGTGTCCTTGTCGATCAAGACGAGGCGGTAAAGTGTCTTGTTTTTTTCATGCGTTTTCTCGAGCTTAACGAGCCCCAGATTGAAAGGAATCAATCCTTCCAAGTCGAGTTGGTCAGCGGGCGGGAATGGGACCGCAGCATCGGCAATGGAACGAGCCCCCCGCAGTTCCTTTAACTTGTAGTTCCCGTCGGGTTGTAGCAGGTAGGATCTTGCGAATGGGGGTTGATATGGCCGTGATGCAACGTCGAACGGGGCAAATACCACGTACACGGGGATCTTGACCATCCGGGCATACTCCATGTTCTCGGTCAAATCAGTCTTCCACGTGCTCCGCGACAGGATGTTTATTGCAAGGGATGGAACGCGATTCTCGTGTTCACGGCCATGGTAGGAGGACAGCGAGTAATTAATCGAGTAATTCAAGAAGAAAGAGATGTCAAATTGAACATCGATCTCTTCGCCCTCGTAAGGAAAATAATGATGCAAGTCCCAGAGAGCATGGTGTTGCGGGAAGTTATTCCTCAAGACATCGTAGAGATATGTTATCTCGCAAGAATGAGGCTCACTTTCTCGCCGACCAATGCGTGGTCGTGATTGGTCGTAAGTGTCCGGCTCCATGGAGTATATACGAGTCGAAACGGGGGTTTTTATCTCGTCGTCGGCCACGTCACGCACCAAAATTCATTCCTATACAACTATTACAAATACACGTATTAAAAGATCAACAATCTCCAGTCTTCGCTTCGAGATTCCATGCGAGCAGCATCTCGCGATGCGCGAACACATCGAGAGAATCATCGACACTCGATTGACCGGTATCATGGCCTTCTCGCGCGCCACGCGTGAATTTCTTGATCAAGAGCTTGGTTTTACCGAGGCCATGAAGATCGTCATCACGCTGGATCAAGATTATTTTGGCAGAACACCATGCCCGAGGCATTCTTTTTACGGGATCATCTTGATCAAGTCGAAAACACGAGGGAAAAAGGCCGTGTTAGCAGAATTCTAGAAGTTCCATGCCGTATTCGACATCGAGAACGCAAAGGGAAAGTTCATAACGATCGAGCCCGCGGGTATCAACAGAAGGTAAAATGGCTCGATCATGCTGTGAACAGCGAGAGAATCAAGAAAATCGCGCAGAGTATTGAAAGTCCCATGCGTGCTGCTGCTCGCGGGCGATCTCGTCGAAGGGCTGCTTGGACGTAAACGGATTAAGAGGCCCCCTTCGGGCCTCAAACGTGAAGGGGATGTCATGCCCCTGGCGGGCGATCTCGCCGGGCAAGTAGGTGAGGTCGTTGACCTGGACGATGCCGAGCCGCTCCACGTCGGGCACGAGGTAGAGGACGAAGTCGAGGCTCGTGTATAGCAAGAACTGCTTGGTGCAAGAAACGAAGCAGAATTTCGAGCGATGTTTGGAGACCGGCGAAGTGGCGAGGAATGGTGGCGATGGCCGGGAGGTGCCTGGCGACGATCCCCTCGTTGTCGCGGCATAGGTTTCCAGGACCTCCTGGACGACCGCTTGCGGCAGCGTGACGTATGATGCATCGAGATCGACGACGTATACGCGCTCGTGGCTCGCCGGCCGCAAGTAATGGGGGTCGACACGCGTGCAGCGGGCTTGGATCACGTGGGGATTGAGGGGCGTGATGCCATCGATGATCGCGGCGTAGTGTATCTTCTCGCACAGCTCGAAGTACTCGAGAAAGGACAGCGTGGCATTCGAGCCTTTCGCGAGCCCGGGAGCCTCGATCCTCCCTGGTTCTGCCTGAGACATCGGTCGTGATGATACCATGTGCTTCCCGGATCAGGTTGTCGATTTCAACCGGTCTACGAGTCCCTTAATCCACGAGGTGAGCTTGTTGGAACCTTCCTATCTTTTTTCGATCCCGCCATGCCCATCTCTACATTGTCCTCACCGATCTCCGATCAATCTCACAATTGGCTATCCGATAGCGGCGAACTCGAGCCGTGCTCCGAGCATGGCATGAACTTTCCGCGCGACCTTTTCCTCGATCTCCAGAAATCGAACGCACCTGCGTGGCAACGTTTTTGACAGGCTTTCCAGGATGTCAACGACGGGCACTTCCTTCATGAGCTTCAGCAAGGCTTGTTTCTTTCGTTCCCGGTTTCTCGCTTGCTTTTCATCGTCCAAGTGCGCGTACACTTCTTGAAATGGTTTCTGCATCGTCAAGACGTGATAGATAACCGTGGAGAGCTTTCGTGCTCCTGCAGTGACCGAGAGCTTGTATGGCTTGTTCTTGGAGCGGAGGCGTG
>JAUQYZ010000048.1 GCA_030587475.1 Candidatus Sigynarchaeum calidifontis
GCCGAGGGCACGGGTCGCGCGTATCAGCAGCGACTCGAGCCGCGGGCCGCGCTCCTGCTCGCCCATGACGTGGATCTCGTCGATCACGAGGCAGCCGAACGCGCCCGACAGGCCGCCGCGCGCCGAGCGCAGCATGGAATCGAGCTTCTCGTAGGTCATGATCACGATGTCGGCGCCGGCCAGGTCTTCGGGCGGCAAGTCGTAGTCGCCGATGGATATCTCGACCTTGATGCCGAGCAGGGCATAGTGGCGCTGGAAGTGCTTGTATTTCTCGGTCGCCAGCGCCTTGAGGGGCACGAGGTAGGCCGCTTTCCCCAAGCCTTCGAGGACGCAGTTGGCCGCGGCGAGCTCGCCGACCAGCGTCTTCCCCGACCCCGACGGCGATATGACCAGCAGCGACTTGCGGAAGAACAGCCTGCGCTGGATGGCCACGGCTTGCACCTTGCGAAGCCGCGTCAAGCCCATCTGCCGCACGACGGCGTTGAGCCGCTCGTCCGCGACGTTGTAGTCGAGGTTGAGGTTCACGTCCCGCTCCGCGTCCACGTCGACGAACGATACTTTTTCGGGTTTTGAAGTCTCCCCGTTGGATATCGAGTTGTCTGCCATTATCCGATACCTGGTCTCGATCAAGTGTAGGGCAATGTTATTCCGGCTCCTGCATGGGCCATTGCATCTAGATTTTGCGCCATGCGCTTGTGAAAGTCCTCGTAGAACGCTATCGACCGCTCCTTCCAGCCGGGCGGCACCTTGGCGTTGTCGTTGACGACCCGGTCCCGCAGCTTCCGCTGCGCGTGCAGCGCGTCGGTCGCGGGAAGCAAGAGCCGGGGCTGCTTGATGGCGAGGGCGATGACCTGGTCGTGCAGCGTCGCATTTTCTGCTGGCGGCCGCCCGATCACTGCCTCGTGCAGCCCGGAGATTCCTTTCTCCACGGACAGCCACGCCTTCTGGATGTAGCCTTCCCCGGTGCACCAGAACGGGGCGCGTCGCTCAAGACCGTGCTGATCAGTGCCGTGAGCTGTCGTTCCGTCCATCCGTCTCGCTCCGTAGCTGCGAGAACAGATGCTGCATCGTGCCACCGCTTGCGCCACTTGCGAACGGTCTTGATGGAGATGCCAAGGCGCGTGGCGATGAAAGAATTGGAATATTTCCGTGCGAGCAGGATAATTTCCATCCTGATCGCCATGCCTTGCGGGCATTTGTACCGTCGATTCTGTTTTTTCAATATCACTTTTTGTCGATGTGATATCGTTACCTTGACTGGCTTTGGACCAGGCATCGTGGACGTCCTTGGTTTTCACGAGGAAATCCACGGCAAAATGTAAGGATTGCGGTTTCGGGACGTATCACGGAACTAGGTAGGGACTTAAGGATTAGTGCACTAGTCAGTGACACACGACCCCCGCCCCGGCAGATCGCGATCCCCCGCTTGCTGCGAAACTCGCGAGAAAGCGAGTTTAAAACCGCGTGGCCCATAGGGGCTATAGTAGACATCGCGCCGAACCCTCGCCTTTATGACATGGGGTCGTGTCGGTGCAATCTTGTTGAGTGGTGAATTGTATATGGGAAAAGAAGAATACAAGGATTTTTTTGAAAACGGCACGTTCAAGTACAAGGATTATCTCAAGTTCGGCCGGCTCTACTACGGGGCAAGCTTGTTATTCGTGATCGCCGTCGGTATTTTTTTCTGTTACACCGCGCTAAGCGGTATGAGCGTGTATCAAAGAGTTTCGAGCGTGATCCCCTTTATAACCGATCCTGTCAAGGGTCTAACCACACTCGTGATAAGCCACAAGATGGAAGTGCTCGTCATCGTCATCCTCGCAGTGTTCATGAGTTACATCGCATCATTGGTGGCCTTGAACATGCTCAAGCTGATCGGGGCGCTATTCATCTGGCTCCTCACGGCATTGACCGCGGGGCTCTCCATCCTGCTTGTCTACCTCGCGAAGGATTTCCAGGGGTATGAATACATCTTCTTGATAGGGGCGGTCGTCCCGCCCGTTGTCCTGGCATTTTTCTGGAAGAAACTGAAGGTCGCGAGCCGCCTCATCAACCTCACCGCGGACTTGCTCATGAAGAACAAGCGCATCTTCTGGAACGGCCTGTATTTTGGTATAATATACCTGGTGCTGACGTCCGGCATCTGGGCAGTGTATATCGACAAGTTTATCGAGATCTCGTCCGATCTCGAGAAGTTCATAATGGAGATCCGATCGACAGACATGTCAGGCAATTGGTTCGTCGTGGGCATGACGCTGCTCTACTACTTCCTCGTCTCGATCTCCTACAATTACTACTACGGGGCCACCGTGCACATGGCACACGCTTATTATCGCAGCGCCCCCGAGGGTCACCTCGATGGTTTCCGCGTCATGAACCGCCGGTTCAGGCCCATCTTCACCTACGCCGTGTTCTCGGCCATCATCTACACGATCAAGTGGATTCTCACGCAGATGGCGAAGCGGTCGAAGGACACGGAGAAGCTATCGAAGGTCGGCATCAAGATCGTGTTAAAGGGCAAGCTCATGCCTGGCCTCATCAACAAGAAGTCGATCACCCAAAAAATCGCGGACTGGGCCATCAAGATGCTTGAAAAGCTCTGGTTGCTCGTCAACTTCTTCACGCTACCCGCCATCGTGATCGAAAACAGGAATGCCCCTTCTGCCATCAAGAAATCTGTCGAGTACGTCGGGGCGAACGCGGTCGACGTGTTCATCCGCAAGACATCGATCAGGGGGGTTTTCGGCTTCACGAAGGTGATCTTCGTGATCTTGTGCGCCGGGGCGGGGGCAGTGGTTGGCCTGTGGTTCATGGACCGCTTTAACATGGACGCGACGACAGCCATGATCGTCTTCGCTGCCATCTTCGGCGTGTTCGGCGGCGTGCCTGCATGGATCATGGGCAAGAACCTCGATATCGTGTACGTTTCCTTCTTGTACTGCTATTTGCTCGACGAGGACATGAAGAAAGAGGGGATATCGGCGCCGTCGAAGTTCTTCGGTAGCACGGACATCCGGGACGGCAAGATCGACAAGATGACCAGGCAACGGTGGGCGAGTGCCGTGATCGGCGTGATCCTCGCGTTCGTGGCGATCGGTGCCTACGGGTATAACATCTACGTGCTGTTACACGGGACGGACGCCATCATGGCCGATTTTGCTAGTTTCCATATCTGGCTAGAGCAACTGTCGTTCTTCGCCGGTTACGGCATCCTGGGCATGATATTGGCGCTGGTTTTTAGTGCCATGGCAAGGCGCAAGTACATGTCCATCGCCATTGTCGTGTCGATCATCGTGGCCCTCTTCATGGTCTGTTACATCAACTGGCTGCGGCCTGCCGACCTGTGGAGTGGCGGGGAATTGTGGGTAACGGGAGGCGCGCTCACGTCGTTCAAGGTCGTCGTCGGGAGCCTGGTCTGCATCATCATCGGATCGTGGCTGCTGGGAACGATCGTCGAGATCTATCTCCTCACGCACGATCTGAACGTCATGATTAACCAGCAGCTCGTGAAAAAGATGGAGGCCGGCACGATCGACGGCGACATCGCTGCAGAGGCCACCAAGCAAGCACCAACTTGAACGCCAGGCCAATTCTTCAATGATCTACTTTCTCTTTGCTATTTCACCATGTTTTTTTCTGTTTCTAGCCGCACGTGAGTCCAACCGGCTGTTCTTCCCGCGTAGTAGTGGTTATTTTTATTATGGTGATCTGCCGTAAAATAATACAAAAAACACCTTTTCGAAAGGTGCATCGATTAATGATGCTTCAAGCTCCCGACCAGATCGCCATGATTCTCATATTGCTCCTCATTTACGCCGTATTCTTGCTCTACAAGCTGTTCAAGCGAAGGGAAAGGCTCGACAGCCTCGTTTACGTGGTCGCCACCATCGTCTTTGCATATGTCTGGTGGATTGGCTTCGATTATCTCGGCTCGGTCGTCGTGTTGCTCTTGTTGTGGACGATCGCCCTCGTACGTGACTTGATCACGAATTACGCCGTGAAGGGGAAGGAAAAGCACAAGGAATCCGATTTCGCGAATTCCATCATCCTTTTCGCTGTTGGTGTCGGGGTGCTCTTCTTGATGGCAGCCATCCTCCCCGCGTTCAATGAGAACCTCAAGACCCGGCCATTGACACAGGACTTCGGCGGCGTTGTATGGCTTCCGCTGCTCGACCGCTCTAACCCGATGCTTCCCCCGTTCCAGCTCATGATCACGGTCGACATCCTCATGATGATCCTGCCCATGCTCTACGAGATCAAGGCGACGCAGGCCCGGATACCTGTCTGGCCGGTTATTTTCTTGTCAATCATTTTCGCGTTGCCGACGATCTATCTAATCTACGTGTGGGTCCTGGTGCCAGATTTACTGTTCGTCATGGGGCTATTCATCGGCGTGCTGTATTTCATCGTGTTGTTGGGTTTCACGAAGGGCAAGGGAAAATAATCGGTGAATTTATCCGAGGGATGCTTTCGTCCGCAGTCGCCGGGGCTCATGTTCGACGCTTTGAGCCGCCCTGAATGCACTTTCTTGCAATCATTAAAACTCGGCCAAATAGCGCCGCCCATTTCTCATCTCGATGTGTCCCTCACGTCCGATGCGAGGTGGCGGGCGAGGCGCATTTTGAAAAGGTGAAGGCTTTTTAATTTCGCCGCCGTATCCTATCATAGAAGCCCGCACGAACGATGCGCCGTATACCATAGATCTCGGCGGACGTGCACGATAGGAGGCAAATGATATAAATGTTCATCACAGAAAATGCAAAGATCACTGAAAAGGACGGTAAGAAGCTCGTAACTGATTGTACTTGTGTATTCGATGGCTGCGCTTGTGATGACATCGCTTGCGAGGTCATCAATAATGAAATCGTCACAGTATATAATGCTTGCAAGGTAGGCACTGCAAATTTCTTGCCCTGTCGGGGCGCCGAGCGCTTTACGACCCCTCTCTGGCGAGCTAGCAAGAAAGACGCGTTCAAGCCTATCTCCTGGGATGAGGCGCTCGACAAGGCCGCCGATATCTTGATCAAGGCGAAACATCCGCTGCTTTTCGGCTGGAGCGAGACCAGCGTCGAAGCGATTCGTGAGGGTGTCAGGTTAACAGAACTAGTCGGCGGGACGATCGACGGTCAAGTAACGCACTGCCACGGCCCCAGCGTACAAGCAATTCAAGAAGTTGGTTATGCAGGGGCCACACTTGGCGAGGTGAAGAACCGGGCAGACCTTATAATATACTGGGGGTGTAACCCGATGAATGCACACGCCAGGCACATGTCCCGCTATTCCACGTACATTTCCGGCTATTTCCGGCGCCACGGACGCCAGGAACGCAAGCTCGTTGTCGTCGATCCCCGGAAGACTGACACTGCGAAATTAGCAGACGTTCACATCCAGATCGAGATGGGCTCCGATTACGAGGCCTTCCAGACCCTCCGCGCCATCATCAAAGGGGCCGAGATCACGAAGGAGAAGGTCGGCGGCGTCCCCATCGCGGTATGGAAGCAGCTTGCCGAGGACATGAAGGCAGCATCGTACGGCGCCATTTTTTTCGGGCTTGGCCTCACGCACAGCGCATCGAAAAAGAACAGCGTTGCTGCGGCCATCGGGCTCACGCAAGACCTATGCAATATCACCAAATTCCAGATCATGCCCTTGCGAGGCCATTACAACGTCGCGGGGCTCAACCAGGTCCTTTCATGGCTGACCGGCTACCCCTACGGCGTTAACTTCGCGCGTGGCTTCCCCCGGTACAACATCGGCGAGTTCACCGGCGTCGACATGCTCAGACGCAAGGAGGTCGATGCCATGTTCAACATCGCCGCCGATCCTGGTGCCCACATGCCCCAGAAATCGGTCGAACGCATGGCCGAGATCCCGCTTATCGCGTGCGACGTCCACCCGACCCCGACCACCGAGTTGGCCAACTTGATCATCCCTGGCACGCACGATGGCATCGAAGCCGAAGCCTCTTGTTACAGAATGGACGGAATTCCCATTCATATGCGAAAAATCGTCGAACCACCAGAGGGTTGCAAGCCATCGAACGCGCACTGGCTGCAAGAGCTCGTTCAAGTCGTGGAAAAGAAGCTAGGTGAGAAGCACGTTTAGTTACTGTCTATCTTTCTATTCTTCACTTCATTTTGCACCATATCATTCTAGCTTGTGATAAACCGCGCTCACGGTTCGCCCAGTTCCTCTAGCACTTCCTTCCCCTTGTTGACGAGTATGGCCGCGAGGTATAGGAAGGCCTCGTTGACGTTCTTGCCTTCCAGCGCAGACGTCTCGATGTATCCGAGCCGCAGCTTCTGAGCCATAATCTCGATTTTCTCGCTGGATACCTTTATATTGTTCACGAAATCGGCTTTATTGCCCAATATAATGCCGGGTAGTTCGTGCTTGATGGATTGCTTTACATCGTCGTACCATTTCCCGACATTCTCGAACGATTCTGGCCGCGTGAGGTCGAACACGATTATGACCCCGTGGGCGCCCTCGTAAAAGTGGCGGCGGGTTCTCTGGAACTTGGTTTGCCCCGCTATATCCCACAAAGCGAACTTGACCTTGCGATCGCTGTAGGTGAGGTTCTTCCCCGTCACGGTGACGCCGAGAGTCGTGATATACGTACGGCGAAAGGCATTATCTGTATATCGCAGGATCAAGGAGGTCTTGCCAACCTCAGGATCCCCAATAACTATTACCTTGAATTTATACGTCTTGTACCGGATCGCTCCCTCGTCTGTCTCGGGAAATTCCACCATATCCTTCAAACCGACTTCCTTCTCGAACAGGTCCTTGATGATTTGATTAATGCGCCCGCTGAACCGGGTAAATTTCTCGAGATAATCCCGTGCGCTGGCCTTGCTTTGTTCGAGATCGATGACCGTTCCCGAAAATTCATCGAAAGGCTGGCTGAACTCGGCACGATATTTATAAAATATGGAAGCATCCTTGTCATTGAAGAGCATCGTGATTGAAGCGTTCACGAACCCGCCCCGCTTCGAGCTGTCCTTGATTTGCACGAACTTGATCATCCCCTTTAGATCGATGGGCGGAAACGTGACGATTTCCAGCTCTTTCGGGATTGAATGCTCGTCCCCCGAGAGCATGTTGAGTGTTTTGCTGCTGACGACCGAGAGAGTTTCTCGGGTCAACTCGCCAGGCACCCAGTAAAATGCATCGGGCCCGGCGACCTCGTCGTATTTCGAGAACACGATCCCGACGATGATATCTGTCCGTACAGTCATTGCGTTTCCTTGCGCGTTTGTTGTTTTTACCGGGACGATTCATTTCAAGAGGTCTTGCATCGAATCGGTTATGAGGTTAAGCATCGTGAAAAAGGTGTGATTTCGAAAATTCTTATGCAAACTCGTGATGGACACGGGAAGATCGACGACCAGTTCTTTTTTCTTGAACAAGTAATCCTTGATACCCTCGGAAACGTCTCGACGACTACGGTCCATATCAGTCCGCTTGTCTGCAATCTTGTCGTACTTGTGTGCGATGATATAAAACAAAGCAGAGGGCGCGATCTCGTTCCTGGTCTTCAACACGAACCAGATATAGTCGCAGATGAATTGCCGACGGACAAGGTCGGCCCATTCACTCACATCGAATATGAAAAAAGCTATATCCGTGCCGGAGAAAACTTCCTTGCGCTGGGTCGTCACCCATTTTTCCATCTCTTGCCCCGACGTGTCTACGAGAGCAAGCTTGAACGGGACCTTGGCGGGGGACGTTTTCTTCGTCTCTGGCGGGTACATGAAGATATAATCGAACACCTCGTGTTTCAAGCCTATGGAGGGCGGTTCTTGCCGCTTCATAAGCAAGTCCGCCGGGATCCCCTCGAAAAAGAACCGGCGCAGCGTGGTCTTGCCGGCCGCGGGCGGGCCGATAAAGGCGATTTTCTTCACCATTGTCCTCGCACCCCGTGGGAAGACAGCAATCGAGAGATCGTCGTTGGTCGCATATATATGTTCAGCCCTTGTGCTGCGTATATTCCCTATTTTGCCGGCACGATGATGCCCTTGTGCATGAGCGAGAAGAAGGCGTCGACGGCCTTGTGATCGATTACCTCGCCCGCGAGGACCTCGCTGGCATAGAAGGGCTGCATCCCCTTGGCCATTGCGATGTCGTTCACCTTGTTGTAGATGTCCTTCTCGTCTTGCGTGAGCTTGGCCTTGGGACGCATGACGACCTTGAGCGGCGCGACGAACGACACGTGGAAGTGTTTCTCGATGAGGGTACCCATGTCTTGAAACGCCGTCGTTTCCCCGTTGAATTCTTTCAAGAGCTTGCCGTATTTCTGTTCGATGTCGTGGGCGAACAAGTCGAGCGACGCGAGCATTGAATCGGACGGCGCGTCCTTCATGATCATCGTGATGCGGAAGCCCTTGAACTCGGAAATGACGATTTTCGACTTCTTGTACTCCAGCTTGATCGTCTGCGAGTCCTCGTCCGTGTTCGTGAGCTCGAGCCCGAACGTGCCGATGGCCGATAGGAAACCGGAGACGAGGGTCGGGTCTAGCTTGAACTCGCCATAGGTTTGCCCGTAGATGTCGATGCCGGATCGCTTGTCGAGAATGATGATGTTGTTGAGGTTGAAGAGGTCGCGCGCCTTGTTGATAATGTCCATGCGCTCCGCCTCGATCCGGCGTCGAGCGCGTCGCGCGGACGTGTAAATGACGATTGCCAGGATGAACGCCGCGCTGACGGCGCCCGCGACGATGACGATCAGCCACCAGTCGATGTTTTGAGGCGTGTACACGATGGTTATGGTGGAAACCACGCTTTCACCGTAGGGATTGACCACCGTGATGCGGAGCAAATACGGGTTGGTTGACGGGCTCAAGTCCAACTGGTCGACGAAAATCTTGTACGTGCCATCTGGTTGGGGAGACACCTCTCTCGTGATCGAGTTGACCGTGAACTGCACGACCAGGTCAGTCCTGTTCGTGGCATGGCTCGTGTCGACGATCCAGAACACGATGTCGTTTGCTTGTCCTGACTTGTAAGTCATCGAGACGTTAGTCACGAGGTTGATCCCGAGACCGAGGGGCACGATCTTGAATATGAAATCCACTATCCGCGCCTCCGCATTTATTCTCGTTGCCATTATCTGCGCGTTGTAGATCTTCGCCTGGAGCGCTGAAGAGTTTAACGGGAAAACGTATCGGCTCCCGTTCCACGTGAAGTTCCCCTCGATGTCGCCATAGAAGGAGAGGCTTGCATCAGCGAGCGGCGATGCGCCGGCGAGGAACCGGCAGCTGATGCCGACGGCATCCCCCTTTATGAACTCGTATGGCGCGGCATTGTCGATGACGAGGATCGTCTTGATGGGCCTCACGATCACCTGGAAGTTCTCGTAAACATCGTTATAATTCGGATGTGACATCTTGACCATGCACGCGTAGGTGTCCATGGTCAAGTTCCAAGTGTCTAGTGTTATCATGTACCGGTCGCTTAGCGGCGAGACGCTGTAGTTGGAAGGCCAATTGACGCTGATCGTGGCGCCATCGATCATGCTGCCGTTTGCCACGACGATATAATTTGCTTCGAACTGCACAAGGCTGCCAAAGGATGCCTCCAGGAACGTATCGTTCAGCACGCCCTCGGCAGGGATCGGGACGATGGAAAATATGACATCCTTGACGTATGATTCGACGTTCAGCCCGTACGCGTACACTTGCACGAAATACGCGCCCTTGGCGTATAAAGACGTGTCGACCATGAAATAGTAGGTCGACCCGGTCCGCGAGAAGGTGCCCGTAATGTCGCCCATGAGAACGAGGGTGCCGCTTAAGAAATCGACGCCGCCCGCCAGGAACCGGCAGCTTAAGTTACCAACGGTTCCTTTCGGGAATTGGATCGGCTCCGCGTTCAGAACAATCAGCTGCGTCTTCACGGGCTTCACCACGACGTAAAAGCTCTCGATCCGCGCTTGGAATCCCGGGCGAGTCAGGTTCAGCAAGCCACTGTAAGTTCCGATGGTCAAGGAGGTCGTGTTGAAGGTGATGAGGAACTCGCCGCCGATTGGCTGTACCAGGTAATAGGACGGCCAGGTGATCACGAGGGTGGCTCCAGGGATCAAGCTGCCGTTCGAGTCGATGGTGTAATTCACGCTCAAGGCAAACCGCTCGCCTGCATAGACCTCCACGAACGTCGAGTTCATCTGGAGAGACGTGGCGATCGGGTTGACCGTCAAGATGACGATGTCGGACGTGCTGGCATAGTTGGTCTTGTTTGCGTATATGGTGATCGTGAAGGTCTCCGGGGTCGACCGGGTCGTGGCCTCGTAGGTGGAGAGGTTGAGCGTGTAGGTCCCGTTGTCGTGGTTCGTGACCGTGTAGGCCCTGAACCAGTCGGTCGAGATGTTCGCCGGGTGCAGGTACACCTGGGAGATGGATCCCGTCAGGTTAAAGCGGTAGATCGCGTAGCTATTCGTCGAAACGGTCTTGATGTCACGCGGCACCTCCAGCTTCAGCGATTCCGAGACGATCTTCAAGTGGACCACGTTGTTTCCGTGGCAATCCAGGTACCCGTCCTTCGACGCGTTGAACGAGAAGTAATGGTCGCCGAAGGGGATCGCGGTCGTGTCCACCTCGGCGGCGTAGACGCCCGAGCCGAAGTAGGTCATGGTTCCCGAGATGCCATAGGTCGAGTTGTACATGACGGTCGCTGCCGGCAGCAGCAGGCTCGCGTCCGTGTCCATGACCTTCACTTTCACGAGGAGCGGCTCCCCGGGGACCCTCTGGAAATAACCGGTGACCGCGGTGATGTTGGCATGGTGGATGACCTGGAACTGGAGATCTACCAAGCCGATCTTGTCTTTCGTCAAGGGATCCGGATCATTCGTCCAATTGACTTGAACGCGATAGGTCCCGACGGGCTTGGAAGCATCCACGCTGAAATCGCCAAAAATCACTGTCGGGGACGATGGCGTCTTGCTCTCGTCGGCATAGATGGAATTGTTCGGGTAGAAGATCGTGCATTGGATCGAGCTGCCCGGCAAGGTCACGGAACCATCCAGCGTGGTGTCGACCCGGAACACGTCGCCCACGAACACGCTCGTCTTGTTCTCGAAGGCGCCGCCGTTCCACACCTGGATGGCGCCGGCGGCGATATAGTTAGCACTAGTCGCTTCGAGCTTCCACAGCCCGTCGTAAAAGATATCCTTCGGGATCACGATAACGGTATCCCCGATCCCGGTTCCAGAACACGCGGACAGGCGATTGATCCCGAAACCGTTCGTTATGCTTGTAATATTCCAGTCCGAGGGCTTCGAGATCAAGACCCGCTGGGTCATGTAACTAAAGGGCGTGACAAAGTGCAGGTACGTCGTCCAGTTGACGGAAGATCCTTCCGTGTAATATTGGCTGCCAGGAGCGGTGGCCACCGTGGAGTTGAACTCCTTTTCGACGAATGAATTTACCGTCATGTTATGGACTTCCACTTGCTCCGTGATGAGCGCGTTCTTGAATACCGTGAAGACAACGTCGCTGGAAGTGTCCCTGCTCCTCTCCACGTCGATAACAGCCCTCCCCGTTCCTGTTGTGACGTTCTGGTAAGAATAGTTCTGGTTGAATTCGTTGTCGCGGATGATGAATGAATTGTTCCGGTTCATTCCCGTCCAGATATTGAAGCGGACGTTGTCGAGGGTTAGCCTCTGGATCTGAACCGCCGTTTTATCCGCGCCATAGGTATAAACTCCCACCCGGATGGTCGCCGTTCCTGGCAACACCTGGCCGATGGATTGCAGATCGTAGGTCAGCGTAAGGGTGCTCCAAGCTTTAGTGACGAGGCTTGTCATGGCCACGGACAGGTTTTTCTCGACACCGCCTATCGTGACAGAGATGATGAGGCTCATCAAGGAGGAGGGTGCTGGTGAACTCACGCCGTCGTCGAAATAATAATCCATGGTGAAGGAGGCCAACTTGTTGCTCGTCAATGGCTCCGGAATCGTGACATTTTCTTCATAATATCCGTGGGCACCAACGGGAAAATTATAATTCGCGGAGATTGTTATCATCACGTTTCCAGGCGGCGTTGAATTCGAGATATTTGGCGGCGCCGAGGTCTTGAACACCCACGGCGCGACCGTCGTCGTGAACGCCCCGTTGGTTATCCATTCTTTATAATGAGAAACGCCGGCAAAGTCGATCGTGACGTTTTTCGAGCGCCAATCGCTAGCCAAGAGGAAGCTGGCATTGGCCGGGAGGCTCGACGGGTAGACGGAACGCGCCACCGTTGCTTGCTGGGTGATCGCGAGGGGTTTCGAGCTGCCCGCGATGGCCGACGGGCGTATCACCATCCCGGAGCCTTGTTTTATCTCGCCATCTCGACCGGGCGTTGATTCGAAAAGAGATAGTGCAACAAGGAGCATCATCGACAACACGAAGTACGCGATCCTTTGATTCCTTGGCCTAGAAATCGTTACCAGCATGGTTATTCTCACATCATCGGGATATTTGCTTTAATGCTAGCATCATGCGGATATAATTCACGCGTATGCGGTTAAATATGTATTCATAAGGATTGCTTGTTACTTAACGTCATCCCAGCAATTCGAACATGTCCTTCAAACGTGGCTCTACCTTGCACCTCGCGCCGTAGACCTTCAGCACCCAATAGCAGCCCGGGCACGTGGTCGTCATGTAGTCGCCCGTGAAGTCGTGCATGCGGGTCTCGGCGATCTTGTCGATCACGTCGGTGCGGTACATGTATCCTTTCCCGCCGCCGCAGCACCAGTGCGGCACGTCCTTGACGTCGTATCCCGACGCTTTCAAGAGCTCGTTCGTCTGGCCGCTCACCTCTGGGTGGCCCCGGTTCTGCAGCTGGCACATGTGCTGGACGCTGACCGAGCCGGTCTTCTTGGTTGCCGGCGGGGTCAAGTACTCGGAGATGTAAGAGAACCGCGTTTTCATTTCCGGGTAGTCCGACGTGTACAGGAAATAGCACGCCGGGCACAAGCAGACCACCTCCTCGTACTTCGCGAACAATGCCGCGTTCTTGGCCTTCACGCGCTCGTACTCGCCGAACAGCCCGGCCGCGTAGGCGGGATAGCCGCAACAAGCCTCCGTCTTCAAGATCGTGAAGTCGATGCCGCGCGACAGCAAGTATTTCAGCGCGTCCTCGGTGAATTTCGGTATCTTGATGGTGCTCAAGCAGCCCATGAAGAACAGCCGGTCGCTCCGCTCCGGGATGCCTGGCGGGGGGCGGATGCGCATCTTGTTGGACTGGTAGGGCGTGTCAGTCCCCTTGAAATTTCGTTCCAGCTCGTCCTTCCCGTCGAAGGTAAAACCATTATCAATGAACTTCTTCGCGAGCAGCGCGCGCTCGTGCGATGTCCCGCACTCGTTGCAGTGCACGCAGTTGTAAATGCTAGGCGCGTCGTCTTGCGAGATAGTCTCGCCAGGCCCGAGCATCCGCGACACTTCATCGTTCTCAAGGAAGTTGCCAGGGTCGACGTGCTTCGACGGGTAGTTATGCCGCCCTGGCACGCGCTGCCTTCCCGTACCGGTCGGTTTCACCAGATCGCACCAGGTTCTCGCTTGCTTCGTCCATATATCGATCACCGGCTACTTGAATTTGATCGTTTTTGAATAATGGCATGGCGGGCTGGCTTCACCACTTGCCGTGCTGGAGCAGATCGCGAATTGCGTTAACCATTTGTATTTATCGGCTCGTGCATGAGAAAATAATGATGTAATTCGTTTCTTGACGAGTTAAGGGGGTTAGGACAGATGAAGGGTCGTTTTATTGGTCGATCCATGTCCAGATCGCTTTTCCGATGTTGGTTAATGTGGATTTATTAAAGGGGAATTCCCCTCAGTATCCTGGTGGAACGCCAGCCATGAGCCAGCAACAACCGAGTTTTGTACAGGTTAGCAAGCTAATCCGCACGATCGCCAACTATGCAGCGTACGCGCTCGGCCTGTCGATCATCGTCGGCATCGCGTCGCTGTTATCTGCCTTCGGGGGACCATACGTGGCCGCTGGTGGCTTCGTCATCATCTCCACCCTTTCCGTGATCGCCTTTTTCCGGACGCTCGTGCTCACGAGGGACTTGATGGACACGGTCCAGGCGCTGGGTGATACCCGCAATATCATGCAGTTCAAGCTCTTCACCCGGTTCTTGTTCAACTCGATAGCTGTCGGGCTCATTGGTTTCTTCTGGGCAGTCATCTGCATCATCATCATGTTCACGCCTGCCTTTTTCCCCGGAAGTGAGTCGTTGTATGATTATAACACGGGAACGATGTCCGGGACCATGTTGGCATCGATGGCGGGCGAAATAACGCTCTGCATCGTTGGCATTGTAATGGGACTCGCGTATGTCCCGCATTCGTATAAGGCTTGGAAGCTGATCGATGATTACTTCGTGATGCTCCACGACCCGTGGGCACGCGACATCGGGTTGCTCGGCACCAAGAAGGTCTTGGATGGCCACAGGGTGGCTTTTGGGGCCACGTTTATGACATTCGGCGCCATGGGTTATCACGTCGTGGCGTTCGCATTCTTCATCCCGACCATCGCGATATGCGCGCTGGTCGCGGGCGTGAAATACATCCAGGGGTTATATCGCATCAGCACTGCCTTCACGCGAATCCCGATGGGTCAAGTTCTCCCGTTATACCAACAGCCATCACAGGTGTCGTCCGGTAGCGTGCCGGGCGCACGTTTACAGCCGGGCCAGCCGTCCGCGGCACCACAACCCGCTTACTTCAGGTACCAGCCGAGCCAGGTGCTCTACAACCGCGATGCGGCCATCCAGAGCTCGCCCCCGCCCGACCCGTTAGCCAACGCGACGGGCATCCAGAGGGAGATCATTCTGCGGAATCAGGCCTTTTTACAAGTCCTCGATAATGACAGGCCGGGGCAGCAGCGGCGGCAGCAATCGCAAGCGCAGGCCCAATCATCCACGGTATCGCCCGCGATCGCACCGTCGCGCTTGACGATGGCACCGCCACCACCTCGCGCTAATCCGTTGGCTACCACCGTTGGAGGCCTATACAGTTCGCCAGGAAAGTGCAAATATTGCATGAGCGAGCTGCCATCCGCGAACACGGGGAAGTGTCCCGGCTGCGGCGCGGCACTGCTCTCGATTTAACGCGTGCGACCCGTCCAGGTTACTCGCGACTCCTTATTTATAGGACGCGAGATCGGAAAGGGCTTTTCTAGAAGTTGGCTTCGGGATGCTAACAGGATAGCCGATGGGCAATATGGTCGCGATCACCTCGTCCTTGCCGAGGTCGAGCAATTTTGCTGCCTTTTCCCTGTCCATCGAGCCGATCCAGCATGTCCCGAGACCGAGCGCCCACGCCATGAGGCAAGCCTGGTGGGCGCACATGCTGCTGTCGTGGATGTACCATTTCGGCGCGTCGCGCTGATTTGCCACGATAGCGATGACGACAGGAGCTTGTTCAATGAAATTGCCGTAGGTCGCGCACTTGCAGAGCGCCTTTATGATTTCCTTCCCCTTGACGACGATGAATCGCCACGGCTGCTTGTTGCTCGCGGACTGGCACCACCTGGCAGCTTCCAGGATCATGGTTATTGCCTCGTCCGGCACGGCGTCCGGTTTAAAGGCCCGTATTGACCGGCGCTCCTTCATGAGCGCCAGTAAGTCCTCTGGATTCATGGAATAACATGGTCCTTCTTTCCCTAATTAGGATTTCCGCTGCCATCCGGGACATGGATTCAACCTCACTGCCGGTTGAGATATTCCCTCGTCCGCGACGAATAGCCCCTACCCATATCGCCGAACCCGACCGCTTGCACCATGTGGAGCGAGTGATCCTTGTCGAATTTGGCCATCGCGGCCTGGTTCTCCACCGAGGCGGCGTTGATGACCATGTACACGTGGCAGTTGAAGCACGCCCGAGCCATTACGTCCGTCATCGTCTAGTCCTCCGTCTGAGCTAATTCAATGAAAGAGAGGATGGCGGGAATGGATACGTTGTTCGCTTATGCGGGGAAACAAGGATGGCGCCCAGACTGATGGGAGATATGATCCCGAGCAATGGGCGAGAAGCTGCGGAATACAGTCATTTTCTCTCGTAGAAAAAAAGCCAATGCTTGATGCCATCTATCTCGACACTTTCCTCGTGCCTCGACGCGAGCAAACCATCCAGCTGGTCGAGCGGGTACTTGTACGAGAAAACAATGGCACCACGGCGCGCTGTTTCAAAAACATGATTGAGAAAGCGTTGCATGTGGGGAAGCGTGAATATGAAGATGAAATCGTAGTAACCAAGGTCGTGATCGAAGAGGTCACCCTTCCAGATCGCAGCATTCTTTAGTTTTTCCCTCCGGATCGATTTTTGGGCGATCCGTACCATGCTATTGTTGATCTCGATGCCAAACGAGGCAATCGAGAAGTTGCGGGCGCAGTACATGACCACCTCGCCCGTGCCGGCGCCGAGATCAATGAATGATTGTCCGGAACCCCGAGCCAAGCCGAATCCCATCTCGAGGGCTGAAAAGCCGGCTTTAATAGCCGCGGCTGGCGTTGGCGCGTACGGGAGTTCGGCTTGCGATACGATGTCGTAATAACTGACATGGTGACGCCACGCGAAGATGGAGGGGCTCATCGGTTCGTCACGCGGGAATATACGCTTGAATAAACTTTGTTGTTTCCTCTATAAAGCAAGCCAGCTCCTTCCCTTTAAAGTCGTGTGTCGCGCCGGGCACCTCGACGAGCTTGTGGCGGTCGTCCCGGGGCATGCAGGAGAACGCTGCGCGCGTCCATTCCGGGTGCACGGCGCTATCATCGAGACCTTGCACGATCAAAGATGGTGTCACGAAATTCGACAAGATACCATCGATCTTGGGGATCACGGCCTCGATGTCATCGAAGAACTTGCGGTTCACGAGGAGGTAACCGGACACGACGTTGACCTTGAGATTCCGCCCGAATGCCGTGGCGATCTTGCCGAGAAGGAGCCTTGACCTCCCGAGGCTCTTGTGCATGTACAGCGCGGGTGCCCAGAAAACGGCGACCTTGCGATCGGGTAGGTTCGCGAGAACCGAGGTGAGCCCGCCGAAAGACAAGCCGATCGTGGCGATGCAAGAATAACATTGGTTCTTTGCCCACTCGTACACGTCCTCGAGGTCGGTGACTTGTTTCGATAGCATAACGGCCTTGCGAGGGTTTTCACCGCACCCTGTGAAGTCGAAGAGCAGCGCGTCGATGCCCGATCGATCCAGCGCGGCCGCCGCTTCCGGGAACCGCCCCCATTCCTTGCGATCACCCCCGAAACCGTGGCAAAGGATCGCAATGGGTCGCCGGCTACCGCCCGCTCCCGCCTTCTCGTGCCAGGTGGCGTGTAGCTTCTCGCCATCCCGCACCTCGATCTCGAGCGTCTTGGGATCCATAACTATTCAATTCTAGGTAACGCTCGTGCCTCATTTAATCTGTTTTAAACCAAAGGAAGAAAATAGATCTTGGTGATGCGACATGGCTGATGAACTCGAAAAAAAAATGGAATGGGCCGCGCTGCGCGACCTCAAAGAGAATGAGGTGGATGCATATGCCAAGCGCATCCTCGGCAGCATGACGCTGCTGCAAAAGCTCAACCAGCTCACCGGCAACTGGCGGCTATTGCGAGGCCTTCCCATGCTCATCAGATATAATGCCAAGCCGATACCAGCCGGGATAGACAAGGAACTCGGCATTCCGGGTGTTTTATTCACCGATGGACCGCGTGGCGTGGTCATGGGCGCGTCGACGTGCTTTCCCGTGCCCATGGCTCGCGGGGCCACGTGGGATCCCGCGTTGGAGGAACGCGTGGGCAATGCCATTGGCATTGAGGCCCGGGCGCAAGGCGCGAACTTCTTCGCTGGCGTTTGCATCAACCTCTTGCGCCATCCGGCATGGGGCCGGGCGCAAGAAACCTATGGTGAGGACCCGTTCTTGCTCGGTGCGATGGGCACCGCACTCGCGAGGGGCGTGCAGTCGAAGGGCGTGATGGCATGTGCAAAGCATTTTGCTTGCAACAGCATGGAGAACATGCGCTTCAAGGTGAACGTGAGGATAGACGATCGCACCCTCCACGAGATATATCTGCCCCATTTCAAGCGGTGCGTCGACGAGGGCATCGCGGCGATCATGAGCGCCTACAACAAGGTCAATGGAAAGCATTGCGGGCATAATAACGTACTCTTGCGTGGCATTTTGAAGGACCAGTGGAGGTTTCCTGGCCTCGTGATGAGCGACTTCATCTGGGGGATACGGAACGGGGAGGCGGCCATCAAGGGCGGGCTCGACATCGAGATGCCTTTCCGGATTCACATGAAACCGAGGAAAATAGCCGCGCTCGTCGCCGCTGGCAGGATCGACCCCGCGCTCGTCGACGACGCCGCGCTGCGCGTCTTGCGACAGCAGCTTCGATTCAACAAGACGATGGATCCTGGCACCTTCACCAAGGAAAAGGTCGGGTGTTCTGAGCACATTGCGCTGGCACGGGAGGTGGCACGAAAATCCATCGTTCTCCTCAAGAACGACAATCGCACGCTGCCATTCAACCGGGATGGGATCAAGCAACTCGCACTGTTCGGGAAAATGGCCAAGATGGCAAATATCGGCGATCACGGCTCGAGTCGCGTGCATCCCCGCCGGGTCATAACGCCCTTCGAGGGTATAAAGTCCCTCCTTGGCGACCGGGTCTCCATCGTCCACGACGATGGCAAGAACGTGGCGAAGGCATCTCGGATCGCCAGCCAGAGCGATGCTTGCGTTGTTTTCGCGGGGCTCACGTGGAAGGACGAGGGCGAATATGTTGCATCTTCTGGCGGTGATCGTGCAAATCTCGGGCTTCACAGCTCGGACGTGACCATGGTCCAGGCGGTCGTTGCAGCGAACAAGAAATGCGCCCTCGTGCTCGAGGGCGGGAGCGCCATCATCACCGAGGACGTCCGCGGCACTGTCCCAGCAATGCTGATGGCGTGGTACCCCGGCATGGAGGGTGGAACGGCCATCGCGGAGATAATTTTCGGCGAGGTTAACCCGAGCGGCAAGCTGCCGGTCACCTTCCCGAAATCGCCCGATCAATTGCCGTTCTTCGACCGGCAGGCAAGGGAAATCGATTATGGCTATTACCACGGGTATCGATTGCTTGACAAGAATAAGGCAGAGCCTGCTTTCCCTTTTGGCCACGGAGGGAGCTATACCACCTTCCAGCTATCGAACCCACGCCTCGATTCCGGCAGCGCGAAACCAGGAGGGATTATATCTGCGCTCGTCGACATCCGAAACACGGGCAGCATGGCAGGCGATGAGATCGTCCAGGTGTACGTCGGCTATGACGCGCCCGCGCTCGACCGGCCGGTCAAGGAGCTGAAGGGCTTCGCACGGATCCACGTGGAACCGGGCGAGTCGCGAGCTGTTTCCATCCCCGTGCATGTGAGGGATCTCGCGTTCTTCGATCCGGCATCGAAAGCTTGGAAGCTCGATTCATGCCAGCACGCTGCATACATAGCAACCTCGGCGGATGCGAGCGGGATCTCTCCGCTCAAGTTCACGATCGAACCGTGAACTATTATATCTCGTTAAAAAGAGACTATACGAAATCAATCCACCGATTCGAAGTACACGTAGCGTTTCTTGAGCCCGTCGATGCGTAAATCAGCGTGCTTGCGCTTCGCCTTCTCCACGAGCTGTATGACCTCGAACCGGTCGATTTTCATGACGGTTGCAAGGTTATCATAGATCGTGTCGAGCAAATACGGCTGCTCGCGGCGGACATACTCCTCCCGGAGGTAGTCCCGTATGAAGTCCAGCCGGAGATTATCGGCCTTAGACACGGTCTCGTGCACGCGGAAGTACAGCCCGAACTTCTTGCTCGAGAACAGCAGCACCGAGAACAACAGCGCGATCACGACGAATGAATTGACCAGCACGTACTGGCCATTCAATAACCAGATGCTGATGTCCTTGAACGCATCGGGTAGGCCCCGCGTTTGCAGGTAACGGATGCCAAACTGTCCAGACAGCATTGCGTAGATGAACATTATGAACGCGTGCTTGTCGAGGGCACCGAACTTGTAATTGGTCCGGCTCCCCACCGATCGCATTGCCATAACGAGCAGCACGAGCGTGAAGATCAAATCTCCCCACAAGAAAGCTTGGCTGATCCAATCCTTGCTGACGCCACCACCGCCCATGCTTAATTGTGGGAAGAGGAAATAAATCGTAAAATTGAAGAGGATATACGGATACATCGAAAGGATCGTCATCATGACGACCAGGTTGTCAAAGCTCTTCTGCCGCCGCTTCTTGCTCGCGAACGCGGTGATTGATGGCAAGATGCAGAATAATGCCATCGCGAGGGTGAAATAATCGATGAAGGAACGCCACAAGGGAGAGACTTCGATTGTAGGATCGACTGGAATCATCGGCACGACGATGTCGAGGAAGAGCTTGTAACAGAGATATAACAGCCCGATGACACCGAGGACGAGGTACGGGGCAAAAAGCGCGAACGCGTAAGATCCCTTGCTCTTGCCCTTCATAAGCCGTCCTTCAGCCCGGGTGCCCGAGCGGCGAGCCGCGGTGAATAACGCGAGTGCTTGGAAGAATATCCAGATCGTCGCGCCCGCGATGAGCATATAAATGGCGATGCCTCCGTCACCGAGATAAGCACCGTAACTGATGAGCACCAGGACCACGATCTTGAGCAATTGCATGAACGAGACGAATAAAGCGAAGAATAGGAAGATTTGCAGCGTGATTCGCTTGGTCTTTCGCCCAGAGAACAGCGCTCGTGCAATGCGATTCTTCATAGCGAGCATAGAGATCGTGAAGAACGTGAGCACGTAACCGCCCGAGATGTACAGCGCTTCTATGCCAGGAAACTCGGCGCCAGGAAACGTCACGATGAAGTCGTAGATGTCGCGCAAGATCGCGATGTCCTGGATGGGGGTGCGTAGCCAGTCGAGGACGAGCTGGTAGATATCCTCCCCTTTTAACAGGCCGAGGGCTTTCGAGATGTTCAAGATGAGAACCGAAATGGCAAAGAATGCGAGAAACATAAACGAGAAAAAGCCTAGCCGCAACGGGAACAGCCGGGGGATCCTCTCGGAGGCGAGTTCTTGCTCGCTGATCGTCTCCTCTTGCGTTTCGGGTTCGTCGGCCATTAACTTGCACCCTTTATTTCGAGCCCTTGGACTTGGCTTTTTCCCCCATGGAACCAGATACCTTGACCTCGGACGGCCGCAGGGCTTTAATCTCGGGGGCGACCGCAGACTGCAGCAGCATAAAGTCGGAGACCTCCGGGGGTGCTTGCGGCTGGGGCCATATCATCCCGCTAACGATGGCGTTGATCTTGTCCTCCGGCGGGAAGCCGTATTGCTTGGTAATCCATTCCTCGATGTTCTTTACGGAGATCGCCGCCATGTCCTTGAGCTCGGCATCCTCCGTGGTCTTGGCAATTGATTTCCAGCTCGCGTACGAGTTGAGCAGGTAAATGATGTTGAAGGTGTCGCTGGCATATGCCCGCGCCAGGGCGACTTGCTCGGCGAGCAACTTCTCGAGCTTGAGCGCCTTCCTGATGCTCGAGAGCATCTCCCTTGCCCTGAGGAAGTACTGGGTCGCCTTCATGTACTCGTAGGCCTCTACTTGCTGGATGCCGACCGTGATCGTGAGGCGGCCGAGGCCGAACGCGAGAAGCTCGTTGTAGTAATCGACGTCCCACTTCTCCGACCGTGCTATATTCGCCGAGAAGGCTAGTTCCGTGCACATGCTCTTCAAATACTCGATCTTCTTGGCACCGATCTTCTCGCCAGAAACCATATCGTGCCATCTCGCGGCGATCGACTCGTGGAGCATGATGACGAGCTTCTTGAAGTCCTTGACGACTTTAAGGCCGGTCTCGTTCTCGAGCTTGAATTCCATGCCGGCGCTCTTGATGATCTCGTCGAGGCTGACGACCTTGTTCATGTCCATCAGCATTAGCAAGAGATCTTGCATCTTCTGGATGGTGGCCGTGTCCTTCGTTCCTTGCATCCTGAGATAGGTGACCTCCTCCACTGCCTTGTTGAGCGTCTTCATCTTGTCCTGGAAGTCGGCCTTGATTTGCTTGACGCGCTGGGGCAGGGTCTCGAGTTCTTTCTGCTTTTCCTTCAGCTTTTTGAGGGTTTCTTCCAGGTGGTTTTTTACCTCTTCCAGTATGGCTTTCTTGTCCTTCTCCTTCTTCCCTTTTTCCTTTTTGACATCCTCGGAGCGCTGCTTTAAACCGGCGATCGCCTTCTGGTATTCCTGGATGTCGTTCTTGATGTGTTCCTTGCTGTATCCCTCGAAGTTCTCGTAATATTTTGCCACGCCTTTGCTAACATCGGATTTCGTCCAGATCTTGCACGCCTCGAAGAAGTTCTCCTTTGACTTTTCGAAAACCATTGTCTCTGGTCACCTGGATGGAAATTTCGATTCTCTATTCACAATCGGTCGTGGAGCATAAAACGATTCCTCGCCTATTTCGTTAGTGCGGGGGCGGCTCTGCGCGCGGCAACCCATCGCGTCACGAGGCATCTCGTGAAGTCCCGGATTTCCGTGATGATGGCGAGGTAATGGGGGTCGGGCATCATGTACGGGTCCTCGATGTCGAGGCTGGACGGGTGGAGCTCGTCCGTGCACAGCTCCTTGAGCGTGAACGTCTTGGACCGGATGGCGGGGATCTCGGGGAACTGCGAGGCCAAGAAGTCGCGCATATACGTCTCCATGACGACGATCAAGTCGAACTGGCCGGCCAAGGCGGCCGTGACCGTGCGGGACACGTGCCCCGATATATCCTCGCCCCCCAGCTGTTTTACAAATTTTACACTCTGCGGCTGGGCGCCCTTGAACGCGCGGTTCATGCCCGCGGACTCTATGCGTAGTTCCTTGAACGCCTCGGGCGGGAACATGTCCCTGGCGAACTTGCGCGCCAAGCCCTCGGCGGCTGGGGAACGGCACGTGTTGCCAAGGCACACGAAGAGCATGCTCTTGATACCTTTCAAGTCGATGCCGGCCATGGTGGATGACCCGAAACGTGTCTACACGAGCGATTCGTTATGATGAAAGAATGCAGAGGGCGGGGTTCGAACCCGCGAACTCCTTCGAGAAGGGATTTCAAATCGGTCCATAAATGAAATCCGGATCTTAAGTCCCTCGCCTGTAACCGCTTGTTGACCCTATGCAATCAAGGAGTTGGCCTGGCTTTGCCTACGGTGCAGCATGCAATACACGTGATTGGCTACCTCTGCTAAGGTGCTTTTCTACACCATAGAAGCATCGGAACGATTTAACTCGTTAGGATCGTGGGCATGCCGAATTGGACAAGGAATAATAGGGCATCAGAACTGCTTGTTTCACGCAATTGCATCCAGGTACTCGATGATGCGCATCGCGTTGTAATAAAACATTTCGTCGTCGATTTTTCCCTCCTTGTCGAGCCAGAAGCCGCTCTGATGGATGGTGGAGTTGGCATACAAAGCTCTAGACAAGAGAAAGGACACAGAGGGGGGCGCGTCCCGCCATGCGATGTACTGTGAAATGTTCTTGCCGCAAGCGTTTACGAGGTAGTCATATCGATCCAGCGTGCCGTTGATGCCATAGTTACCGACCCACGAGTACCCGTAATCACGCGTGGGCACGTAATCGTAGTAGTAAACGACTCCGTTGTCCTGGTTGTTCCGGTTGCCGACGATGAGCCGGTTCGTCTCGAGTTCGTAGAGACGCGACCAGAAATGCGTGCCGGAACCTTCCCACACGTCCAGGATCGTCGTGTTCGCGTCCGTCAGCCACGCTACCGCCACGGGGATGGGATCGAGGTAGGTCTCGTTGCCCGTCCGCAAGTAGAGGTCGATCAGCATCTCGATGGCCCGCGCGGTCTGCGCGCTGCACATGGCGGGGGGCTCGAACCGCCTCGCCCACGCGGGCTGGTCGTTCTTGTATTGCTGTGCCCACGCGCCGGATTGCACCGCGTTCGACCCGGCCCCGTTGCCTTGCACCCGGATGAGAAACTGCCCTGCTCGTTCCGCCGCTTGCATGTACCGGGCGCCACCAAGGATGTCGTATGCCTTGAACAAGAGGTTCATGATGTCTTGCATGCAGTCGTCGTTCAGCGTGACGTAGGACGGGTATTCATCCGGGCCGTAGTTGGATCGCTGGGGCCAGCCACCGCCGGGCTTCTCGAGCTGGAAGATATAATCGAGCCCGCGAACCGCAGCGTTCCGGTACGTTTCATTTCCCGTGATGTCGTACATGTCAAGTAAAAATGCCAGCGCGGATTGCATGGTGTTGTCGTCGAACACGGCCGAGTGCATTGGATTTCGCGGGTGCGGTTGATAGCCGGTGCTATCCGGGTACAAGCGGCCATCGTAGAAAAAACCACCATTGCCCGCATCTTGCACTGCCATCAATGCTCGCGCCGCGGCCGCTGCAACGTTCAAGTACACGGGATTCGGATCGAGCTTGTACATTGACAGGTAGACGCCCGCGATCAGGGGTGTACCACCTTGGATCGAGAACTCGCCGGGAAAAAGGGGGCAATCGTACCCACGATCGCTGTAGAACTCTGACCCGTCGAGCAACGCCTCGAGCGGGAACCCACCCTGGCTCTGGGTCGTCGTCATTTGCCACAACCCGCGCTCGAGCGTCTCGAGCAGCGACCGGTTCCCTCCCGCGAGGCCATCGAGCGCAGCATTCGCATGCGTGCTTGCTTGGATAGCAGCGAGGTCATAGGCGGGGGCCGAAAAGCCGTGAAAACCCGTGAAACATTTCCCCGGCAAGTTCAACACGGTCACGCCATACGTGATGACAGTCCCCACGATCATGAGCAGCATAGCGACTGCCTGGAACTTGCCGATGCCTCGCCGAGTGACACCCGGGAAACGCAACCCACGGGTTGTCTGAACAGGGTCGAGTACCTCCTTGCTTTCGCCGCGTGCGAGACCACGCCTCAACAGCACGAGATGGCCCGTGATCATCGCGCAGAGGATGGCCAGGCTGGCAATTGACAAGAACACGACGGCGTTCATAAACTCGGCGCCGATGTCTTGCAGCAACGATCCAAACCCAGCGCTACTCTTGGAGAAAAATGCGATGCCGACGATGGTAAAAGCCGAGTAAAGGGCCGCGGGTACCAATCCTTGCACGATCCACGCGCGTCGGTTTTGCCGTGGATGGTTTTGTTCCCGTGAAATGTCCCGGATCAGCGCGAAGGCGTGGGCGTAGAGCCCGCCGCAGAGGGCACCGAGCAAGCAGCAGAGCCCCACGAACGCTTGCTGGTACGAGATGAACACGAGCAAGTAACCACCGAAGAGGATCACGACCACGGCCAGCAAGCCGGCGAGGAGGCTTGCCATAACGATATCGAGCACGGCCAGAGTTGCCAGGGCACGCTTCATCTTGGAAGGTGAACTCATAATCCGTATTTGGTCAACCTTGGTTAAAAGCCGTTTGTCGTTTTCCAGGGAATTATAATGTAAAACCGGACGCGCATCCGGCCTTTCGTGGATAATGCGACATAGAAATATAGCGGGTTGACATGGTTCATGTAGTGAAGTATATTTGTGGAAGGGGGGATGGTGGAGGAAAAACACCTGGAACGATGCGGATGAATGCATCGGAGGTAGAACCATGAGCGAACAAGAAACCGCAAAAAAGAACGCGAGCGAGAAGGTCGACGTCAAGATCGGGGGCATGCATTGCGCCGCTTGCGTCGCGACGCTGGAGAAGGCTATCGGGAACGTGAGCGGGATCTCCGGCGTCGCCGTGAACCTGGCAGCGGAGAACGCGGTCATCCAGTACGATTCGCGTGTCACCACGACAAGCGACATCAAGAAGGCCATCGAGGGCGCCGGGTACCAGTACCTTGGTAGGCGAGACGACATGTCCCCCGACGTGGAGGCAGAATCCGTCCGCGAGATCCTAACCGACAAGAAACGGCGCGCGATCGTTGGCATGGGCATCGGCATGGTGCTTTTCGTGATGATGTTCGCGTGGATCCCGGCCGAGATGAACATGGATGAAATGCAGCTTCGAATGTACGTGATGCTCGTCATCGCAACCCCGGCCTTTTTTTTCACCAGCCTTCCGATATTCAAGGCCATGCTATCTTCCCTCAAGAATCGCAGCCTGAACATGGACGTCATGTATGGCATGGGCATCGGCATCGCGTATGGTGCAAGCATGGCGGGCACGTTCCTCGGTAGCATCGTGCACGAGCTCATGCAGTTCATGTTCTTCGACGCGTCGGTCATGCTCGCGGGCTTCCTCATGCTCGGCAGGTACCTCGAGACGAGAGCAAAGAGCCGAACGTCGGACGCGATCAAGAAACTCGTCGGCTTGCAGCCAAAGATTGCGACCGTCATCCGGGAAGGCAAGGAGGTGACTATCGCCGCGGAGGACATCCAGGCCGGCGACTTGATCATCGTCAAGCCGGGGGAGCGAGTTCCCGCGGACGGCATCGTGAAAGAGGGCACGAGTTATATAGACGAATCGATGATCACTGGCGAGCCGATCCCCGTGTTGAAGCAGACCGATAGTAAAATCGTCGGCGGGACCATCAACAAGAACTCGGTGCTCAAGTTCATCGCACAAAAGGTGGGCAAGGATACCGTGCTCTCCCAGATCATCAAGCTCGTGCAAGAAGCCCAGGGCACCAAACCGCCGATCCAGAAGCTCGCGGACAGGGCGGTCACGTGGTTCATTCCGGTCGTGCTCGCGATCGCGATCGCCACGTTCTTCACGTGGTTGATAGTGCTCGGCGAGTGGCTGAACCCACTCACGCGCCTCATCACGATTCTCGTCGTCGCGTGTCCGTGTGCCCTCGGGTTGGCCACGCCGACGGCAGTGACCGTGGGCATCGGGCGCGGCGCCGAGCTCGGCATCCTCATCAAGAACGGCGAGGTGCTCGAGAAGGTTAACAAGCTGACTACCGTTATCTTCGACAAGACCGGAACCCTCACGAAGGGCAAGCCGGAGGTAACGGACGTCGTGGCCACCGGCATGCCCGAGGCCGAGTTCCTCGCGCTGGCCGCGGCGGTGGAGAGAAACTCGCAGCATCCCCTTGCCGAGGCAATCGTGCGGAAGGCTCAAGGGGGCAACATCGATATACCCGACGCCGTGGAATTCGACACGATCGAGGGGAAGGGTGTCATGGCACACGTCGATGGCAAGCTGGTCCTCGTGGGGAGCCGATCGTATCTCGCGACGGGGGGCGTCGATACAACCCCGGTCTTGCTGGATGCGACCAAAATCGAGGAACAAGCAAAAACCGTCGTCCACGTGGCGATCGACGGGCGAGTCGCGGGCGTCATCGGCATAGCGGACACGATCAGGGAGCACGCGAGGGCCGCGGTGGACGAGCTGCACCGCATGGGCATCGGGACCATGATGATCACGGGGGACAACAAGCAGACTGCCCGCGCCATCGCGAGCCAGATCGGGATTGCCGACGTCATCGCCGAGGTGCTGCCTCAAGACAAGGCGGCCGAGGTGCAAAAGCTCCAGGCGAAAGGTAAAGTAGTCGCGTTCACGGGCGACGGCATCAACGACGCGCCGGCGCTTGCCCGGGCGGATGTCGGCATCGCGATGGGCGGCGCGACCGACGTGGCCATCGAGAGCGGCGAGCTCGTGGTTATGAAGGACGACCCTGCCGATGCAGTCGCGGCGATCCAGCTCAGCAAGAAGGTGCTGGGCCGCATCAAGCTGAACCTGTTCTGGGCATTCGCATACAATGTCGTGCTCATCCCCGTCGCGATATTCGGCGTTGTGGCGCCCGAGTGGGCAGGGCTGGCGATGGCCATGAGCTCCGTGACGGTCGTGTCGCTGTCGCTACTGCTCAAACGATTCACGCCGGCCATGAAGAGACGACTAGGTCCAGCCGCGGTGCCGGCTATCCCGCCAGTCGAGGCGGCGCCTATGGCAGCGCCGGACAAGGCGGGAGGCACGGAGATGGGAAGCACGCCGGCCCAGGTCGGCGGCCCGGTGCTGAAATGCCAGGATTGCAGCGAGACACGAGCCGCGCCGTGGCACTGCAACCAGCCCATGCACGTGGATATAGTGGACGGCGCGGAGAAACTCGTTTGCTGGATGGGGCCGGATTGCGGCCAGCAAGAATTACCCCGTCATCACGGGAAACCCATGATGCTGATCGAATAAACCAAACAACCATAGAAGCGTGAACGTGACATGATGAAACCGATGAAAGGAATAGGAATGAAGCCCCCGGCAGACTGGCCCAAGGCCGTGACCTTGAAGTGCCAGAAATGCGGCACCACGCAAGAGGCACCGAACCACTGTGGCAAGCCTATGGCCATCAGGAAAGTCAACGGTAAGGATATGCTGGTGTGCTGGATGGGTCCAGGTTGCGGGAAGGCGGAGATCCCGACGCACCACGGCCTCCCGATGCTGATGGCTTGAATCGCATGTCTTTGTTTCCTTTTTCTTTTTTCATTGACCGGAGATGGAACCCTTATAACATTATAGAGAATTACAAGTGACTTCAAGTTCGGCGACTTGAAGTCGCCGAAGATCTCGGTGATGCGGCCGGTCGTGATGCCGCCGTCCATAAGGTCGTCGACGTTCTCCGAGCCGGTCGTGAACCACTCGTAGTTCTCCTTGACCTGGTCCACGCTGACGAACTCGCACATGCCGAGCTGCTCGCGGGCCGCGTAGATGACCTGGGGGCCTTGCTATCCGAGACGCTGGCCGCGGGCGAGAAGGCCGCCAGGCTCGACGCACTCGTGAACAAGGAGAACACGTAAGTGTCGTTATTATCAAGATACCACGCATTCGGAGACCACGGGGAGCAATTCCTCGCCGTGCGCCGGTGCGTCGAATGGCAGCGGCTCGGGCGTGGCTGGTTACTTCGTGTACCGGGGCACCGACCCCGCGGGCACGAGCATCACCCTTCAAGCCAGCTCGACGCTGCCATCATAGACCCCGAGGGCGATATCGATGGGTTATTCGAGTGTATACCTTGCCACGAACTGAAAAAGACCCATGATCAAGTCGCGGGCATCATGGCCAAGGGATACGTGCCGGCGGGCTGCCAGGGACTCGTGGCATTGGACATATGCCCTGGCGAGTGCGGCCGGAGACATCCCCCTGAAATTGTTACAGCGGCAAGGGAGATGATTCTTGGAATTCCATGGTCCAATTTCGGTGGAGGCGCATTCAAATCTGTGTCAAGCCGTACAACTAATTGAGGACCCCTCTCACGCGGGGTTGCTGTCAAGAATCAGCTGCAAAAATTTTTTGTGAAAAAATGTTCAAAAATCCTCCCAAATCCTCAACAACTCCCTCAACGAAACCTTCATTTTCGGGCAGCACGCGTGGGAGCGATCCCTCTCTTCAAACTTGTTTTTCCTTCACGCGTGCCTCGATCTGTCTTGTGAAGCCCAGATCTAGTGAGAATGGTGGCAACTGCCAACAACCGGCCCCGGATGCCCTCAAATGCTCTTGTGCGGGGGCATCGAGTGGCAAAGTCATTAAGTTAGCATTTCAATCATCTCCGCTTTTTCCGATATAGGTAATGGTTGAGGCGGCGGGTCGGCGTCAGCCGCGCCCGGGGTTTCCGGCGCCTCGGGCGGAATGGGCTCTTGAGCATGAGGATCTCGTCTTGATATGACAGAAGGTGTGCAAGTGCTGCCGAACCGTCCAGGAGAAACAAGCCGACGAGGTGATCCGACAGCATCGTATACGCGCCGGACTTGTTAACGTGGTACACGTGCTCCA
>JAUQYZ010000055.1 GCA_030587475.1 Candidatus Sigynarchaeum calidifontis
TCGAAGTGGCACGAGCCGAGGCCAACATGTTGAATAACTTGAGGGCAGCTGGATCCGCCGCATATGGCATCTTGCTGGCCGAGATCTTCAACGGGCAAGACATCAGCGTGCTGAATGACAAGAGCATCAAGTACAAGTGGATAGCTGAGACCTCCGGGGGCAAGAAGAGGGAGGACGTGCGGCTAGCAGCGATCGAAGTCGATAATTTCGGCTATCCTCTGCTATATGGCAAGGATAATAAGCCATCCACGCGCAGAGATGCACGTGATCACGCCTTTCTGAGCAAGATATACGAGTGCAAATCGTTCGCTCCTGTAAACATGAAAGATTCGAGATCTAAGAGTAAGATGATATACAATGCCAGACACATGGCGAGCGAGATCGTCGCGCGGGCGATCCAGGACTACGTGTTCCACGGGCTCGAGGCGGGCGTGGCCGAGATCCAGCTCGTGATAAGCTGCTTCAATACAGACCAGTGGGGCAGGATGCGGCTGCCGATGCCGATGGGCGAGGCGCTGCGGGCGATCGAGACGCTGGATTGCTTCAAGGAACACGGGACGATTCCCGGCATGCACGAATTTCAAGACTTGGGACGAAACGTGTACGGGCGGATAGCGTTGCGGGACGGGAGCGGGAACGTCGTGAATCCCTTCACCATGACGCGGGTGACGAGCGCGAATGGCCACCAGTGCGTGCGCATCGAGTTCGACTGCGAAATATCCGCGGATGGTGGAAAGACCTTCACGCAAAAGCACGTGACCGAGATCGTGTCGTGGGATAAGACGCTATACCGTGACGCATTCGGTGGCGATCGATTTATCATATGGATCTTAGAAAAGAAAAGAGCGGGCTAGCCTTGTTTCCATTTTTTCAATCATTAAGCATGTAACTGGTTTTTAATGGCTTTCTAGAAGCCTGGTATCCTGGATCTTCCTCGTATAGTTTACACGCCTGAAGCCAACCAATCAACGTCGTGCACGTGGCAAAGGCGTGAATAAGGGGGGTTAATTAATAAGTGAAGCAAAATTGCCTCACTTATGTCGTGTAATCTAACCCCACGCCCGCCGGTTGCAGCCGGTTGTGGACGTGTTAACCCCCAAGACCTAGATCTCGCAAGGATATTAGACCTTTTCGATGCAATAAAACCTCGAGTCGAAAGCCTGTTGCCCCGCAAGCACAGCGGGTACCCGTACGTCGTGTTCGTGCTGCTCCAGGCGTGCATCCAGCTAGCCGGCGGTGCCGTAAAGGCAACGATCGAGCGGTTAAACGAATCGTGTAAATCGATGGGCAAGCCGCTTCAAGCTTACCGCGTCGAGCTGTTCTCGAACAAGAAGCGGCGTCGGTTCTTTCCAGACCAGCCATCGCTTTCTAGGTGCTTGAAATCCCTTTCAGCTCTCGGCCTGGTCGAGGCTTTTTGGAACGAGGTCAACTTCGCGCACTTGCTCCTCCTCAAGCAGCACAGGCTCGTGCGTCCCGACATAAACCTGATTGCCGATTACAAGGAGACACCTTGTCCCAAGGATGTCGATGACCCGTATTGCTTCGGCACCAAGGAGGGTGAGACCGTGCACAAGACGCTCGTATTCTCCATCAAGTCTGGTGGCTTGCACCAGGTCGTGTTCGCGTACAAGATCGCCAAGCAGCAGCACAAGCTCCCCTTGTTCGCAGAAACGGTCAGGCGATTGAAGGATGCAGGATTCATGATCAAGCACGCGATGCTCGACCGGGGATTTTATCGCAAGGCATTGCTCGTGGCGTTCAAGCGCTGGGGCATCACCGTTATCATGCCGGGGCGTCAGTGCAGCGAAACAAGGACCATGATCGTCGATTACTTGACCGGGAAGGGCAAGCGTCGCGGCGTCGGGCACATGAAACTTGGATATGTTCGGGGTCAAGGATTCGTGTATCTCGAATTCGACATCGTGCCCTGTGCCAAGCGGTCGTGGAAGCTCGACAAGATCAAGGCGGATCACGAGAGCGGGAAGCTTTCCCTGGACGATGCTGCGGCCCGCGTGTTCCCGCTGATCGTCTTGATCGCGAACGACCGCGGAATAACAAAGGTGCATGGTAACGAGAGCCGGATACGCATGCTCTACCGGGCTCGATGGAACATCGAGATCGCGTTTCGGGAGATGAACCGGCTAGGCCTCACGTCCCGGTCGCAGCACCGCGATGGCCGGCTCGCCGCGATGGGTGCCCGGATACTCGTCTACAACATTTGGCAAGTGGAGCGACACTTGTTGAAGGTGGAGGATCCCGAGGCGTCTCCCTTGGAACTGAACGAGTTCCTGGGACGCGGTTGCGTGCATCGCCAGGTTCGATACGCGAAAAATGTCGGGGTGATTTGATCACCATGATTATCATGAAGGGGACAGCGGGCGTAAAACTAAAGAGAAGATCGAGTTACATTCTTAGTGTTCAATTGAAAAAACGGAATCGTTCGATAGCGAGCATTCCTTGCTCGCCCAAGTTCTTTTTTCAACTTAAAGATTATCAACGATGATTAAAAAGATAGGCTATTTAGTTCTGTTCAAGCGCCATTCAAGATGCTTGAGGAGACCGTCTGTACGGCTTAAAGATTCTTGCTTCTCATCTTCTCCTTGTTTATTATCCCAACCAGGATTGAAGTAGTCGAGGATATCCTTCACGATGTTTGGTGGAAGGCTTTCGATTACGAAATGGATACCATCATATTTGTATGAAGCGATATCTTCTCCATCAAGCAATTTATGCTCTTTGAATATTATACCGAGAACATTATCAACGAGTTTCGCTCGTTCCTCAATCGATAAAAAGTAGAATGTTTCCATGATGATATCCTGGAATTTCTCCGCGTTCCGAATAGCACCTTCGTATTCAATTCCTTGCCTTAGATGGCATTCGATCTGAGAAACAATCTCCAGAAATAAACGGCTATTTTTTTCGAGAGCCGCCTTTAGAACCGGCATAGAAAGGCGACCATCGAGAAGCCTGTATGAGATGATGCTCTGAGCTCTTTTAGTATGACTATACTCTGCAAGATTCTCTATCTCGTGCTGGATCAAGCGTTCTGCTTCGACATTGCCATTTTTCGCTCGTATTTCAAGCTCTTGTATCGTGAGTTCACTACGATTATCATCATTCAGCCAGTTACGGAGAAGGTTCATGATGAGACCTTCCGCGACCGTGTCGCCGGCACGTGCGCGGGCATTTAATGTATCTAAGGCCGAACAATCGTCCAATTCCGTATCGTGGGCTGCGAGGGTGGCAAGTTGTTCGTTTTTCAGTACCGATTCGCAGAAAAAGAAGATTGCCTTACGAGCCGGGAGATCGCTATGACTATAAATTCGTTCGATGTTGGCATCGAAGATGCGACGAGCATCCTTGTTCCCTTTCTTGATTAGTAATGCGAGGGCCTTCAGTGCGTGCACGCTCGTCGGCGGTTTATAATCGTTAGGATCTACGAATTGTCTCTCGATAAAGGCGTCATCAGTGATATCCAAGAGGGGGACGAGTAGTCGTGGATCGTGGATACTTCGATAACATTTTCGCACGATGGCTTTGCGTATGAATATATCTCCTTCTCGGAGGAGCACGTCGATCTCGTCTGCTGATATTCTGCGGATCTTGTTAAGAACCTTCTGGATCAACGCGTGCTTGATTACGTCACGAACTTCATCTTCTTTCATCAAGTCGTGATAATTCACTACTGCATCTGTTAATATCGATGTAAGGAGACGCATGTCGTGAATCTCGTTGCGAACCATGTCGAGGACGATATCACCACACGCTTCCACAATAGCTCTTCGTGTTATCGCGTTCCCTTCTCGAAATCGAGCCTTAACTTCGGCCCCTAAGATTCGGGTCGCCTTCTCGTCGCCAGCTTTCGATAATTCCTTCAAGAGCGGGAAGGCGATATTTGAATGTAACAGCCGCGTGTCGTAGTCGTGCTCGGCCCAGGCCTGGAGGTTGCTGGCGTGGGCGAGGACCTCCTCGGCTGGGGTGAGGTAGCGGCGGACGTCGGGGCCTTCGAGGACGCGGGCGTCGTGGGCGAGGCTGGTGGCGAGGTCGTCGATGCTGGCGATGTCTTGATTGTTGTCGTTTTTCGGATCGATGCTGGCGACGACGAACGAGCAGTGGAGGAAGGGCTTGCCGCCGACGAGGACGCGGGCGCGCTGGGCCTGCTCGTCGTAGACCACGTCGAGGAACCGGTTGATGTGAACGCGGAGGGGGCCGCCTGCCGGGGCGGTCGCCGGGGCGGGCGCGGGGGATGTATCGGCGGTGCCGAGCTGGCCCGCGTCGGCCAGGTAGGCGAGGGCCGCGGCGAGCTGCTGGTTGCTGCAGCCGGGGATGCGACCTTCTCTGCG
>JAUQYZ010000102.1 GCA_030587475.1 Candidatus Sigynarchaeum calidifontis
GCCGACCGAGTCTATGAATAAAGAAGAATAAAACATGAATCATTCTTTCTAATCCATGCCGCCATCCGTCATCAGATGTCGTCATCCAGCAAGTTATCATCATGCATCCTTGCGAGGTCGAACTCTTGGCCGAATAACGAGACCCTTGCAGGAACGTCCTCGTCCCGAGGAGCCGCCTTCGCTTGCTTTTCATAATTCAAAGCTTCGTGCATGAGCTCTCGGTCGCCGATCGCGTTCGCAGCCGATTTGAACCAATCAATTGCATCTGAATCGTCCGGCCGGATAGCGACTGCTTGCTTGAAGCACAAGCAAGCCGTATCGAGTTGCGCGCATTGCAAAAAGAATCGTCCGATGTTCAGCCATGGGCGAATATTAAAGATTGTTTGCGGTGCGGCCTTGTGAAAGCAGCGCGTACAACCTTCCATGTCATCTTCCTTGAGGAAAGTCAGGCCGAGACCTATGTATGCCTCGGGATCGAAGGGACTGCATTGGACGGCACTCCAAAAGGATTCCTTTGCTTCTCCTGTCTTTCCCCGCGATAGCTGGATGAGCCCGAGCAATTTGAATGCCTTGATGTTCTTGGAATCGTGTTTCGTCGATTGCCTGAACATCCGGACACCACCATCAAGGTCTCCCGCTCGATATAATCGCACCCCTTCCCGATACTCATCGTAGGAGGATAGATTGGCGGGTAATTCTTCCGTCGGAGCTGCCCCGGCTTTCGGTCCCGTGGCATCAGGGACATTTTCTGGACCGGACAAGAGCTGGGCTTTCATCGATTCCAGCAGCTCCCACGTGATGACTCCAGAGCGAATGAGAAAGCGTCCTTCCTCGTTGCCATAATCTTCGATCAAATCGGGAACTTCAGCCTCGTGCTGTTTCAAATAATCGAGAATTTTCATGACATCCTTGAAAAACTTCTCGATGCGTTCGTGAATGGCACCTGGCGCGCATGCTTTTATCTCGGATAGCGGCTCTGGATCCTTGCTAACGAGAGCCTTGGCGAGCAATCCAGCGGCCATTGTCGTTTTATCTTCGGGAATCCGGAACACGCTCAAGATCTTGGCAATTAATTTCTCCATTTTCTCGGAAATCCGCGATTTATAAACAAAGAGCCCAAAAGCAATTACAGGATCATTGGCGACTGAAAAAGGACTGAGTTCTGACAGATTGGGTCTCATCCAATCAATAAATTCTTTCCAACCCGGCATGTGATTCTCCACCTTGAACTATTCTCGCGAATCATAAGAGCATTCATATACTTAAACGAATATCGCTCTACCAGGATGAATTAAACGACAACGTGGGGAGATGAACGTGGCGAACGACGACTTCCAGGGCATTGATGCTGCCGCGAAAAGGGTAAACATGGATGAGATCTTGGAACGTGGCCTTGAATTGATGCGGTCTTCAAAATTCAAAGAAGCTGTCGAAGTATTCAGGAAGGCAGTGAGCTTGCGCCCGGACAACGTCCTCGCGAACACCAATCTTGGCAAGGCGCTGATCGCGATGGGAGACCCGCAAGGCGCAATAGAAGCCTTGGATGCCGCAATCCAGAACACTCCAGAGGAGCCGGCATTGTGGCTGGAATTGGCAGAGGTAAATGAGTTATGTGGCAACTTTCGCAAGGCCAGGGAGTTTTACAAGTATATTACAAGCATTGAACCGAAGATCGTTCACCCGTGGCTCATGCTCGCACGGTTAACTTATGTATTCGGAGATATAATGGCAGCAGGGGATATCTACAAGTATGTACTCACCCTCGACAAGATGAACAAGGAAGCACGGGATTTTGTTACCAGGATTAGACGTCCCCCTAGCCACAACATAATTGATTATTTAATCAAATCTTTTATGCCGATAAGGAAACGAACACTTGCCGGTTTCAAGGGCTTGGCAAAGTCGAGCGTTTCCATTACGACACAGCCAGTCGAGATTAAACCTCGCGATACGGAAGGTTGGACAGACCTTGCCACCAGGTATCATGTAAACGGAAACGTTCATGATGCGATCCATGCAGCCTACCAAGCAATATTGATGTACCCGGGAAATTTCATTGCATGGTTCATCGTGGGAGAAGCCACAGAGCGGATCCATAATTATACCGCTTCGATCGACGCGTACACTATGTACCTCGAACATGCACCACCAGATGCCGAAATAACGCTCAAAATCGCCACGCTTCATGAGAAGCTGGAAGATCACGAGGCCGCGTGCAAAGTAATGAAAAAATACCTCGACAAGAGAAACAAAGACGTGGACATGGCAAAACGATATGCCGAGGTATTGTTACGAGCAAATCAGGCCGAGAACGCAATTAAGGTCATAGACAACATTTTAAACTCGTATGCGGATGCAGAGGCATGGTTCATCGATGCCAAGATACAAATCGAGTTAGGTGACAATAACGCTGCAATCGACGCCCTAACCAAGGCAACAAACCTGGATGGGAATCATGTCGATGCGTGGGTGTTATTAGGTGGTGTTTTAAGCGATTTAGGAGAGATAGATGCTGCTATCGCTGCGTGTCGAAAAGCAATCACTTTGAAAGATGAGAATCCCGACGCGTGGTACAATCTTGCAAATGCCCTTGCGAGCAAAGAAAAAAGAGGCGATGCAATACAAGCATTACGGAAGGCAACTTCCATCAAGCCGGATCACGCCGACGCGTGGTACAACCTCGGCGTCTTGCTGGAGGAAACGGGCGATCTTGTAGGATCGGCCGCCGCGTTCAAGAAATCGAAGGAACTGGAAAAATAGAGCAAGATCCGCTCTTGTTTAGTTTTGCTGGATCACGGGCGCATCTCGCATCTACAAAAAGCGCTTGTAACACGGGCTTCCAAGGCGAGTGTGATGAACATTGTTCATCAACATATCCCATTTCTTGATCATTGTGATACCATCACCGCGAACGGCTGAAAAAGCTGCCATCAATGTCCGCCGTCTCTCCACGGGATGATAAAAATGGTGCACTCACGGGGGGCGGGTTTTGGTCGATTTTCCCGTCGATCCCCCGAGCGATTTATCATGTATCCCACGGATCTGTTTTATCATTTATCCCACGGATCCGTTTAACAATTCCATACAAATCTTGGCAAGTTTTGCCGTGGATCGTGAAGGAAAATAACACCAGCAGACCGCCGAAGTGTTCCAGATTCGGCGAAAACCTTAAAAGGTCGAATGCGGTAAAGTTACCATGGCGTGATTGTCCTATCAATCACGCGTTGTTATTGGGTTCCAACAAGAATGTCAATAGCAATTCTCCGCGTGTGTAGTGAATGCCCAGCCAACTTTTGCGGCTCGGGTTATTCACATTTTTTCACTTTCTCTTTTTCTCGTTAAAATCCGTTTATTGTATCCTTGGATCACGGATCGTATCGCCGATCGTTTCGATCCGGGATCCATGCTAAAAATGGAATACAAAGCCCATGAAGGCTTTCGGCGGGTTTTTCGCGATCTCCGTCCTACGAGGAGAAACGATATTTCTTCGTTGCCCACGACTAACGCGGGACGGATCCAAGGACGCACTTCCAAAAGAAGCAAGAGCGTGCCGGCACGAGACACAAGGAGGCAAGGATCGACCTGGATCGGAGCGTGAACCACCTTGATTCCTTCGGAGGGAACGCTTCCGGTTACAAGTCCAGATCGCGCAGCGCCGCCGCGGCCGTGTACACGCAGCCCGCCCCGCCCACGTACATGGCGACGCGCAGCGCCTCCATGATCTCGCCTCTCGTCGCGCCCTCGCGCTTCGCTTGCATTGCCAGGGACTTCACGCCGTTCACCGCGCCGTGCGCCGCGTCCAGCGCCATCGCGATGAGAAATCTCACCTTCTTGGGCAATTCGCCTTTTTCATCCAGAGCGAACGATTGCAGCGCCTTCACGTGCTCCAGCAGCGTGGGATCGAGCTCGGCGATCCGAGCCAGTGGATTTTCCGCCATGGATACACCTCGAGCGCTGCAAAATAATAAAGCATCGGGCGATGGTTAATCACCCGTCATGAGCCGCATATATTCCACCTATCATTGCGCCGCGTGCAAGCAGAGCGTGACCCAATCGGGACGGGCGCTGGAATGCGTCGCGTGCTTGCAACCGCTGTGCTCCCGCTGCAATTCATCTGGATTGTGCCCGACCCATTTTGCGATGCTATCGCGCCAGCATCAGGAGGAGCTCCAGCGATATTACAAGGAGCAGAAGCGCTTGGAATCTCGCATCAACACGTCGGGAGGTCTCGTGGGCGGGGGTGTCTTGTTCGTGATCATAGCCATCCCACTTTACCTGGCCGTGTATCTGAGCTTTATCATCGCCTTGAGCCTTGGTTTGTCACTGATGGTACTCCCGATCGTCTATGTCGGGCTAGTTAGGCCGAAGCTCGCCCGCGCGCGGCTAGATTACCGCTCGATCCTCCGCCAGTATCCTGTTCTTGGCAAGATCAAGTGGCGGGAAGCGGGGATAGACGTGAAAACGGAGGAAAGGTACCTGCGCATGGAAATACCTACTAAGTCCGCGTCCAGGCAGCCCGTGGAGATCGTGTACTCCTCGATCGCAGCAACTACAAAGCCAGTGGCCGCGCCCAAGATCCCCGTTCCAGCAAAAAAAGGACTTGAATCGCAAGCGAGTAACAAGATCTCGGCCGTGGAGCAATCGAACCAAAAAGATTCAGAGGAGATCTACAAGGCATTGCTCGGGGAAGCGAGGAACGATCCGAACATCGTCGGTTTCTTCCTGGGCGGTTCGCTGGGGAAGGGCGTGTTCTCGGAGCACTCGGACTGGGACGTCTGCTTCGTCGTCCGCGACGGCACGATCGACGAGTACAAGGCCAAGTACCCGCGGTACAAGTACCCGGGCATGGAGCTCATGACGCAGACCGTGAGTCAGTTTCGCGACGAGGCAGCGTGGGGATCGCCGGACGCGTGGGGCAGGTATGACTACGCGTGGATCACGGCCGCGGTCGACAAGACCGGCGAGATCCAGCGGATCCTCGACGAGAAAGGGCGCATCCCCCCGGAACACGTGAAGGGGTTCGTCGAGCGCCAGTTGGATACTTACATCAACCAGTTCTACAGGTCACTCAAGTGCTTCCGGGACGAGCACGGCCTCGGTGCCCGGCTCGAGGCCAACGTCGGGATCGAGTGCCTCTTCAACGTCCTCTTCGCCCTCCACGACAGGCGGCTCAAACCATTTTACAAGTACTTGAAATGGGAGCTCAAGAACCATCCCCTGGAGAAAGTCCCGTACACCGCCGACGAGTTGATGAACAAGATAAAGCGGATCCTGGACGACGCGAACGTGGAGACCCAGCGCGATGTGTTCTTGATGGTCGAAAAGCTGTGCCGCGACGAGGGCTATGGTTATTACATCGACCAGTGGGACGGCGCGCCAGGCCAGCCTGACTTCGTGTTCATGCGGACCTTCAAGCAGCCATGATCTTTCGGCATGGCAGGTGCGTCATTTTTTCCGCTTTTTATTCGAGCCTAAAAAATCTCGAACAGATTGGAGGAATTCCGCGAAGTCTCCCATGTTTTCCTCCAAGAACACGTATACCTCCTTATCATCGATGAGGCCATACTTGTGCACGAGGATATTACGAAAGCCTTTCATCCCCTTGACTTTTTCTACCACCGGCAACTTAGCCGCTAATAAATCGAGCATTTGCTCATCATCCGCTGGCGGGCCGATGCGCAACTCGCTCGTGAGGGCAAGCGTGCTTGCCCTTGCGCAGCACGGAGAAGAAGTGGGCGGACAAGGCGGGCCTATAAGTAACGCAAGAATTCGGCAATTGGGCGGCCTACCAGCTCGATTAGTGTAAGAAATCAAGTCGCTAAGTCCGGGAGATGTTGGTCACAGCTCCCCCTCGTCCTTCTCCAGGTACAGCTTCGTGCGCAGCTCCAGTGCTTTCGGCGTGTTCGCGCATCGCTGGTCGCACGGGCAAGCGGGGACGTACGACCAGACCTTGAACGCGTCGGACTGCACGAGCAAGAACTGGAGGTTGTTGACCAGCAAGCATTTCTCGTTCAGCTCGGCGAGCGGCCCGTCGCAGAGCACGTGCTTGTGCACCTTCTTGTTGACGAGCAAGCATAGCCCCTCTTTCGGGCGGAAGCCGAACAGGTACTGGATCTTCGGCAGGATGAAGAGGTGCGTGATGACCTTCCGCTCGTAGAGTATCTTGATCTGGTTGAAGGTCAGCGTGAACTTCAAGGACTTGTAGAAGTCGTTCGCCTTGTCCTCCTCGGTGATATCCTTGACGATGAAGTCGCTGGCGACGGCCTTGTCTATCAGGTCGATGAATGATTTCGCCAGTTCCAGGTCGGGTTGGCCGTTTTCGTTGCCAGGCAATGCCATCGTCATTGTTCGTCGCGGGTTCCCTTGGAGATGCACGAGATCATATTTAAACGATGTTTATTAATCGTCAACCGCGTATATAAACCTTCGATCGCCGGCCCCGTGCATGCGTCGGCCGTGGCATTGTATGCCTGGGCTAGCCGGCATTTTGTTCGTAATAAAAACGTGCGTTAAAAAGGATCCGTATTATGCCCGATGCGGGGCCTGCTCGGACGAGCCGTGGGCGTCTTGACAACCAATGGCCTAGTGATAATATAGATAACATAAGACGAATCTAATAATTATAAAGGCCTCCATTCGATCCATACTCCCCCGAGCTGGCACGAGACATGGTATCGCAGAACTGCGCCGTGTGCGCGACGCCCCTCTCAAAAAACGATTATCAATGCACTAGATGCGGGAAGGGCTATTGTCGCATCCACGTTATCACGAACGAGAAGTACAAGTGCCAGAAATGCGGCGCGTCGCACGTGAGGGAAACGGCGCTCAAGTTCAACAGCGCGTGCCCGACCATCCCGCAATCGAGCTGCCCGAAATGCGCAAGCACCTTGCGCCTCGACAAGCTCCCCGCGGGCCAGCATTACTTGCGCTGCGAGAAGTGCGGCTGGAACTCGTTCGATGCACAGCCCATGATCTGCTACCTGGCCGACTCAATCGTGCTCAAGGAGGCGACCAAGATCGGGCTCGCCAGGCAGCCGAAAATTTGCGACGGGAAGCTCAAGAAGATCCAGGGGGAAGACTTTTGCCCGAACTGCTTGATCACCAAGTTGAAGTCGTCCGGCACGATCAGCTTCTCCACGATCGGCGGAGTCATCAAGATGGACGAGGCGGACATCCCGCGGCTGCTCGAGACGCTCGTGAAGGACTACAACCTCGGCGGGATCATCGACGAGCAAAACAAGCTCTTCACGTTCATCGACCCCAGCCTGAAGTCCCGCGTTTCCGAGCAAGTCAAGACGAGCGGGTACATCTCGGTCGACGCCCTGGCAAAGAACGTGGGCGTGACCCTTGACCATGCGCTCAAGCTCATGTACGAGATCATCCGCAACGAGCGCTTGCGGGGCACGTTCTCGAAGCAGAAGAAGTTCTACTACGCGACGACCTTCATACAGAACAAGCTCATCCAGCTCGCGAACACGCAAGGTGAGATCGACATCAAGGACTTCTCCGACGCGCAAGACGTGCATACCGAGATCATCAAGGACAACCTCGCCACGCTGCTCAAGACCCGCGACATCGACGGCTTCTTCGCGGTCAAGGGGAACAAGGTCTACACGAAGAGCAAGCTTATGGACATCGTCTACAACTACGCGGAGCAGCACAAGAAATTCCGCCTCGAGGCAATCGCCGAGGAGATCGAGGTGGCCATCGAGCTGATCCGGAGCATCTTGCACGAGCTGGTCAAGCAAGGCCGCTTGCGCGGCGTCTTCACGCAGAAACGCGAGTACATGACCGATGTCGCCCTCAAGGAGGAAATCGGGCAGATCGTCACTGCCTACCGGACCATCTCGCTGGAGGAGCTCGCACGGCGGCTCGGCATCACGGAGAAAACGGTCGAGGAAAGCCTCGCATCGCTCATCGCCCGCGGCGACATCTCGGGGTACATCGACCTGCGGTCGCGGGAATTCAAGCTCGACACCGCCCGGCCGCCGGCCATGGCGGTGGGCTCGCAGAAGGGGCAAGACAAGATTGGCAGTTCCCAGGCCGCCGTGCCGGCGCCATCGGCTCACGATGAAAAGTACGTTGAGGTCGTGCGGGAATACGACTTCGTCGGCGGGCAGGTGCACTTCAAGGTGGCCGTTCGGAACAACTCGGCAGCAGCAATTTACGACGTCAAGGTCGTCCTCGACTACCCGGACGCGTTCCAGATCGACGACGAGATGATCTCGATCCCGGTGATCGAGCCGAACAGCAGCCGGGGCGTCGATTTCTACCTCGAGCCAACGAGCTGCGGGAAATCGCAAGTCGGGGCCACGGTCATCTACAAGGACTACACGGCCACGCCACATACCGTGCACGTGGAGAAAAAGGAGGTCTGGATCAAGTGCCCGCTCGTCGTCGCCACCATGGACAATTTAAATGACGTGATGCTCGTCATCCAGAGCCTCCCGAGCGACGCCAGGACGTTCTTGATCTCCGACATCGATGCACGGCTCGCCTACCACGCCGGCTTCAGGGCGATATCGCACTTCGACGCCAGGTGCGTCGCTGCCCCGGAGAAGATGGAGGGGAACATGTTCGATGCGGAAGCGTACTTCGCGTCGAAAGTAAAGGTGGGCGGCGGGCGCATCGTGATCAAGCTCACAGTCTCGGAGAAGTCCCAGATCATGGAGATACGCGTGTGGTGCGCGGAGGCGGGCCAGCTCACGGGACTGCTTGCCAAGATCATCGAGTACTTGTTCCAGGAGATCAACATCATCCGCAAGATCAAGGCAGACTCCCGCGAGAAGACCATCGACATGATGGCCGTGGCGCAGGGCATCACGGTGCTCTCCGATTACGTGATGCTGCAATGGAAGCACGGCGACGTCTGTAACAAGCTTGAAGACCTTTACGCTCGCTTGATGCGGCTGCTCAAGTCAGACGAAATTCTCGACGAGATGAAGGCGTGGCTCGGCAAGCTGCGGGAACAAGACGAGGACACGAACTTGTCGAAGGAACTCTCCGAGGAGCTCGCGCCCGTCGTGGAAAAATGGCAAGAAGCCATCAAGCGGAAGGTCGTGCCGGAATAACTGCCCCGGAACCGTCACGCACCTGTCGCGCTGCTGGTGGCGTCTCTCGCCCTCCTTTCTTCAACTGCTTCTGCTGGTGCAAGTAGGTAACGAGCAGGATCGCAGCGAGGCCGGCCAGGACGAGCGCCCACCAGTAGTTGGCCACGAAAGCTACGAACTCGAACCACCACGAGCTGCCCTGGCAAGAGCCGGCGGTCCACGTGCGCCCGGTCGAGGGGTCGGTGATCGCCAGCGCGGTGGCCGGGGCGATCCTGGTGAGCAAGAAGCCCTCGGCGACCTTCCCGACCGCACCGATCACGTCCGGCGACACGTGGGCGATGCCGTCCGACGTCGTGTGCCATTGCGGGTAGTCGAGGTCGATGATGTCGATGCACGGGATGCCGAGGCCGATAAACGGGACGTGGTCATCGGTGATCAACTTTGCTGAAGGTGTCGTGGGGAAGTAAGTGCTGTATCCGAGACATTGACCCATCGAGAAGAAGGCGGATAGCAGCTGCTGGTTCGAGTTCAGCTCCTGGTCGACTTGCAGCCCCGGGGCACCCACCATGTCGAGCAACACGAGCAGCTTCACGCGGCTCGCGTTGCCCGCGAGGCTCGCCAGGTTTCCTGCCATGTACGTGGAACCCATTATCCAGTCGAATCCATCCATACCTTGCCCCCCGCCGTCATACCCCTGGTCCTCGGCGTCGAAGAACACGAACCAGGCCTCCCGCGTGATGCCGAGCGACGCGTTCTGGCATGTGGCGTTCAGCACGCGGGCCATGTCGAGCAGGATGGCCGTGCTCGACCCGCCGTCGTTCGCCGCTGGAACGGGCTGCGTCTTCTTTCCAGGATCGGCCTCTTGCGTGGCGCGTGCACGAGAATCGTAGTGGCTGGCGAGGATCACGATGTCGGCCGACGCGTTGCCTGGGACAGGCCACTTGCCCATGATGTTTTTACACGGCACGCCAGCTGCGCTGAATGGCTGTTCGACGACCGTCCCGCCGCGCGCGGAGAGGACGCTCTCGATGTACGCGGCGCTGGCATTGATGCCGGCCGTGCCGGGGTAGTGAGGCTGGCAGGCAGGCGACATAAGCGTGCCGAGGTGCGCCCACGCGTTTGCCTGGGAGAATTGCAAGACATGGCCGACCAGCACTTGGGCCGGGGACGGCGCTGCAGCCGCGGGGCAAGCGAGCCATGCTGGCGAGGCGATCATGCACCCCGCCACGAGCGCGATCGCGGCGAGCCGCACGCGGCGGGCGGGGCGAGGGGAGAAGGGTTTCACCGTGATCAATGAAAGAAACGCGCAGAAGATATATCATGCCCCGGGATCCCGCCATGCCCGGCCCGCGCTCAGCGCAGCTTCTTGCTCGCGACATCCGCTGCGATCTGGATCGCGTCGTAGACGGGCGAGAACGGGGGCGCGTAGGCGAAGTCCAGCATCCGCACGTCCTCGAGCTTCGTCTTTGAGGCGATGAGGGCGACGAACACGTCGATTTTCTTCGCCGCGATCGGGCTACCCGCGATGGACGCGCCCAGTATCGCGTGGGAGACCACGTCGACCACGATGCTGACGAACACATCCCTGGTGCCAGGATAGTACCGCGCCAGGTCCTCGTGCGTGATGCTCGATTCGTCGGCATCGTACCCCATGGCCTTCGCTTGCTCCAGGGTCAGGCCGGTCTTGCTGATCGAGAGGTCAAAGACCTTCGTGATGATCGTGCCCGCCGTGCCAGGAAACGCTGTTTTCTTCCCGGCGATGCAGTAACCGGCGTACCGCCCTTGCTTGTTCGCGATCGTCGCCAGGGGGTAGTAAACGCGCCTGCCCAGGAGCGAATGGCGCACGTTCGCGCAGTCGCCGGCGGCCCACACGCCCGGCACGCTCGTCTGCATGAATTCATCCACGTCGACAGCGCCGTTGCCGTCGAGAGCGATGCCGGATCCTTTTAGGAAGCCCGTGTTCGGAGTGACGCCCGTACCGACGAGCACGAGATCGAACGATGAAACGCCCTCGACCCGCGGGTCGAGGACGATCTCGACGCCGCCGTCGCTGGCCAGCGCGCGCAGCCCGGCGACTCTCGACCCCGAGACCACGCGGATCCCGTGCCGGCCCAGCTCCTCGTGGAGCAGCTCGGATACCTTCTCCGGGAATGCGGGCATGAGCCTCGGTGTTCGCTTGACCATGGTTATCCGCTCGACGCCGGCCTCGCGCAGCCCTTCTGCCATCTCCAGGCCGATGTAGCTCGCGCCTATCACGCACGCGGACTTGGGCTTGTGCTCGCCGATGAATTGCCTCAAGGCGATGGCCGATTCGAGGCCCCGTACCGTGAAGACGCGGGGCAGGTCGACGCCCGGCACGGGCAGCAACTGGGGGCTCGCGCCGGTCGCGATGACCAGGCAGTCCCACGCGTCGGTGAACTCTTGCCCGCTATTCAGATCTTTAACGACGACTTGCCGTCCCTTTACATCGACCTTGACGACCTCGTGGCACGTCTTCACGGCGATGTCTCGCTTTTCAAGGAATTCCTCCTTCGTGATCGTGATCATCGACTGGATGTCCTTGACCCAGCCCGCGACGTAGTACGGGATGCCACACGCCGCGTAGGAGATGTATTCACCCTTCTCGTAGACCACGATGCTCCAATCCTTCTTGAACCGCCGGATCGCCGACGCCGCCGACAGGCCGGCCGCGTCGCCACCGACGACCACCACTTTCTTGTTCTCGTTGGCCATCCACGTCACTTCCTCGTCCCGCGGGCAATTCCCGCCGCGGCGGGGGAGGGCACCGGGCGGTCATTCATGACGACCCGCCGATCGCTGCACCCAGCCTAGGATCGTTACTTCTGCGGCATGGTTTAAATATTGACCTACCGATAATAGATGGACGACTCGAAAAACGTCGTAGGTTGCCATGACAGAAGCCGAAGCAGAAAACCCCGAGAGAGTGTGGCTGAAGGCGGCGAACCCGATCATCGCCGCGGGGCCGCTGCCCTTCCAGCCCTCCGAGACGCTCGTGAAAATCTTGAAGGAATACTTGACCGAGGAGGAAGCCGCGTTCGTCGGGAAGGCATTCAAGTTGAAACAGTCACAGACGATGGAGCAACTGGTCAAGAGCACGAAGGGCATGCCCGAAGCGGACATCATGAAGTTTTGCGAAAGCCTGGCGAGGAAGGGATTCATGTTCAACCAGCCGAGCTCCTCGGGGGTGATGGTCTACCGCCTCCTTCCGCTCGTGGTCATCGGGGCGTTCGAGTACACGTTCATGCGAAAGGATATGCCCGAAGGCATGGACGAGAAGAAACTCAAGGATCTCGCCAAGTCGTACGAGAAACTGCTCCGCGAGCTGCGCGACCAGATCCAGAACGCGTACGACGCCGTGATGCCCTTGTTCCAGAAGCAGCCACCCGTCGACCGCACGGTTCCCTTGCTCAAGACCGAGGACGGCAAGGAGATCAAGATAGAGCAACCGATCGGGGAGGAGGTCGGCGAGAAGATCTTGCTCGCGAAAAACGTCGCCGACATCATCAAGAAATTTGACGACATCGCCGTGGGGAACTGTTTCTGCAGGGCATACCACGCCGTGCTTGGCGACACGTGCAAGATCGGCGCGCCCCTGGAAGTCTGCATGACCTTCGGAAAATCCGCGCGGCACGTGGTGCAGCAAGGATTCGCCCGGAAGATATCGAAAGACGAGGCGCTCGCGATCTTGCAAAAAGCGGAGGATGCGGGGCTCGTGCACAAGGCATTCCACAACAAGTCGGACGTCAAGGAGATCGAGAACTCGATATGCAATTGTTGCCCCGACTGCTGCGACACGTTCCAGTTCTGGCGGAACGGCTCGACGCCGCTGGTCAACTACGCGTCCTACATCGCGAAGATCAACGAGGACGGCTGCACGGGCTGTGCCACGTGCGAGTCCAAGTGCCCGGTCGGCGCGGCCCACGTCGACGACGGCAAGGCGAAGGTGAAGCAAGACACGTGCATCGGCTGCGGGGTGTGCGCCCACTTCTGCCCGGAAAACACGATATCGCTGCTGGAGAAGCCGCGGGTCGTGTTCCAGCCGCCACCAAGGCTCAAGAAGTGAGATGACCCCCTGGTCGAAAAGATATTTACTTTGATCGAACGCGCGTGACTGCCCCCTGGAGATCATTCTTCTCGGGAGCCATCCTTTTGGTAATCGGTGCTTTAACCTTCTTTTTCTGGGGAAACATCAGCGAATCTTCTTAAGCACCTCGCCGCGGAAGTGCGATGGCTAGACGTAATCCTTCCTTGAGTGATAACATGTTGATCGAAGAAATCTTCAAGCTCACAAAACGACTATCTTGCGCGGTCCAGCAAAAATCGCGAATTGATCGCATATTGGTAATCACGAGGCAGTATATCGAAGAAATTACCGATGGAGACACGCTAATCAAGAACCACGTTGCCAGGGAAACCATCATCGATCGCGTTTTTTTCGATGTTTAGGTCAGGGAAGGGAAATCAAAGCACGCGTGAATCGAGCGAGGGAAAAATGACCAAGAAATATGATGTCGTGATCGTAGGTGGTGGCCCTGGAGGATCCTTGGCCGCGAAAACCGCGAGCGAGAAAGGGCTTAAAACCATTTTTATCGAACGTGCAAGAAAGCCCGGCGAAAAGGCGTCCTCGGGGTGTGGCCTTTCGCCCCGGGTATGGCGTGACTTCCCGTTCATCAAGGAAATGCCCATGCCAAGTCTCAAGATCAAGTTTCAAACCCTCCACTTGCTTGACAAGGAGTTGAATGAACGGTTCATGATTCGCTGGTCACCGAGCAACCTGGGGAAGTATGCAGAGGGACGGGAATTCTTCCAGGCGAACGTGTACCGTAGCGAACTCGACCCCTGGCTCGCCAAGCTTGCCACAGATGCAGGGGCGGAACTCCAGGCCTCTGCACTCGTCACGGATCTCCTCAAGGACGAGAAAGGACAGGTCACGGGCGTGGTCACGGATAAGGGGGAGAAGATCGAGGGCGCGGTTATCATCGGGGCAGACGGGGCGTTCTCCCGCGTCGCAAAATGCGCTGGTCTCCGGGAAAAGTGGAAACCGGATGAAATCACCCTCGTCGTTGATTGCGACTTTGAAGCCTCCCAACAAAAACTCGACGACGTGATCGGGCCGGAAGAGTACAGCAACAACGTTTTCGTGTCCCCGCTATACCCCGCCACCTATATCGCGACCATGCCAGGCGGGTTCCACGTGGGGTTCGGCCAGTGGCTCGGGAAGTTCACCTCGGGAGCGGCCAAGAGGCCCTACGAATACCTCAAGGAGGTGGTTCGCTCCCGCCCGCTGCAGCAATTCATCAACAAGGTGGGGGCGAAACCGCGGGAGTTCCACGCTCACTTGCTCCCGTGGATGCCCCGCGTGCCGTCCAACACGTTCGGGAACGGGGTCTTGCTCGTCGGGGACGCCGCGGGATTTCCTTGCCCGCTCGAGGCTGAAGGCGTGTATTACGCCATGTTGTCCGGCAAGATGGCGGCAGAGGCCGCGGCGAAAGCAATTGCCGGCGGCGATGTTACCGCGAAAGGATTGAAGGTTTACGAGGACACGTGGAAAAAATCAACTATCGGGGACGAGTTCTCCACTGCAAAGGAGTGGGCACAACTATGGGCGGGAATATTTTTCGACCCGTGCAATTGGGATCCCCTCGTGAGGGTTGCAAACAACATCATGTTCTGGTCCTCCTGGTCAGACCCGCACATCGAATGCTTTCGCCAGGAACTCGGTTTGCTCGGGGAGGAGATGCCCACGCTCCTGGCATTCGTCAAGAGTTATCTGATGCCGTTGATGAAGAAAGCCAAGGTGCCCGTGTTTAGAACCGCCCTCAAGCTCGGGTGGCAATATTTGAAGGCAAAAAAGAAAAACCCGTGGGTGGAGGGGGAGTGATCGAGAGAATGGCACAGCAAGTGACGGAGTTCAAGAAACTTGTCAAGAGAACCGGGGACACGGGGGATTTTATCAAGCTTAACATTGATGCGTGCAACGGGTGTGGTGCTTGCGCGAAACTCTGCCCCATGAACATCTGGGGGCTCAAGCAAGGAAAGGCGGTTCTTGCATCGGATTATACTGCCAGGTGCGTTGAATGCGGCAGTTGTGACGTGGTATGTCCGGCGAGTGCGATCACGTTCAACTATCCCCGGGGGGGCTCGGGGGTTGTCTGGGAACATGGTTAATTTTCAGGCTTAGTGAATTAGCATGACCGATGGCTTGAAGGAGTTCAAGGCCACATTAGTGGCCATTCTCGGAAACGATGCATTGTCAGATGAAAAGAATATCTTGACAACGTATGGGCAGGATGACAGCTTCACCCCCTTTCAGGCGCCCGCGCTCGTCGTGTGGCCGGAGACCACGGTGGACGTGCAAAAAATCATGCAGGCCGCCTTGAAATGCGCGGTGCCCCTCGTGCCCGTGAGTTCTGGGCCTAGCCACCGTCAACACGGGGACACCGTTCCGACAAGAACAGGCACGGTCGTAGTTGACCTCTCCAACATGGATAAAATCCTCCGGATTGATCGTACCAACCGGGTCGTCATGGTGGAGCCTGGTGTCACGTGGGCGCAATTAATGCCCGAAGTGGATAAACAAGGACTTCGCTTGCTTCATCCCTTGTGCCCGAGAAAAGATAAATCCGTTCTCGCCAGTGCCCTTGAACGCGAGCCTACCAGCATCCCCCGGTATCACTGGGATGCGTCGGATCCGCTATTGTGTACCGAGATCGTATTCGGGACGGGGGATCTCTTTCGCACGGGTTCGGCTGCCGGGCCGGGTTCGATCGAAGAACAACTCGCGACGGGGCAGGCCCAAAAGAACCCGATGGGCCCGACCCAGTTCAGCTTGTTCCAGACCATCCAAGGCGCCCAGGGGAGCTTGGGCATCGTCACGTGGGCAACGCTCAAGTGCGAACTCAAACCCACACGGCAGAAGATGCTCTATGCCCAAGCGGGGGATCTACACGCGCTGGAGGGCCTTGCTGCCTCGATTCTCAAGTTCCGCATCGGGGATGAGGTCTTCATCATGAACAAGGCCGCTTTTGCTTCGTTCCTCAATAAATCAACATCAGAAGCTTCCTGGAAAGAGTGGGTCATGCCCGTCACGCTCGCGGGAAGGGGACGATTCGCGTCCGATAAAGTGGCTTACCTGGAGGCAGACCTCTTGAACCTGGGGCAGAAATATGCCCTGGATCTCCAACCGGAACTCACGGGCGTCGACAATTCCGATGTGTTGTCGCGGTTTCAGGGAACGAGCGAGAAACCGTGGCCTTACGGGTTCAAGGGATCGTGCCAGAGCGTGTTTTGCATAACTACCATCGACCGGGCCGGAGATTTCGCGGAGAAAGTCAAGCAATCGCTTGCAAGTGACACGCTGGTCGACTACGGGTTCTACATCCAGCCCCTCGTGCAAGGTTGTAACTGCCACTTCGAGGTGCAACTGTATTACGACCCGCGACATCCCGAGGCTGGCCACGCCGTTGACGCCGCTTTTAAGAAAGTGACCCGGCTTCTCTTCGACCTCGGGGGGTTCTTTAGCCGCCCATACGGCAACTGGGCGAAAGAAGCCTACGATCGCGTTTCTCCCGGGATCGTGACAGTCTTGAACAAGGTAAAGGGAATCCTTGATCCGCATCGCGTTCTCAAGCCGGGCGCGCTGTGTTTCAAGGAGGAGAGCTAATCGGAGGGAAAGCTGGTGGAACCGACAAGAACCTTGGAAGAATACCGGCAGCTCGCCAGCCGGTGCCTCCGCTGCTCGCTATGCAAATTCATCCCCCAAGTCGCCATAAAAAGCCAGGAGTTCTCGACCATCTGCCCCAGCATTGACCGGTACAACTTTCATAACTATTCCGGGGGAGGGCGCCTCATCACTGCGCTATGCATTCTGTCCAACAAGCTCCAGTTCTCCCCCGATGTCGTTGACGTCGTCTACAAGTGCACGGAATGTGGCGGCTGTGATGTCTCTTGCAAATACTTGAACACGCTGGAACCCCTGGAAGTTATCCAAGCCCTCCGGGAAAAGGCGGTGGAAACCGGAGCAGGACCCATGCTCGTGCATAAGGTTTACATCCAGAAAGTGCAAGAAGTGCACAATCCCTACGGGGAGAAGCACGGGCAACGCTTCGCGTGGTTGCCCGATGATGTCAAGCTTTCGGAAAATGCACCCGTGGCATACTTCGTGGGATGCACCTCCGCCTACCGCCGGAAGGAGATCGCCATCGCCACGGCGCGGGTGCTCCAGGCGGCTGGCGTGAGATTCACCATCCTGGGTGAAGACGAGTTCTGCTGCGGAAGTCCCGTGCTTCGCGTGGGAGATAAAAAAGCGTTTACCGACATCGCGAGACACAACATCCAGGCCATCCAGCAGCGTGGTATCAAGCAAGTCATCATGAGCTGCGCGGGTTGTTTTTCCACTTTTTGCGTTGAATACAAGCGTGTCGCCAATTATAAATTCAAGGTGTTCCACACGTCCCAGTATTTTGCCCGATTGTTGAAGGAAAAGAAGTTGATCCCCAAGATCGCCATTCCAAAAATCGTCACCTATCACGATCCATGCCATCTGGGACGGTGCGGGGAGCCATACAAGCGCTGGCGGGGCATCACCCTGAAAATCTTGACCGTCATCAAACTCACGATCCCTCCCAAGCACTTGCGGCGGGGACAACACGGCGTCTACCAGCCCCCGCGCGACGTGATCCGACAGGTCCCGGGCTTGAAACTCGTGGAAATGGAGAGAAACCAGGGGTATGCCTATTGTTGTGGGGCTGGCGGGGGCGTGAAATCCGCGTTTCCGGATTTTGCCCTCTTCACCTCGAAGAATCGCGTCAAGGAAGCCAAGCGGACGGGCGCGGAAATCCTCGTCTCTGCTTGCCCGTTCTGCGCGACGAACTTGCAAGACGCCATCAGAGAAGAGGGCAATACCTTGCAGTACCACGACATCAGCGAAATCCTCTTGAAATCGCTGCAAGGAGGAGCGTGATGCCACCATGACCTTGGAACCCGAAGCATACGCCGCGCTCGAGCAAGTGGTCGGCCCAGAAAACATTTCCGCGAAGGAGGCCGTGACCCAGGTCTACGGGTACAACTGGGGCGTGGAATTGCTGAACCTCCAACAAGGGAAGGGGTTTTCACCCTTTGCAACCACGCCGGCTGCAGTCGTCCTCCCTGGTTCGACCGCCGAGGTCCAGCAAGTAGTACGGCTCTGCAACCGGTATGAAATCAACTTCAAGGCCTTCAGCACGGGATTTGGCCCTTGGAACACGGTCTCTAGGCCGCGTACCATCCTACTCGACTTGCGACGCATGAACCACATCGTGGAAATTGACGAGAAGAACCTCCACGTGGTCATCGAGCCCTACGTGACAGGATCCCAGATGCAGGCAGAGTTGCTCCGGCGGGGGCTGAATTGCCACATGCCCGGCGCAGGCCCGCAAGTATCCGCCCTCGCGAGCAGCACCTCGATGGCTGGACCGGGATTCACCTCGCCAGTGACGGGATATGCTGCCCGGAATGTCCTTGGCGTCGAATGGGTGCTGCCAACGGGCGATATCTTGCGCCTCGGATCCTTGGGCCTCCAAGATCCCGACCATGCAGACTGGTACACGGGGGACGGGCCGGGACCATCGCTGCGGGGCATCATGCGGGGATTCATGGGTGCCATGGGCGGGCTGGGGGTCTTCACGAGGGTGGCGGTGAAACTTTACCCGTTCCCTTGCACGCCCAAGTGGGAGGTGGAAGGAAATTCCCCCGATTTCGCATTCCGCGTGCCGGACTTCATACGATACCACGTCTTGGATTACAAGACCTACGAGGCGATGGATGCCGCCATGCGAAAGATCGAGGAGGAGGAGATCTGTTTCATGTGCTTCCACACGTCCCCGTATGGACTCGGTGCTATTTTCAACCATAGCGTGTGGGGGTTTGTCAAGCAGATTCTCAAATACCTCTTCTTAAAGCATCCCGTCGTCACGATGCTCACCGCCCATTCGCAGCGCGAGATAGACTACAAGGAAAAGGCGCTAGCGGCGTTGGTCAACGAGACAGGCGGGCGGGACTTGACCACGCACAAACAGGTTGTGCCGAGGGGGGTCAGCTATGCGGAAGCGCTCCGGTGCTTGCTGGGGTTCCACGGGTTCTTGATCGGCACGTCGTTCCAGTCGACGCACGGCGGGCTGGAAACGATGACCATGTGCTCGAACATGATCCAGGCGAATATACCCCTCAAGAAAGCCTACATCAAGCAAAAAGCTCTCGGCCCCGACAAGGGCCAGGGCGCGTGGTGCACGTCATATGAACACGGGCATTTCTTCCACGCGGAGTTTCCTGCGATGTACGACCAAACCTCGGAGACATCTTGCCAGGGAATGGTAGATTACATGGATAAATGTGACGAGATGGACTTGCGTGAACACTTTGCCAGCCCATTCTTCGTCGTGGGAGACAAGATGCACGAGAAATATGGCCCGGAATGCACCAATTACCATGTCTGGTTGCGCAAGATCAAGGAAGCCTTGGATCCACAGAACCGCTCGGATCCGGGGTTTTATATCTCCTCGAAAGTGAACCAAGAATAGAAAAAAAATGTGTACATTCTTTTACTTGAGCGCCATCCACTCCGGGTGCTTTTCGAGAATGGCTTGCGGGGCGGTTCTGCTGATGACGTTTGCGAGAGCACAGAAAAGGAAAAGATTATAGAAAAGTATCACTGTGGTTTTAATCTAAACCAAGTATATCTCGCATTATGGATTGCATGCCCTGGAACTTGGCACCGTCCTTCACGGAACCATCGAGCTTGAGCTGGCCGCTCAGGAAGGCGGAATTACTGTTCACCTTGCCCGAAATCATGTCTGCTGCAAGCTGGGCGGTCATGGTGAAGGTCAAGTCCTTCTTGTCGATCTTGCCCTTGCCACAAGAAAACTTGCCCTTTTCCACCTTCAACCACATCCAATCGCTCTCCGGCTTGTCGCTCATGGCGAACTGGTAGGTCTTCGTGAAATCCCCATATTCATCGATCATATCGTCTTCTGAATTGCCAAACAAGCAGAGAAGATTGAGTGCGTCCTCAAGATCCTCAAATTTCATATTTTGTGCCTCAAATTTCGGCATCAATTTTTGACTTAATTCAGCTTTATCCATACTAAATCATTTCTCTACGAATCGATAATAGATACAGTCTTCTCAGTATGATGATACAAAAATCTTATCATATATATGAGAGACAAGATCTGGGAGGTTGAACTTCCATTCTTGAAGAGATTGGAGCATTAAAACCATCCTGGTAAAGATTCAACTCGCCATATCTCCTTTTAGATGCGCCGATGCTTAGATTATGTCTACAGTTAATGAAAAAAAAAGATCAATGAAGAAAATTCATCTTATTCCACCGAAACCACTACCATAACCACTAGAGAATCCCCATTCCGATAAACGGGTGAAGACCCAGTCATTCTTGCCTCCTGTTGATTTACTCTGGAGCCACTCTCTCAATTCATCGAGTGTCATTGCCTTAATCTCGTCACCGGTCTTGTCGGTAATGATGCCCTCATCAGCATAAAAAGCTAAATACTCTCGGAAACTAACTTGGCTCCTCAACTGATCTACTTGCCGATTTCCAGCATTTGCCATGAATAGCAGCCACCAGCGAAGAATTTTGGCACGATTTTCAGGCGTATCGAGAGGCTGGTTAATCTCAGCGGCAAGTCCAGAATCGATATCTGCTTGATCACTAACTTCTATGCCGATAATTTCCAACGCTTTTGCAAGCGTAACCCAATAGGTGGCAGATGGCGCTCCTTTGGATTCAATGTACATCGGATTTGTTGGATCTTGCGATCCTTGACCGGGAAGCGTATAAGGCACATCTAGTAGATGATGGACCCACGTCCCCGTCCCACGTCCCCGTCCCGCGGCAGTCGGCCAAGACGGGCAAGTGGCTCGGCACCGTCGAGTGGATCCCCAAGGTCATGCTCCAGACCTCGTGGATGATCCCCTCGCGCGTGTTCCATCGCATGGTCGCCGGTTTCCAGTTCGACAAGGCACGCGGGCTCGACACGATGCAATTCCGGTTCAAGCGGACGGCGAGCGAGTGGGTCGGGGCCGACGCGGGCGGGACCAAGCACCTCGTCACGACCGCCGGGTTTTTCACCTTGTGGGATCTCCTCGTGTCGGCGTTCAAGCCCGGGGACGTGGAGGGATGAATGATGGCAACCATTACCAAAGCTAGCGACCTCATCAGCGTGTTCGGGAACGAGCTTGGCAAGGAGGCAAGTTCAGTTGTGGCAAAGGAAAAATCGACAAGAAGGACTTGACCTTCACCATGACCGCCCAGCTTGCAGCAGACATGATTTCGGGCAAGGTGAACAGTAATTCCGCCTTCCTTTCGGGCCAGTTGAAGCTCGAGGGTTCCGTGAAGGACGGTGCCAAGTTTCAGGGTATGCAAGCGATCATGCGCGACATGCTCGGCCTGGACTAAGAAAATCCGCTCCTTTTATCTCTTTTTCCTTGCAAAAGACCAGGGCACATTACAGGACCCGACACCTCGGGCTGCACAAAAAAGTGATCATCACGTTGTACCTACCATATAGAACCATGGGGACATCGTTACTTGCGCGGAACCCGCGCCTTCTGCCCTTCTTGAGACTTGGCGGAAGTCGAGGGAATCGATGGACTATTGCGGCTTGGCAATGCTGCCGTCGGGGAGCATGTTGTCGGGATGAGCTTCCCCGCGCTCTTGCTTCTCGTATCGGACGCATCGCTTGAACCCGCCATCGTTCAAGCAATAATTGCCGGTCCAAGAAGGATCGATGAGCCCTTCCTCGACTTGCCGCTTGATGGGGCAGCAGAAATACCATTTGCACGGCATGGTCATCGCCCTGGTGGCCTTCATTTCCTCGTTTTCAACAAGTTCATGAGCACCGAAAACATCTTCCGGTACACGCCTCTTACCAGGCCGGAATTGAACAGCAGCCTGATTGCCTTCAAGGCGAACACGTTCCGGGGCGTGAACGTGCTCCTTTCCTTGTCGTACGAGAGTTTCGTGATGGGGAATGGCCTCTGGAGCAGCGAGACGGCCAGCTGGTAGGTGATAATCGCGATGATGTCCCATGCCCGTTTCTCGTGCTGGCGCGGGTAATCCAGCTTCTCTCCTGCAGCCATGCGGACGATCTCGAAAACGTGGTACACGTCGATGTCAACATCGAACAGTTCCTTGGCCGCCCAGAGCAAGTAGATACACCCCCCGCAATACGACACCAGCCCGTCCGCCCCCGTGGCCATTGCCTCCTTGAACTTCTTTCGCCCCTCGTAGAGGATGTCGAAGGGGATGGACATGTTCTTGACCCACGACGCGCCGGCACCGAAACCGCAGCACAAGCTGTCTCGCTTGTGGTGCTCCATCTCGACGACGTGGCAGCCACACTTTTTCAGGATTTTTCTCGTGACATCCCATGCCTCGCCAGCCATGACCTTCGAATAACAATTGTCGTGGACCGTGACCTTGATCCCGAGCTTGTTGGGCAGGTTTAGGCGGCCCGACTCCACCTCGCTGAGCAGCCACTTGTTGAAGTTCTCGAACTCGTGCTCGTGCCGGACGCCCATCTCTTTCGGATGCACTTCGGTGAAGATATAATGAACGGCATCGAGAAACGGGACGATCTTCTTCGGCTTCCATCGCTTGAAATCCGTCTCGGCGTTCCGAGCGATGAGCCGGACGACGTCGAGGTACCCCCCTTGATACAAATATGCACCACCTTCCCATTGATCGATCCGGTCGACGAGTTTGAATCCTCGCAGCAGCTTGCTCCCCCCGATTATGAACGGGAACAGGTGCGTGTAGTTTCCCACGAGCAATACCGTGTCACCCGGCTTGGGCTCGTAATCCATCCAGGCCTTCACCCAGCGCCGCTCGGCCGGCGAGAGAAACGCGTTCAGCAGCTGCCAAATGTTCGGCTCTTCCGTCGGGCAAACGAACTTGTAGAGCGGTGGAGCCTTGCGAGCCTGGTAAAGCGCGTTCCAGTTCTCGAGGATGAGCTGGTATGGATTCGCGTGCTGCTCGCAATATAGATTGCATGAGAAGCATGAGTTGCACCGGGCCAGCACGCTGGAAGGTTGCCGGGCTATCAGCTTCTGGATCTCCGCCTTGGCCTCCTCGGCGGCGTACCTCAAGACGGGACATTGCTGGAGGCAGGTCCCGCAGCGGGTGCATGCACCCGCGTCGAACGCCTGGATTCTCGTCATGCCCATCATCCCTTGTTTTCTGGCGACGAACGTGATCGTGGCGATTCATGCCGGCACGTCATAGCGCAGTGCCATAGTCAGGCGGGATCTCCTCGATCTCGGCGATTTTAAAGGTTTTCCTGGATAACACCTTCGGGAACTGGTTCTTGACGATGCCCCAGAAGAACGTGGCATTTCTCTTCGCTTTTACTGCTTCTGGAAGGGGGGGCTCGCCCAGCGCCCGCTGCAACAGCTCGATGATGTGGTATACGGGCATCTTCTTGCCGAGCACAGTTTTTTGAACGATGCCAAGCACGGCCAAGCACCCCGCGCAGTACACGCACACGGCATCCGCACCCGTCTTCTTGAAATCGGCCAGGTTCCTCGACGCGCTCTTGATGAGGCTCATCGGGTGATAAGCAGAATCGACGGAAAACCCGCCCCCGATGCCGCAGCACCTCATGTGTTCCTTGCACGCGGGTGCTTCCACGACGGTGACGCCGATCCGCTTTAGGATCTTTCTCGGAAGGTCCATGTACTCGTCGCCGAACATCTTTGCATAACACGACTCTTGTATCGAGACGGTCATTGACACCTCGTGCTTGAAAGCGATCTCGCCGCTCTCGATCTTTTCCCAGATGTATTGCAAGTATGACTTGACGGATTGGAACTTGTAGGTGAGGCCATGATGGGGCAAGACGTTCTTGAAGATGTTGGTCCCGGCGGTGCAGAGGACGATCAAGTGGGCTGGTTTCAGCACGTTGAACCACCGGTCCAGCCGCTTCGCTATCTTCTGTAGCTCTTGCGTGTATCCCGTGCGAAACAATGTCTCGCCGCAGCAGTATTCCAGCCGCCCCCGGATGTCCAGGCCGTGGAACAAGTTCGACCGGGTGAGTTCCGGGTACGTGATGACGTTGCAGCCAGGATAGGCGAGGGTGTCGCCTTTCAGCGGCGCCGTGCTGGCCCATTGCGCGACGAGCGTTCTCGATTCCTCGGGCATGCGTTCCACGACGTGCGTGCGGAAGTTTGGATAATGCGGGTAGAGGGTCATGTAATACCGTCCCCTGACCTTCAACCCGTTCTCCCGGTATTGCTCGCTCCATCGCTGGAGGACGAGCGATGCTGGCTTGGCGTTCGTCGGGCAGTAGAAATTGCATGAGAAGCAGCTCTGGCAGTCTTTCAACACGCGCTTGGTTTTTTCGCCCGCGATGAGCCGCCGCATCTCGTCGATTGCCATCTCCTTCGGTAATTTCATTATGGGACAGCGATGCAAGCATTCACCGCACAAGTTACACGCGTCCTTCTTGAACTCGGAGAAAAAGCCGATGTCCACGGGTTTTACCATATTGGTTTGGCACCGCCTCTATATATTTCCAGGAAGAATACTGATAATCGCCATGTATTCTATTTCTTGCAAGGAGTTATTATCAGTATCCTTTTTCGCCAGGTGGGAGAGGAGGTGCGATGCGACCGCCAGAAAAGGCGACCTGGAGATGGGACGAACGCGTGAATGCCTGGTGAGCCCGCATGATTGCAGGCGCCATGAAAAGGCACGTGTCTTCAAGTTTCTATCAATGTTAAAAGGGATCATTTCGATTATCATTTCGATTATCTTTCCGACCGGCATACATCAAGTGAACCACCTTGAACGATGGCAATCCAACGACGAGGGAACGCGAATACCGGAAATGGGATGAATTGCAAGCCGTGATGGCGGCCGGCTTCATCGCATGGATGGCGATCGATGTGTTTTTCTCGTTAACGACATTCCTGGGAGCGTGGGTCGATGGCCTGGTGCGGCTCGTTGCAGGTGGCTGCATCACCGCAGTTGGAGGGTTGATGGTCGCCAAGACACACTGCGTGCTCTTTGGCAAGAACCACGAGGCGCCGACGGGCCTGATCTCCTCGGGCCTGTTCGGGCGCATGCGTCACCCCTTGTACGCCGGCGTGCTATTGATCTATTCGGGCGCCGTTGTCATGACGTTCTCGCTGGCCGGGCTGGCGCTGCTCGCCATCTACTCCGTGGTGTACGACAAGGCGGCGACCTACGAGGAGGGGGTGCTCGAGCGCATGCACGGCGAGGAGTACAAGAAATACAAGCGGGATGTGCCCAAGTGGCTCCCGCGTCTCCGCAAGTAAGCTGATGCTCATTATGGCCATGCCGATGATTTAATCCCGCCAGTCTAAGGAATCATTCCAACCGCCGCTGCCGCCCCTACTCTTCTACAAATGATTACTCAAGGGAGTCGGCTTGTTTTTCTTCGTGCCGCTCGTTTTGCTCTGGATGGGTTACGATGGCATTCCTTTCGTCAAGAAACGTGGCTTGCGCGCTGCCATCGAGCGCATCGAGGCGGAGGAGCGTACCAGCGCGAAGCAACGCGTCGCGGCTTCTGAAGGCTTTCAAGCCGGTGCCGTCTCGTGACCGAGGGGAAAAGGATAATAAAGCCGTCGTTGCAATACCACTTCCATGCAATGGGATTTGTCCCTTTTTCGAGCCGAGATCGTCGGGAACACCTTGACGCTCGACTTGAAGGCGAAGCCTGGCGAGATCGAGCGCCACTTCAAGTACGACACGGGGGAATACTTCAAGTGCCGCCAGCTGCTCATCAACTTCGGGTACAACGAGTTCAAGAAAGCCTTGAAGCTCGGGACGATCGTGCTCGATGATTACCGGGTGGACACGTTCTACAATTTCTTCAACGCCATCCAGAAGGTTGAATCGGGCGCCAGCTTGGCCGGGGGCCCGTGCCCGAGGTGTGGCACGCACAACGACTTCGGCATAGCCTACTGCATCTCTTGCGGCTCCAGCATGGACGCTGTCCCAGGCGACAAGGTCGATGAGAGCGCTGGCCCCGGCACCAGCTTCCCGGAAAATGCGTGCCCGAAGTGCGGGTTTGAGAAGCCAGAAGGCGCGCGCTTCTGCCCCGGCTGCGGTGCCCGCCTCGATTGATGATAGGAACGGGCATATGAACGAGGAAGAAAAGAAATACAATCATTTGGCCAAAAAACTACCTGGCATCTATTCTGACTACTTCTGGATTATTTTTTCTCTTTTCTGAAGCAGAGGAACCAATCGAGGCAGTACTTACCCTCCTCCTTGGTCTCGACACGTTCCTTCGCGGCCCCGCACGATCCCGGGGGCGGGATGATCACGTCGTCGCCAGGCTGCCAGTTGGCAGGCGTCGCGATGGATTCCTTGTCCGCTTTCTGCATGGCGATGATGACCCGCTTGATCTCCAGGAAATTGCGCCCGCAAGAGGCGGGATAATACATGATCAAGCGCACCTTGGCCTTGTCGTCGATGATGAAAACGGCCCGCACGGCTTGCGTGGTCGACGAGTTCGGCTGCACCATCCCGTATTTCATCGCCACGTCCATCTTGATGTCCTCGATGACGGGGAACAAGACCTCGACCCCTTTCATCCCCTTGTACTCGATCTTCTCCTTGATCGTGCGCAACCACGCGATGTGCGCGTAGATGCTGTCGATCGATAACCCGATCAATTCAACGTTCAACTGCCGGAACTCCTCTTGCATCGTCGCGAAGGTCATGAATTCCGTCGTGCAGACGGGCGTGAAATCGGCCGGGTGGCTGAAGAGGATCACCCACTTCCCCTTGTAATCGTCGGGGAAGGTGATGTCGCCCATCGTCGTCTTTGCTTTGAATGCCGGTGCCATGTCGCCAATTAGCGGCATGGTGACTTGCGGTTTGCTTTGTTCTGCCATATCCGTTTCACTTCTTGGTTTGTCGAGATTACCGCATTGCAAGTACATTCAGAACCCTCCCGCACCCATATTAGAAAATTCCGCCTATTGGAAAAAGCACGGGCGTGGTCGGGTGATTGATGAAAAATACAAAGGCATATTGCGAATAGTCATTTCGCTTGTCGAATATCCTGCAGAAATGAAGAGCCGCATCATACTTGAAAGATAAGGGATAGGGGTAGAACTCCAGCCCACCAAAAAAATAACGGAGAATGGTAGGAAAATGATCCGCTTGCAATCTTGCAATAAAATAGGGAAGATGCGTGGTAGTTGCTGGGGTTCCACCCATGGTTCAATCACTTCGGTTGCTAACCATTCGTATTTAGTTATTCAAGGAAAACGTGGTGCTCAATGGTTACAACTTGACTCGTTGAGGACGGGTAGACGAGCTAAGTCTGCGACTAAATCCTTCACGCGAGCCTGGGGGTTGTCGTTGTGGATGACCGTGATCCCGACTTGCTGGAACCCCATTAGAGGCCGGCCACCGATTCCGCCGACCACAATGGCGTTCGCGCTCTTCTGTTTCAGCAGATTCACGGGCATCATACAACCACCTTCAGAGTGGGGGATGTTGTCGATGATCTCGTGCTTCAACACTTTATTCGATGACTCGTCGACGTCGACGAGACAGAAGTACTGTGCATGGCCGAAATGCATCGATACTACCGATTCCATGCCATCACTGTTCTCGACCGGGAATGCGATTCGTTTCATGTTCAACAGCCTTGTAATGGTCATAATACCAATAGATTAATAGTATAGATACTAAATATACTAAGTCATTCTCGTTTAATAAATAAACCAAGCTGAGTTATAATGGATGAAATAAACCGCTTGATCTTGTCCGAATTGTACAAGAACGGCAGGATTACGCTTAAATCGCTTGAAAAAACTACGGGCTATACCAGCATGGGAATCAAGAAGCGCATTGATAAACTCGTGGACGAGGGCGCCATAAAGATAACCTCTTTATTAAATGCACGTTATTTCAAGCTGTGTGCTGCGGTGATCTTGATCGAAACCGATGGTCCTGAAACGATCGAGCGGATCATCAAGCGGTTCGAGAATTGTCCTCGAATCGTGAATCTTTTCACGACCGTGGGGGGTTATAATCTCGTCGCGATTGTCGTCGCAGAGAATCAAGAAACGCTAGAAAGCATCTCGATCGAAAAGTGCTCCCTCCGCAGCGAGAAAGGAATCCGGAGGTCTGAGTTTTTGGTAATCAGGGATTACAATTACAATCCTTTCATTCCCGTGAATAATGAGAATTCTCATAAAAAACTAAACAAACCACCTTGCTCGGTCGAGTGTAAACCTTGCAAGAGATACGAAACCGATGCATGCGTCGGCTGTCCGGCAACAGCATACTACAAGGGCACGCTGTGAAATGAGAAGAAAAAGATTACGCTTTAAATTGGTGACATGCTAATGAACGATTCGGAAAACAAACCAGGGGAAATAAAACCCAGTCCCACTCTCGAGAGACACGCGAAACAGCTTGAACTCGAGAAGAAAATCGAAATGAACATGGAGAACATCCAGCACAAGATTGCAGTTATCTCAGGAAAGGGTGGCGTTGGCAAAACGACGGTGGCTGCAAATCTTGCTCTATTCTTGGCAAATAAGGAGGAAAATGTTGGCGTATTGGACGTGGATATCACGGGGCCGAACATGCACAAGATACTCGGGATTTCCGACCGGCCAGAGGTGGATCCTTCAGATAAGTCCATATTGCCCGTGAGAGGACCGCTGAACATACGAGTCATGTCGATGGCTTTTCTCCTGGATTCCGACCAAACGCCTGTGATCTGGCGCGGTCCGATGAAGATGAGCATCATCAGGGAATTTCTCGGGTCGGTTGCTTGGGGAAAACTTACATACTTGGTCGTGGATCTCCCGCCAGGCACGGGCGATGAAACGCTTGATATCATGCAACTCGTTAAGAATATCGACGGCGTGATCGTCGTGACCACCTCCCAGGACTTGAGTTTGGTCAGTGTATCGAAAACAATTAGCATGGCTATGAAGATGGACGTGAAAGTCCTAGGAATCATAGAGAACATGAGCACGTATCAATGCCCGAAATGCGGGTACGAATCACACATCTTTGGAAAGGAAGGTGGCGCGAAAGTATTGGCACGACACTTCGACATCCCGTTTTTAGGTTCGATTCCGTTGGATCCGCAAGATATACAATTCGATTATGGAGCGCGTGTCTCGACCGTGGAGGGAAAGGCAAAGTCGTCCTTCCAGGGAATCTTTGAACGTCTTTACTCGGAAATCAGCAAGAAACAATGATCCTCTTTATTTACACATGTACATCGAATAGTGCAGTATAATGCTCGCCAATTCCGATAACACGAGTCCAGACAAATTCTCGTGCTTCATTCCGTCCCATTTCTTCTTGACAAAAGGCATCGGGCGGGATAAGAACAAGCTGGTTGCCTTCGAGAAGGCCTTGAGGGACGCGGCGATACAACCATACAACATCGTCAACGTATCGTCGATCCTTCCCCCGCATTGCACCGAGATTTCGAGACAAGAAGGAATCAAGCGGTTCAAGCACGGGCAGGTTATCTTCACCGTGATGAGCCGAAACGAGACGAACGAGTTCAACCGGATGGTGAGCGCCTCCATTGGATGCGCGAAGCCAGCGGATTCAAACATGTATGGATATCTTTCGGAACACCACTCGTTCGGACAAGTAGAGGCAATTGCAGGGGATTACGCGGAGGATCTCGCAGCGATCATGCTAGCGACCACCTTGGGTGAAACATCATTCGATATAGATCAGCACTGGGATGAACGGAAGGAGGCTTTCATCATGAGTGGAAAAATCGTTGAAACGAAAAGTATCACGGCCACTGCAGTTGTTGAAAGGAGAGACGAATGGACCTGCGTGATTGCAGTTGCGGTCTTTACATCGTGATTCAGCCGATTCATAACCGGACTACAGTATATCAGTAGAACTTCAGCGAACGTGATGTTTTATGCTCGATATTTCCGGTTTAACCATAAACGTGCAAGAGGGCAGCGCTAAAAGGGTTATCATCAAGGATTTATCATTGCACGTTGATGAGGGGGAAATTCATGTCATCTTCGGACCAAATGGCAGTGGAAAAACCACGCTTCTCCATGCAATACTTGGCTATCCTGGCATTAACATCGAGGCTGGTAAGATCGTTCTTGATGGAATCGACATAACAGCCCTTCCCGTTCATGAACGGGTTCGCCGGGGTATTGGCATGATCTTCCAGAATCCTCCCTCCATCCGGGGCATTACTTTGAATGATATTTCTGTTTTTATAGCCGGAAAGAATGGTCATCATGATCAAGGCAATTTTATCATGGATTTGGCAAAGAAAATGAAATTGGAGGGGTTCTTAGGCCGGGAGATTAATTATGGTTTTTCAGGTGGTGAAAAAAAGAGGGCTGAACTTTTCCAGGCTTTGCTACAGGACCCGGACCTTCTGCTATTGGATGAGCTTGATTCAGGTGTTGACGTGGAGAACCTCGATTTGTTATGCAGCATTTTACATTCTTTCTTCCACTCTGAGAATAACGGGCACGCCCGGAAAAAATCAGGGTTGTTGATCACGCATTCAGGCTATATATTAAAAAAAATCAAGACGTACAAGGCTCACGTGTTGATCAATGGTGAAATAACTTGTTCCGGGCCGACAGAAGAGATATATAATGGGATCGTCGAGAACGGTTTCGTGAATTGCATGAGTTCAAGCAAGTGCCCTAAAAAAAACCAATGCGCCTTTTTTAGCAGATAGATGGCAAGGGATCATTTTTCAAAGGATATGATGATGTATTATGCGCCGACAAAAAATCCCGCAAGGTGTGAAGATGTAATGGATCCGGAAAGCAAGAACAAGACGCAATCGATGGATACGAGCACGCGATGGGGCCTCATCGCAACGCTGCGAAAGAAAAAGCCCGTGACTATCGCAAAATCAATCATTTTAAACATGGTGCTTTCTTTCTCGTTATTTTTGCCGGTCTTCATCTTCGTCAAAGCCCGTTCCGAGGAACGCGTGGTTCTTTCCAATGATAAGTGCCCGTGGCTGAAGTTCTACGACAACCCTTCCACGACGATGGTCATCTCGTGGGAGACCGACGCCAGCACCAACAGTTACGTGGAATACGGCATGACCCCATCCCTCGGGACACCCGCCGCGAATGCATCGTCAGTTGGCGTTCACCACGTTTACCTTTCGGGTCTGCAACCGAACACCACCTATTATTACCGGGTCGGGAACAACGATTCTGGCGCCCCCATGACAGGTAACACGTTTTCGTTCACCACCGCCCCCGCCACCGCGGACGTCCCGTTCGTGTTCCTCGCGGTCAGTGACACGCAAGAGGCCGCGCTTGGTATCAACCATCATCCGCTCGTTGCGCAGGGTCTGGCGAGGGATGCAGCAGCTGGCGCTCGTTTTATCTTGCACGGAGGCGACGTTGCCGAGGACGGGGCAGATCAAGACTCGTGGAACTACTACTTCAAGCACGCGGCGATGTACTCGCCTTGGTTGCCCCTCATGACTGCTATAGGCAACCACGACGATAAACCAGGCCAGCCCCTCTACCGGAAATACTTCGCTTTCCGTAACGGCGGGGAAAACTTGTTTTACTCGTTCAACTACTCCGCCGTTCACGTGCTCGTCCTTGATATCCCGCGTGGCAGTGTTGGCGATTTCACGACGAGCATGATGGACTTTGCCAAGGCGGATCTCAACGCGTCAGTCGCGATGCCATTCAAGGTAGTCATCTTCCATTGTCCCGCCATCTCGTCGGGGTTCTTCGGCATCAATCAAGTGGTTTTGGATAACATGCGCCCGGTGCTCGACCAGTACAACGTGACCCTCGTCATCACCGGCCACGACCATCACTACGAACGACTGGTATTGGATGGGACGACACACCTGGTCATCGGTGGTGGCGGCGGGACCCTCGACCCGTGCCACGAGGTATTGGCCGAGACGCGGGCCGTGGCAAGCCTCCCCCATTACGCCCGCTTCCGCGTGGATCCTGCCGCGGGCATGACCTTCGAGGCGGTCACGCCCGACGGGGCAGTTTTCGACACGGCATACTTCCCTGCGACATGAGGTGCACGCGCGATGGAGACATTCTTTTTCTTCGGCACTCCTTGGGTGGCGCCGATCGGCTTCATCATCCAGACCTTGATCATGATCGCCATCATCTGGTTTCCCAAGACACGCAAACCCGACAAGGAATACTACTCGAAGTATATCAAGGCGATCCGGGGCTTCCCGATGGCACTCATCTTGTTCTTCGGCGTGATGTACATCGACGTCTTTGTCAGCGTTGTCATGCTCGGCGGATACAGCCCGGGCACGTGGAAGTCGACCTACCCATGCGCGTTCCTGGCCCTCGCCCTCGGCATCGAGTGGATTTCCATGGCCGCACTCGTTTCCCCGAACGTGAAGACGCTCCTGAGCACCATCGCCTACGTCGTGGCCTACATTATGTACACGAAAATATACATGCCTTCCACCCGCGACGCGTGGAGTATCCTGGGCATCATCGTGGTCATGATCGTCATTTGCGTCGTGCATGTCTTGATGGTCGTGGTCGAGGGCATTGCGAAGCGGGTCTCGAAGCGGTTCCAAGGGGACAAGCCACTCTGGAACATCCGGGCTCGATTCAAGCGAGTCTTTAACGTGCCCGTGAACGTCATTGTCTGGGCTCTCGTCCTCACGGAAGCACTCTTGTCGTTCGCTGGCTATTCCATCATAACGGTCTTTCTTTGAATGAATTGCAGACAAGTCATCCAACACACCCACGAGGGCGCTCGATGAATGCGATCTCGAATTATAATAACGCTGTGTATCATTTTCTCAGGTGCTTTTTTCGTCCTCTTCGCGCCACCAGCAGCGAGCGCTCAAAAAGAGTTGTCCTTGATATTTTATGGCGACCCGAGTTGTTCCACGTGCGTGTATCGAGAAAACGTGGTCAAGAATTTCGTAAGTTTTCACCCTGAAGTGAACGCGACGTACGTGATACAACCATACTATTCAAACGCGTCCCTCCTCGCAGCCGTGTTGGAATACTTGGGCGATCTGAGCAATGAATCGGCCTCTATTCCCGCGCTGGTGCTCAACAACACGGGAACCATCATGGTCTGGTTTGAAGGCAAGATAACAGCAGCAAACCTCGAAGCATGGCTGCAAGGGTTTTCAAATGTAGAAAATGGCTTGTGGGTCGCATTCTTCGCTGGCTTGCTCGTGGGGGTGGCCCCGTGCTTGTTGTTGATGGCGAGTGTTCTCGGAACGACCCTGGTGATGGTATCCCAGAGAAAAAAATATCTGGAGATTTGTACGGGACTGATCCTCGGGATCATCCTTGCACATGTCATGATATCCGCCATCTTCTTGGCATTCCTCAACATTGTTGGAATTTTCGTTTATTTCAAATATGCCTTTGCCGGGGTGCTAGTTACTATTGGAATCTGGCAGATAGTGGAATTCAAGAAAGAAAAGAGCATAATATTCGGAACTCCAACAAAAATCAAAGGCGTTCTCCGCTCGTTCATCGAAAAGCAATCGGGAGTATACGCGTTCTTGCTAGGCGTGCTTTTCTCGTTCGTTAAACTGCCTTGCTTTGGTGGCATTTTCTTGAGCTTGCTATACGACGCCTGGCTCGACCCGCTGCTCGTCTATTACATAGTGATCTATTTCTGCGGGATGCTATTACCGCTTATTATCTTGCTGATAGCCCTTCGCCTGGGGATCCAACCAGCTCGCGTGAATGCCTTCCGAGAGAAGTACCGCTTGTATTTGCGTCTCTTGAGCGGCGCCGTGTTGATCTTCCTTACGGTTTTCTTGCTATTTCTAAGCTAAGCGTTTTGTTCTGGAACCGGAATTCGAATCAAAATGCCCATTCCAATGGAAAATATATTGAAAACAATAAAAGCGAACAGGCGGTTCATTGCTGAACGGGCCGGAAGATGAAATGTTTATGCGCGGGAAAACGCTCCTCGATAATGAACAGTCCAGACTGTTCTATTAATAAGGTCGATCTTGCGGGATCGAAGTGATCTATTTGCACCGCGAGGATTCCGGCGGGTTTTAATACGCGGTGCATCTCCGACAAGATGGGTCTTGGATCCTTGAAATTGTGGAAGCAATCGAACAGCAATACGACGTCGACCGATCCATCCGGCAGGTGCGTGTTGCAATCGGTATTGATGGTAGAAAGATTAGTCAAGCCCTCCTTTTGCGCGCGTTTGTTCACCTCCGCAACGGCGAGAGGTTGTATATCGGCTGCATATACATAACCAGACTCCCCGACGTTCTCAGCAGCGGCTAATGAGAAGACGCCTGGCCCGCAAGCATAGTCCAGAACCGTCTTGCCTTGGGTGACTCGTGCTTGCTTCAGCAGCGTCGTGACGAAAATCCGAGGTTTCATCCGGCGTATTAGAAAAGCCATGAGGCGGTATGAAATTGCATTCATCGGTTTGACGTTCAATGGGGCGTTATTCATGATCGATACACTTTTTATAGTTACTACATTGATTATACTCATCGTTATACTTAAGCTAGAAAGTCTAACAAATTGAACCAAGTATACCAAAATGGATCGATGGATGCAATGGAAGAAAACAAGTTGCGCGAAGATTTTAGCGAATGGGCAGAGATGATCGTGTTAATACCCGGCATACAAAAAGCCGTTGAAAATTGTTTGCACCGGCACCTGGCAAAGCCCGACCCTGATAATCGGAGACATGGAGAGCTTGAAGAACTCCGAGGCCTTCTTTCCATCTTCCAGCAAAAATACACGTTCGACGTGATTTTCGTGTTGAATGGCATGGGCACCCTCTTTTTCAATGAATTACGAGCGGCCCTGGATAACGTCAACCCGACGACGCTGTCAAGGCGGTTAAAGGAACTCGAGAGGCTCGGATATGTCACGAGGGTCGTGGAGCAAGGACAACCTGTTCGGGTTTCATATGGAATAACTTCGAAGGGAAGGGGAACCTTTGGCCTCTTGCTCCCGATGCTCGTGTACATGCAACATGCATCGTTGTTCGACCAGGTCGATGTCCGGAAGTTATTCATGCCCCCGAAAAGGCCAAAGTCTTGAAAGTCGTGCCAACAGTGAATCGTATACCGTCGGGTCACGTCCCGTAATGAATTCAGCGTGGAAATTGGGATAAAGAACTATTTTCAACGTGTCTTTTACTTGAAAATCGCGGTCACGCTCGATTCCTTTTTTTTCCTTGCGCTGGAATCGTGGAACCGCGGGAATGCAGCGACAAATACGGATTTCCACGCGTGATTCGGGCACACGCGCAAACAATTGAAACATTTTACGCAATCCTTGTTCCGGCTTATCTTGTTTCCACTTGCAAGGGTCAAGCACCGCGCCGAGCATTCCTCGATGCATTTCCCGCACGATATGCATCTCGATGCATCGTGCTTCGGCGGGGGGATGAGTCTCGCGCTCGCAACCCTCGAAGTGAATTTTCCGAGTAGTGACCTGGGCGGGAGCTTCTCGTGCGGGAACACGCCGGGATCGTTCTTCGGATCGGCCGCCGAGAACCAGGCCCTGGCCTTTTCCACGAGCTCGCCCACGAGTGCCTCCTCCCTCGTTGATGGCCGGTCAGCGAAACGATCTCGCGCTGGATCCAGCACTAACGAGTGTTTAGCCACGAGCTTGGCCGCGGCAAGGATAGAAACGCTTTTCTCGTGAAGGCGCATCGCCATGTCTTTCAATGCCGACCCGCAAGTCACCCCGCCATACACGGCATAGAGGATAGCAACGGATCCGTCTTGCTGAACGGGCAAGGAGCGAACGAAATCGATCACCGGTTTCGGCGGGTGCCCCACGTACACGGGGGTGCCTAGCACGAAAAATCGCCTTGCGGGCATCATCGCGGCGGCAATCTCTCGAACCTCCCTTGCCGTCCTTTTCGTGAGGTCGATCTGTTCCGGTTTCAAATTGGCAGCCATCAATTTTTCGGCAAACCACGATGCCACTTGCCTGGTCGTGCCGTTCGGAGAGAAAAAGACAATGCTTGGAAATGATGGTTCGATTTCAAACACCCTCGAATATTATTTTTCTAAATTCTTCCTTTTACTCCTCGCCGAATTCATGCCTAGATGAAGAGCATGCTCACGAAGTTGATTAACCCTCCAATTAAAAGCGCTGTACCGATTTTTATGAGCGTCGTCGTGCCGGCGAATTTCCATCCGGCCTCTTTTCCCATGACGATGATGGTAGAAAGGCAAGGGATGTAAAGCAACGTGACGGTGGCAAACACGAATATCTGAACTGGAGACATGAAATCCCCGATAGATGCAAAGCCGAGTTGCATTGCGAACGAGGAGAGCATGACGAGCGTCAGTTCTTTACGCAGGATTCCATAGATCAAGAAAATTCCGACACCAACCGGCAATCCCAGCCAGAACACCGTGATGGGGGCGAGGAAATCGTTGAGTGAATCGAGCAAGTTGAAGATGAGAAGCACTTCCATTAACACACCGATGACCGTGATCAAGGGAAGGGCCCTGAACACGAATTCCTTCCCGCGGAACCAGGTTTGTTTTGCAATGACGTTGAAATTCGGCATCCGGAAATCGTGTAACTCGATGATCAGCTCGGTGCTCTCGCCCTTCGTCACCCTTCCCGCGATCTGGCCGAAAATGAAAATGACCACCAAGTCAATCGCATAAAGCAAGAATGCATATCCCAGGCCCATGAACCGGCCAACAGTCCCCATGATGACCGTGGCCACGGCTGCGCACGGGATGAACGACGTGGTGAACATGGTCAACTTCTTCTCGCGCTCGGTCTCCATGATCCGGCATGCGGCACACCCGGGCACGTTGCATCCGAAGCCCAGGATAAGGGGAATGATGCTTTTCCCGTGGAGGCCGATCTTGTGCATGGCTTGGTCCATGAGAAACGCCACGCGGGGCAAGTATCCGCTGTCCTGGAGGATCTCCAAAAAAAAGTAGAAGAGGAAGATGAATGGAAGGACGCCACCAACAGCACCAAGAAACCCGCCCACCGCGCCATCCCACAAGATTTTCACGACGACATTCTCTTCACTCCACGCGGCATATACGAACTGGCCAGTCCATTCAAAAACAAGATCCACAGAATCGGCAATCAAGCCCCCGAGCGTGAACACGCCGTAATATATACCCATCATGATTGCTATTAACGTGACATATCCCCACACGCTATGGGTGGTGACGTGGTCCAATTTCTCGGACATGTCACTCTTTTCCAGAGAATGCTCGATGGTCTGGACGCTGCTCACGATCCTGCGAACGATGTTGTACAGCTCGGACGAGATGATCGACGTGCCTTTTTCCCCGTGAATCGCCTCGAGCTCTTCCTTCATTTTTTCAGCGACGGGAACCGCCTCTGGAGCCGTTTTCTTGCAATACGCGATAATATCCTCGTCGTTTTCCAGCAATTTCATGGCAATGAACCGGGGCGGGTATGGCCCCTTTATTTCCGCAAGCAAGGCCTCGATCCGTGCAATCCGGCTTTCTACTTCCTTGCCTGAACGCACATCTAGCGTGGCATATTTTCGCGAGATCGTTTCGAAATCCAGGATGGTTTCAAGCAGCTCGTGAACGCCACGGCCGTGCACGGCGATGGTGGGGATCACGGGACAGCCGAGCAACTGCCCGAGCTTCTCAAAATCGATTTTTATCCCCCTGCTCTTTGCGACATCCCACTGGTTTGCCGAAACGATGATGGGTGCTGCCCGGAGGAGGATCAGTTGCACGAGAAAAAACAAGTTCCTTTCCAAGCTCGCAGCATTTAACACGCAAATGATGAAATCTGGATGTTTCTCGACGAGGTATTTCCGCGTGACGACTTCTTCGAGGGAATACGTCGACAAGGAATAGATGCCCGGCAAGTCCACGAGGGTGAACTCCACGCCCTTGAAAAGCGTCTTTCCTTCCGCCCAGGTGACCGTTTTACCCGGCCAGTTTCCCACGATCTGGTTCATTCCAGTCAGCTGGTTAAATATAGCGCTCTTGCCGACATTCGCATTCCCGACGAGTGCCACGTGGATGGACTTACGGCTTGCTTGCACGGCCTTCCACCTTCCGAACGACGAGGACTTTTCTTGCGAGACCACGTCCGATCGCAAGCAGCGTATCCCGCACGCGTATTTCTATCGGCCCTTGGAAGGGGGCGCCGGTTATCTTCATTACCATGGCCCCGGGGGTTAGACCCAAATGGCACAGACGAGTAAAGGCGTTCTGGCCGGCATCAATTCTTACGATGGTTGCTTCTTCCCTATTTGCCAACATGTCAAGAGGAATGACATTTTTATCGGAAATGTCAACAAATCCTTGATCCGGGCTGCCACAAGAGTTCGGAGCAACGGATTTCATACTTTATGCACGCTCAATACGCCACATCCTATTTTAGGCTACCCTAATATTTAATGTTTCTTGTTCTCCATTTATTTTCTAAAAAAGGGAATTACCCCAGCAATGGTCCGGGGCTTCCAACCGAAACTAATGGCTGGGACTCGCCGCGAGTGCATTGCTGCACCTACCACGAGCGAACTCGTGCATGCAAGAAGTAAAGGCGGTGATCAGTGGTTGCAGCTCGATTCCGCGAGGACGGGAAGCTTGTCCAGGTTTGCGACAAGGTCGCTCACGCTTGCTTGCGGGGCATTGGCGTGCATAACCGTGATCCCGACTTGTTGGAACCCCATCAGCGGCCGGCCGCCGATCCCGCCTACCACGATGATGTCCGTGTTCTTGTCTTTCAACAAGTTCACCGGCATCATGCAGCCGCCTTCCATGTGCGGGATGTTGTCGATGATCTCGTGCTTCAAGACCGCTTTCGATGACTCGTCGATGTCGACGATGCAAAAGTATTGGGCATGGCCGAAATGCATGGAGAATTCCGAGTCCATGCCGGCGCTGTTTTCCACGGGGAACGCGATTCGCTTCATGTTTGTCAACTTGATGTGTGTTTGAACGTTGTCTGCATCACTATAGCAAGTACCTTTATTCTTATATCCGTGCACAATGAGAAAAAGGGTTGCTAAACAGTCCAGTTTTTGCTAGACAAAGTTGGACACGGTGTGGATGATATCCCGGTTTATGGGCCATGATTGGATGATGCATGGCATCATGACATCATGCGTGAGGATCGGCATCGCCGCGTCGATGATAGGAGTGTGCACCCGGACGATACGGCGATGGGATGCAGCGGGGAAGATCACGTGCATCAGGACGCCGGGAGGGCACCGGCGGATATCGTTGATCGTCATCGAAGGCCAGCAAGCAC
>JAUQYZ010000132.1 GCA_030587475.1 Candidatus Sigynarchaeum calidifontis
GACACGAAAGCTTCCGAAACGCCATGCTGCGCGGCGATGGTTTTGGCCTTTGCACCATGCCGGTAGAGAGCATCGATCATCTCCTCGATTTCATGTCCTACGAGCTTAACGATCTGGCCCGACGTGAGAACCGTGAACTGCCTGCCGGTCTTTTTGCCGCGTTTAATGCGACAATCGGAATTGTTGCAGATGAATGCAGCGACACGACCATTTTCGCGGGGCCGGGTGCCGTTACGGCTGATGTCGGTGGAAAAACAGTCGGGACAGCAGATCAGCAAGTTTGACAGCGTGAGAACCAATCCAGCAGCGGTTTTAAAGATGATGGAAACACGAATCTCTTTTTTTTTCACGTATTTTCGTTTCATGATGGAAATGGAAGAATGAAAATCATTAAAAAGGAGCTCGTGCGCCATTATCCAAAAAGGAGTTGCCCTTTCTCGAACCAGTTATCGATCACGGTCATTGACAAAATAATCTGTGCCCGTGAATGACCCGTCGCAAGGAGCACGCATCCCGTCGAACCAAGAGCGTGCACTGGAAGAAAAAGAACACCAAATTCGCCCGTTTAATCCCGTTGGCCAATTCATCATTCGTTCATAAAACTAGCCCGATTTTGCGAAAAACGTATTAGACTCAAGTTATAGAGTAGTCTTGAAGCACTATGACGACAATCCCCATCGAGAAGGCCTTGATCGAGGACCTTGCCCAGTTCAAGCTGAAGCGGGTGTGCACGCTCATCGAGGAAATCCTGGAACGATGGAAGGAGACGTCCGCGGACGTGTTCATCGACAAGGCACGCAAGGGCATCCATGAAGAGGCGGAGAACGATGCAATAGAGTTAAGGCAGTTGCTCCTTGAAGAGCGGAAGCTTCGTGACCTGCTGTCGAGCGTGCAAGGGAGTACATGAGAGATGGAGAAGGGAATGAGATGGGTGCCATCGAAAAAATCGAGCGTGCACGAGATCTCCTCTTACCAGCCTTAATTCATGAAATAACCAGCGTTCAACTGTCGGACGAGCATTTTATGCTGCGGCTCGATTTCGGGCAGCATTCCATCTTATATATTAGGTACAACGATTATCAAGAATATTCGTATCAAATTCTTGTTTCACACCAGGTTTCAAAATCGATCCGTTATGATAATTTCGACGATCGATGGGAAGTTTCGTCTCGTCCTAATCACGTCCATTTGCCGAACAAGACCGTCGCGTCTAGCCCGATGAACGGGGATCCGGTTCACGACATGCCTCTGCTCATAAAGACTCTCCAGGCTGAGACCGGAGTGTAACAATCATCAGAGAAGGAGGCCCCGCCATCGTGTAATTTCCGTATCGATCTTGGATGTCCTTAGTTCGGCAGAAAGAACATCCATCAAGCCATTAACGCGTTCAACGCATCAATGGATGTCAGGATGATGTCCGGCGCCATCCCTTCGGGGATCTCGTCGCCCTCGCGCGTGACGCCCGAGAGCACGAGGATGCTCGTGACGCCTGCCTTGTTCGACGCGAGCACGTCGGTTTCCGGGCGATCGCCGACCGATACCATGCTTGCCAGCGGTATCCCGGTTGCATGGGCGATCTCGTGGAAGGCCATCGGGTTTGGCTTGCCGAACGGGCTGCCGAAGTCCGGCGGGTGTTTCGAGCACGTGACGAGTGCCTGGACGATGGCCCCCGCCCCGGGCGCGAGCGTGCCGCCTTCCATCGGCAGTGAAACGTCGGCATTGGTCGCCAGGAACGCCGCGCCGTTCGTGATGCAGTTGAGGGCGATGTCAAGCTTGCGGTAGGTGAGCTGGCGGTCGAGTCCGATGATGACGAATCGTACCTTGCCATGCATGGCTTTGTCAGTGTCAAAGTCCTGTTCGCTCGCGATGGAGAACCCGCGCTGCTTCAATGCTGTCTTTATGCCCTTCTCGCCGATCACGTAGACCGTGATATCATCAGGCTTTAAGTTTTTTTCCTTGAGGTGCTTTTCCAACCACCCGGCCGTGAGCGACGCGCTCGTGAAGACGTCGTCGACGGCCGACTCGATCCCCATGCCACCCAAGACGTCGACGTACGCCTCGCGGGTCCGGGTGGAGTTGTTCGTGAGGAACAGGACCCGTTTCCCCGCTTGCCTGAGCCGCGCGATCGCCTCGGTCGCCCCCGGAATCGCTTCCTTCCCCCGGTATATCACGCCGTCCATATCAAAGATCCATGCTGCCTTCGATGCCAGGACGTGTGCGAGTTTGTCGTGGCGCGGGATGGCTTTCATCGTGGTTTCCTCCGGACATGTCACTTCCGGCCGAACTGATCGACGGGAATGAAGCCGGGGCATAAGACTCATTGCGTTTTTATGCCTGCTCGTGGGAATAACATGCATCCAATAGGATCCATGGAAAAGAGGCAAGAGCGATCATGGGCGAAAAGGGCCGGGGCGATGGCCGGGAAAGGGATCGCCGGGGCGGGCGGCCGCGTGGTAGTCGTGAGCCCCCAAAAGGCAGTATGGGCGGTCGACGGGGTCGTGAGGGCGGCGATACGGCACGTCGCTGGCGGGATGATGCTGGATCCAGGGACACGCAGTGGCGACACAGTCCGCGCATGGAACAGAAAGGTAACGAGTTCCACGTTTTCGTCAGCACGGTCAAGGTATTTGCAGACAACATCATCAGGAAGGAATACGTTGAACCTGCCCTGGACAAACTCAACGCGGGGATCGATCGTATCATCTTCAAGGCCAAGGGTCAAGCCATAAACGTCGCCGTCCAGGCAGCGCTGTTGCTCGAGAGCGTGATGGGTGCCATGCAAAAGAACGTCTTGATATCCCGTGAATCCGGGCGCCCTCCTCGCGACCGGCCCGACAAGGGAGGCGGCCAGAAACACGACCGGCTGGTAGCCAGCATAGAGATCTCGATGCATCGGTTCTAGATCCCACGGGCAAGGCTAATAGTTTTATACCGCCGGGATGCCATAGGCGAGGGGTATAAAAGGATTATTAATATATTGACACGTGTAGGGTTTGTAGTTTATTGACACGTGCACCCAGCGAGTTCAACCGAGTCGACGCATCGATGAGACCGGGCTTCTTTAACTTCGATGACGATGAGCCAAGGCACTCCATCATCCTGGACGTTGCACGGCCTAAGAACTTTCTCAAGGATCCTCGTGACCTGGGCGGTGTTCTCGTGGAGAGCAAGCCTGTTGAAAAGGCTAAATGCAGCATGTGTGACCAGAAGCTCCGATTGGAACTGTTTTATTTTGAAGGCAAGACCCGCAGGTTTATCCGCTGCGAGGGTTGCAACAAGTACTTGTTCGAGATCGAGAAAAAGCGGAAAAACCCTCCTTGACATCGCTTTATCTTCACGGCGGTAGCAATGGTCGATTCAAGCGAACTCGAGCTCGATCTTGAGCGGGACAGGATTTTAGAAAGCATTATATCGCTGGAGGATCAATTCAATAGAGAATGCGCTATCTCGAAAGCCGAATACTTGAGGCATCGACATGAGCTGGAGCAGCACCCCATCCAGGTTATGCATGAGCTGACCCGGCGCACCGCGTTCGAAGGCTGAGCACCCATGTCCGTAGAATTCTACCCGATCGTCATCGACGTGCCCGATCTCGGCATTGCCAGCGCACGACTCCAGCGTTCCGCGGCTCCGCTCACTGTTAAAGCCATTTACCAGCTTATTCAAGGAAAGCCCTTCGCCAGCCGGGCGCGGTGGAACGATCAGGCAAAGCAAGACGCGATCGTATTCGAGATCGGCATCCAGAAGGGGAAGGAGGGCAAGCCAGGGAAACTGCGGCCCAACGAGATCGGGTACTCCTTCGGCATCGACTCGGTAATCGTTCAAGTCGGCGAGGCGACCATCGACGCCGTGAGGATCGGCGAGATCAAGGAAAATCTCGACATGTTCAAGAACTTGAAGAATGGCATGAGCATCAAGCTCAAGTTATCGAAATGATCGCCACGAACGCAAACACAATCGTGTGAAACGTATGAGCACAGGTGAATACACGTTTACCGACGAGGAAGGCATCTACCTCGTCAAACTAGCCCGGCAGTCCCTCGAAACCAGGCTGAAGACTGGCAAGGAGTTGCCCGTGCCAGATGATTGCCCGCCGAAGTTGAAGGAAATGTCCGGCGTCTTCGTCACGCTCAGGATACACGGCAAGCCGGTCGACGAGTCACTCCGCGGCTGTATCGGCATGATCGAAGCCCGAGAACCACTCGTCGCAGGAGTCGTGCACATGGCATTGGCGGCCGGGCTCGAGGATCCAAGGTTCCCGGATGTTCGGGCTAGCGAACTCGACCACATCGCGTTTGAAGTCACCGCCATGACCGTTCCAAAGCAGCTCGAGGCGAGGAGCCCCGAGGAGATCAAGAAAGCCATCAAGATCGGGCGCGACGGGCTCATCATGCAGCGCGGCTACAACCGCGGATTGCTCCTGCCCCAGGTTCCCGTCGAGTACGATTGGGACGTGGAAACGTTCCTCGTGCACACGTGCCGCAAGGCAGGCCTCCCGCCTGACGCTTGGATGCAGAAGGACACGAAGATCTTCACGTTCGCGGGTGAAATCTTCGAGGAAGAGGAGCCGCACGGAAAAATCATCCGGAAGGTCATCGCCAGGTGATCGTGGTTCACGGTTCTTCACTTGGTAGGTGCATTTTCCTTCCATGTCGATCGCGATGCGTTTATATTGCTGAACTTCATTGGATTCTTGGTTTCCCATGTACGAGGATCGAAAAGCTGCGCTTGTCCAGGGCTTGTACGACCAGGGGATATTGCACGACCCCCGGATCGAGCGTGCCTTCTTGATGGTTCCCCTCGAGGAGTTCATCCCGCCACACCTGCAGATCGAGGAGATGCTCTACGCGGACACGCCCCAGGTGTTCTTTTTCAAGAGCACGGCGGATCGGCGCACGATATCCGCGCCTCACATGATCACGATAATGTTGGAATACGTAAACTTGCGCTCCAACGACCAGTTGCTCATGCTCGGTTGCAAGAGCGGGTACATAGAGGCCATCGCTTCCCTTCTATGCTCGGAAGGGCACGTGTATTGCGTGGATTCGAACGAGGCGATCTTGAGCTTGGCCCGCGACAACTTGAGGCGCACGGGCTTCGGGGAAAATGTTTCGCTCATCCACGGCAACCCGCTGACCATGCTCGGTACTGAACGGCTGGGGCGGTTTGACAAGATCTTGGTCCCTTACCAAATCGTAGAACCCGACATTTATCCCGCATTGCGCCAGTTAAATGACAACGGGGTCTTGTTCGCCCCGATCGGCGACGAAGGGATGCAATACTTCACGCAGATCATCAAGAGCGGTGGCAATTATTACGGCAGCCGGATAAGCACGGTCGTTTTCTCGCCGCTCGACAAGAACGTGACCTACCTCTCGCAGCAAGTCCAGTTCCTCGAGATCGTGAAGAAGCTTGGGAGACAAGCCAACATCTCCTCCAACATAGATGTCGAAATAAGAAACGCGAGGTCCAACCTCGAGGCCCGCCGTATCGAGGCCGCAAGGGATCCTATTAAGATCATCTATGACTCGCAGATCGGCGATCAACTCGCCGAGAAATACCGCCAGGAGACCTTGGTCAGCCCGCAGGAGCAAAGCCCGGACTTCAAGATCGTGGAAGCGCTCGCGGTTCAACTCGCCATGCGGTATCGCGGTTCGGTTCGTGTTATCACTCTTATGAACGAGTTGAAGATGCCCTTCGACATGATCAAGTTTTACTTGAAGAAATCGACTGAGGGAAAGCTCATCGGCGATATAAACGACCCCAAGTCGTTGAAATTCACGCTGGAAGAATCTCTCGTTGAAAAAGATCCGGTGATGGCCAACACGCTCAAAGAGCTGGCCGTGCATGTCGAGACGCTACAAGGCATGTTAAAAGAATCGACGCTCCCCGAGTTCACAGATCTCTTGCGGTACGCTTCAGAAAAGTTAGATTTTCTCGAGCGCGAGAAAGGCGCCCGGATCAAGAGCACGGCGATGATCGCAAGGCAGATGGTCGAACAGGCGGAGATGCTGCGGGCAGCAATGACGGACCAGGGCCGGGATTGGGTTGCGACGAGGAACAGGATTTTCGGGAACCTCCAACAACATCTAGATGACTTGCGGTCTGCACTGCAAAAGTTTTAACCAGAACGCGTTTTTTTTCCCATGCCTTGCCAATAAAAGCAACAATTTCGCGACAGTTGGCCCGCGCGTTCTCGCTCGGCGACGATGGCTCCCTCCCGGAAGAGCAATCGAGAAGGCTTGTCGTTAAATTGGCCGCTTGGGTGCTCGTAGTGCGCGTCGTGCTCGCGCTATGGGTAATCGTTTATCCCGACTCGCGTTTCTTCAATTCTATAGACTCGCTTTCGATCGCTCCCATTGTCAATTTCTACGTTGACGGCATGTTCAAGGACATCCCGGCAAACGATTCCTATTTCTACTGGATCATCGCGCTGCACGGCGCGGGCTCGTGGGATCCAGAAATGGGGTGGCGCCTCGTGAACTTCTCGCAAGTTTTTCCCGTGATCATCGCCGTTGTGAAGCCCATATTCTCTACCTGGTCTCCCTATATTATTAACACGGTGTTTGCAGCGATCACTCCATGGTTTCTCGTTGGCTTCTTGAACAGCGTGATCAAGAACCCGGCGACCGCCCGGCGCATCGCCATCGCGGTATTGTTCAATCCCATCTTCCTTGCCTATTCGATATACGGGTTGACAGAGCCACTCCATTATCTCCTGCTCTTCGCGGTGCTCAGCGCGCACTACAAGTCGGGCATTCTATGGCGGATCGTCGAGTACTCGTGCCTCGTCATCTTCGAGCTGAACCGGTTCATCGGGATTATCCTTGCTACATTTTACGTGTATAAGGTGGTGTTCGCGCGGGGCACATCGTTGAAGCAGCGTGTCCTCTGGCTCGTCCCTGTCGTCGTTTTGAGTGCAACCTATGTCGGTTGGGAATGGATATGCTTGCAAGTGTTCGGTCACACGCCATCGGAGGCTCGAACCTATTATTGGCACCACGGCTTCAACCTGGATCCCACGGTTCCGTTGTTTATCGTTAAACAATTCCCCATGCTTCTCGCTGGAGCGATGCTCGGCTTGCTCTTACTCGTCTCGGTATTCTCGTCGAACGAGGAACATCGCAAGCTTGAAGCCACGGAGTTCGAGCGCATCGACGTTCAAGCATGCGTTGCTATGGCGGCCGTTTTTTTCGTGTTCATCGGTCTTATCAACACTCCGATATCGCTGTTCCGGTACGTGGGAACGATGTTTCCGCTCTTTGCGGTCATGTTGCTGCGTTTTCCAACAAACAGATATCTCCCCGTCATGATATTCGGAATAGTGATGGGCGTGGTCATGGCGCATCTCGCTGCGATCTGTATTATGTTCTTCTCCAGCCCGCCCATCCCCTCCCTCACGGCCTTGGACGTTACCTTGTGCACGATCTTCACGATTTCGTTTTTCGCTGCGAGTTTTACGTTTTTTATAAAGCGACATTTGTTTAAATCGGACAATGCCGTGATGCTGGTACATCTCTTGCTAGCGATCCTGCTCGCGCCGCTGGCCTTGTACTTCCCGTGAGAACTTGCCGTCGGGGATGCGGTAACGATTTAAAGCCAAATGGCTTTCTAATCCCCAGCAATCACTGACCAACTCGAGAAAAACGTGCAAGGCCATGGCAGAACCCGGCTTGCTTGGCCATGTCGCCGGCGACGGCGAGAAGAAGCGAAAGGATGCGGGCGCAACGCCCTTGATCGTCCCGTTCACCAGCCCGAGCTATCACGTGCTCCTTGGGGGTGGCGATTCGCGCCACGATGCGGTGTTGGGGTCTCTCGTCCAGAACGCGATCCTCGCGGGCAACGCCATCGTCGCGTTCGACGCGGCCGGCATGATCGCCCCGTTTTTATTGCCCTTCTTACCGGGGGACCACGTGAAGAAGGCGCGCGGGATAAAAGAACGTTTCCCTCCCGGCCTTGTCGAAAACATGAAGCCTGCGGGCATGTTCTTCAACTCGCCCGTGGAGGAATCCTCGGGCAGCGCGATCAAGGGATGGTTCTCGCTCCCGAAAATCGTTCTCGACGCGGCCAAGCTCAGCGCGGACCAGCAGGAGATGCTGATGAAAGGCTTCGGGATCTCGAAAGAGGTCTTGATAAGGGACGTCTTGCAAAGCGCGGTGACCGTTGCCTTCGGGAAGGACTACCTCAAGGTGAAGGAGAAGGCAAGCGATTTCGTGGATTATCTGTTGGCGGGGTTCGAGCGCTTGGCCGAGGAGGGGCTCCCGTATCCGACGTGGGTTCACGCGCGCGACGCGCTGTTCAAGGGAAATCTTCCCGTGGCGAAGCCCTCCTCCTTGAGCGACGGGGACATCGACGTCTTTGGCCGGACGTTGGATTATTACATCTCGAATGCCTTGCTCTTCAAGCCTCCGCGGCCAGGGCCCGCGAACATGGACCTGGGACGGCTCGAGGGGGTGAATTTTTTCCTGGTTTACTTGCAAGATATGAGCGAGCGGGAGCAAGCTCTTGCCCTCGCGCTGCTCTTCGCGCAGCACGCGATCGCCACCGTGACGAGGCCGGAAAAGCCTGGAGATCCGATCTCGATCGCCATGCAGCACGGCCGCGTTGCCCTCGCCTTCGACGAGGTCGGGATCCTCCTCGAGAAAGGGCATCCTGTTCTCAAGCCACTGGCATCCACGAGCGCTCTGTTCCGCGAGGCGGCGATGCATCGGGCTTCGCTGCTGGTGGCCACCCGTGCCCCTTGCACCGTTGACCTGGACCTCCTCGATACCAACGTCCTCGGGCCAGCAATCGCGGGGAGCGTCGAAGCCCACGTCTATGTCGGGAAGATGAAGGAAAAGGATGGACTTGCGGGCGTCGCTTCGTGGCTCGGGAGCAAGGGCGCGCTGGTCGGCGCGGCGTCCATCGAGGGCTTGAAGCCATCGCAAGTACTGCTCGTCTCGATGAAAGCGCCCGAGGAACCCGTCCGCTTCGACGTGATCGATTCCGGCCTGACGTCAACCGATGTCAGCCCAGCGCTGCTGAAGGCCATGTTGGCAACGCCGATCCTCGTCTCGAAAAAACCCATGACAGTTCCCTTGCCTGTTGGCACGGCCAGGCCCGCTGCGATGGCAGCACCGCGCGTGGAGCCCGCATCCGAGGGAGAGATTCCCCCTGTCCCTAAAATCACCCCATACCATCGAGAGCCCGAGCCCGGGCCCACTCCCGGGGCAAGCGTGCCACAGCCGCGGGTGGATCGGGAAATACCAGGGGTGGCAGCTATATCATCGGGCCAGGCAACGCCCCTCATCCAAGCCCTCGCCCCGAAACCGCGGCCCATAATGGAAACAGTCCCGTTCGGGCCCCCGGCGAGAATCGAGCCCGAAGAGGGCGTCGTTCTTGCCCCGGCCGCCCGGCAAGAGGAAGGGCTCACCCAGCCAGCGCCCCTGGAACCGCAAGGGAACAAGGAAGGCGCGCCGGTCGTCGAGGAACTCCTCGACCAGTACGAGCCCGGTGATGAGGAATCCGAGGAAATAGGAGAGAACAAGGGCGACGTGCAAGGGGACATGAGCTCGGACCTGGATTTCTTGTCGAGATTGCTCGATGCCGACCAAGCGGTCGCAAAGGGGAGCAAGATCTCGCGGATCGATTATAACATGGCCTTGAACGCGTTGCTCTTCAAGCTCGAGAAGGTCGTGAAAGCATCCTTCGGCGTGCAGTTTTTCAAGGAGCTGATGACGTCGAAGACGAAATCGCTGCCTTACGACCGTGCACGGGAGATGTACTACGAGGAATCGAACGCGATGTTGAAGGGCAAGTTCGCGGTGCAGAAAGGCGACGCGATGGTCTACCAGGGGATCAAGGAGGCGCTGCGCGCGATCATCGCGGAGCTTGGCCTGCAGATCCCGATGCCGGCGGACGAGGAACTCGATCAGCTCGAGTCGGCGTTGATAAAGGCACTCGACTTGCCGCGCAACGAGTTACTGCAGCGGATCAAGGACGGTAGCCTGTACTTCTAGCCCGGAGGCCCCGCCGCGATCACGGCTTGATCGTGACCGGCTCGCCCTTGTGCGCGTAGAAGAAGCGCCCGGAGCCCATGACGTCCACGTGCGTGAAGACGACGGGCACGAACGAGATGTCCTTGCTTTTCGCCTTTGCTGCCTTCAAGCGTTCGGCGATCGCGCTTGGCTTCGATCTCTTCACGATGGACGCGATCGCTTGACCAAGTTCGGAGACGACGAGCTCCGCTTCCGACGGCACGTATTCCTCGGGATCCGCGCCGAGGATCATGTTGCCGGGGACGGTCTTCCCCGGGTCCTTGGCTGCCGCCTCCTGGTACTTGGCGAGCAGGTCGACGATGGCCGCAAGGTTATCGAGCGTGGCCTCGGGTATCTTCCCGAGCACGTCGCCTGGCTTTTTCCCGGATCGATGCGCCCACGTGCCGATGTAGTCGTGAATGGTGTCGGGCGTCTTCTTGGGCTGGTAACCGGGGAAAGTCTCGCCGTTCATATGGACACATATGCAAGGGAGAGGACATATATCTTGCGGGCACGTGCGCTCAGAATCAATCGAAAAGAATCAATCCCAGTCGGGTCCTGATGAGGTTGGTATGCCTTCTTTGTATAGCCCCTCTTTCTTTTCCGCCTCTTTCTGTTGGTCGGTATAATCCTTGAGGATGAGCAGCTCCAACGCCTCCTTTCGAGGCAAGTCCGACGGTATCGGGAACTTATTGTGCAGCTTGGAAACCTTCGCGCCGAGGAATGCGAACGCGAGGATCCATTGGATGAACGGGCGGGATGGGCCACTCATGCGGATGGAAGCCTTGAAGGTCTCAAGGCCAAAGGTGTCGAAACCTCCGAAGACAGCGTACATGAAGATGTAAAACGGCAAGAGGCCGAATATAGCCAATAATACCGAGATCACGCCCGCCGATAAGATGCCGATAGTCTCGTCGTTGAATGCGTTCACGAGAGCAGTGACCAGCTCGGGCCACGCGTAATAGAGATACAAGTAGCACACGCCGGTCATGCAAAGCCCGGCCAGGAGAGGCGCGACGAGGAACTGCCACCACGGGATCTTCACGCTCACGATCTTCTTGTGTATGTAAATCCAGTTGATGGTGGTCTTGGTGCAGATAGGGATCATCTCGCCGCAAGGCATTATCCACACGAGCGCTTGCAGCCCGTAAGTCTGTGGTAACTGCAGCCAGACGATCCAGAGGGTCATGAAAAACAGCTTTCCGACTTCTTCCGAAAAGCGTATTATACTGAGCACGGTCGGGCGGCTGGCGCCCGTGATGATCATGTCCGCCGTGCTGGTCGGTGGCTGCTGCATGTGCCTGATCACGTAGGGGAGCAAGAAGGGCACCGCGAGCACGTAATTTTCCGCGCCCGATATCTGGAGCGCGACCGTGAGGATGACGGGCAGGAACACCGCGATGATGATCAAGAAGGGAACCGCGAAGAAGCCATAGTACTTCCACGTTTGCGCGATGTAGAACCGGGCTAGATTCTTCTTCCCATTCAAGAAACTCTCGGAAATTGCAGGCACGAGCGGGATGCTCAAGCTCATTGTCGGCAAGCTCGCGATGCCCGATGCCACGCCGGCCAGCGCGGCCCATGTCGCGTACTGTGGCACGTAGGTGATGAAATACATCTGGATCGTGAACCCGACGAAGGTTCCCATCAAGGGACCGAACGCGGTTCGCAAGCCGAAGGACATGGTGCTGACGGCGAGCTTCCACGAGAAATCGTGCCGGAAGCAGTCCTTGGCGCCGAAGCCGTAGATCTTCATCTCCTTGCTGAAATACCATGCCGACAGCCACATGGCGAAGAAGTCATCGATGTACCCGCCGATCGCGCCGCCGATAGCGAGGCCGACGAGCTCGCCGATGGCCGGGTTCTGCGAGCCCCACCAGCGGCCGAGCAAGATGAAGATGATGTTGGTCATGAGCTGGAAGCCCTGGCCAGAAATGAAGCCCAGGATCGCTGTCTTGTTGAATTTCTGCAAGCCATCGAGCGTGGCTTTAAACATGCCCAACATCCCGGGATATTGCGTGGTTGACTTGATGAGGACGAGCCAGATGAGGTAACAGAAAGGCGTGTTCACGAACACGTAGAGGCCCATCATGGAAATGACCGTGGTCTGGACCAGCCCCGTGAACATTTGGTACCATATAAAAAATTGAATGTACATGAGCATGCGCCTTGGATCCTTCACCCTGTACTCGGCCACGAAGCGCTCTATGCCATAAGCGGTTCCAATATCGAAAATGGCGAACATCAAGGAAAACAGCGTGCCGACGATGCCCTCGTAGCCACGCGCTTCGGGATAGGGATAGAGCCAGGTGATCACGAAGCCCGCGGTCACGAGACCGATGACCAGGCCGAGCAACGTGAAGACGAGGTTGTAGAACAGGCCACCCAGGGGCCGCGCGAAGCCGACCCTCTCCCACGGGTTGATGCCCTTGTATTTTTCCTCGTAGACTTGCAGTTCCTCGGGGCTGATCTTCACTTCCTTGTATTCTGGTTCCTTGTCCTTGAACCGGTTCACGAACCTATCGTACGCGAGCTGGAATTTACTTGGAGCCTTGCCATTCGGCGCTTGATCATCATCGGCCATGTCATTCCCATGTCGATCCTCGCACGCGGGAGTTAAATAGCCATTGGGGGCGCCCGTTGCGACCTATCAGCGCACGTGCTGGTCATCCAGCAAAAAAGAAGGCGAGTCGAGGGCGCTCGGATGTTACCCGGGTCGGCAAGCAGAAATCGCCCGCGGCGGGAATTCCCCATCCCCGTGGGCGCGAGGCAAAGGAGAAGCCGCCCGTGAGCGGTCATTCTCCTTTTGCGAGCCTGTATTTGGTGAAAAGGCCGGCAAGGAAGACCACGGGATCCGGATCGGGGGATTGGATTTCCTGACCATGCGCGCTGGCATCGATCTCCAACAATCTCTTTCTATAATGGTTTCTAAAACCACTCCGCAGACTTATTAACGATCGAGCATGGATAGATCTTGGGAATGCAATTCATGAAAGCAACGCGTGAAGGAAATACATACAAAGTTCATCCATGTCCCGTATAAGGCGTGATCTCGACTGATGATGTGCCGCTTCCTCGTCGTGAACTACAAACCCCGGGCCTCTGCTTTCACCTGATGTCGTGAGATCACATGGGAGAGAACATCATCCTGACGCTCGTTCTCGCGGCCATCCTCGGTACCATCTTTTTCTTCGCCGACAGGTACAACCCGAAGATCCGGCTGGATCCATCGTTCATTGCCGGGATCGTTACCGCGTACTTTTTCCTCGTGGTACTTCCCGAACTCTCTTTGAACACTCCACGAGCATTCCTCGATTTTCCAACGCTGCAGTACGCGTTCATCGTCGTGGGCCTCGCGTTCGCGCACGTGTCTGAAAAGATCATTCTCCAGAAGGTCAAGAAAAGGACGAGGGAAAAGGCACAGAAATTGATCGTGAAAGAAAGGCACCTGGAGGACATATCGAACAAGCTATCCCAGTCCCTCCTCATCAACTTGAAAAACCATTCGCTGAACGGTGACGCCTCCGAGAACATGGCGAACGAGATCCTGGCCCTGCATCACAAGGAGGACGAGGTGAAAGGGGAGATCGACCGCATGAAATATGCCATCCAGCATAGCGTCAGTAGGAGCTTGTACGACCTGCACGAGTTCACAAACACGTTTTACCATACCATCGTCGGAATGATCCTGTTCGATTTCTTGCTCACGAACATCTCGGTCGCTTTGATCTTCTTCGTCTTCTCCATCGTGATGGCCTTGACAAACCACATCAACAACCACGTGCACGCCTTTTCAGACCTGGATATCGAGCTCACCTTCACATCGCGCAAGATAACAAGGGTGCCATTTGCCATGGCTGCACCCATCGGTCTTTTCATCAGCATGCTGTTCGAACTCGTCTTCCATGTCCACTTGGAGATCATTTTCTTCTTGTTCTCTTTCATCTCGGGGGCCTTGCTCTACATCATCATCCGCGAGGTCCTTCCCGACCTCGATACAGGGAGGCCATCGATGTTCATCGCTGGCCTCGTCGGCTTCGCGCTGATAATCGTCACTCTTCGCGTACTGGAGCAAATTGCCTGATCTCGATGGAGGTCGACCCGATTCGGCTCCAATAAATGCTTGTTCAAGATCGTTTCGATACCTGGGGCGAGGCTGCTCCACGTCGCCTATCCCTCAATACCCGCAC
>JAUQYZ010000178.1 GCA_030587475.1 Candidatus Sigynarchaeum calidifontis
ACATCGATGATGACGTGATGCCACTTCCCGACAGGCCGGGAACTCTCAAGCAGCCTCCCGCAACGAGGACATCGAGTTAGCCGCCATTCCACTTCCCGGGTGATCTTTTTCGGTACCTTGAACCCGCCGCCCCTCTTTCCCTTCGGCTTGCCGGTTCGCTTGTTCCGGGGCGCGGTGGCGTCGCCATTAGCCGCGATACCTGCACCTGGAGCGGCAAGCTTGGATTGCCGCCGCTTGCGGGCCGCCATCCGAACGCTCTTGTTCCCATCACGGTACCCGGCGAGGTTTTCCGCCTTCTTCTGCCCCCGGGCCTTGAGTTTCAGGTTTTCGACCTTCAACCGGGCGTTTTCAGCTTCGAGCTCCGCCATCCGGGCGGCCACCGTTCCGTTCCCAGTCGCGGCCTCGTCCCCGGTTCCAAGCCCGTGATCACCAGGAATCTTCTGGAGGGAAGCCATCCCCGGCAGCACATCGCATCGATGTTCATGCCCGTGGACGCTGTCACACGACGTTGCATCGGCATCTTTGCCGGATGTTTTACGTCGAGAGCGTCGCTTCCCTCGCTTCACGACCATGGTAAAGGCTAGCGCGACCATCATCGCGACGGGAAATAAGACCACGGGATGCACGTGATCGGATCACGGCACGACGGATTTAAACTTCATGACCGCACCTAGTAAATTTATTGGATCTGGAGACTTAGTCCATACAAAAAATGATTATGAGGACCTTCTTGTAGCCCCTAAGTAAACTGACCGATGTTGCTGACAATGGTAGATTCGCTGCATCCGGGACATGTGCACGTGCCGGTACCACGGTCAAGGTTTTATGCGAACATTGTTTGTTTTTACGTGAACGAAAGGGTTTGATACCATGAGCGAAGAAGCAATGCCCGACAAGCCCGGCGAGGTGAGCTTGCGTGTCGCGGAGATCAACAAGGCCTCAGCGGGACGGGGGCTATGCTCCGCCGGGATACACGTGGCACGCCGCCTCAACATCAAGGCAGGCGAGATCGTGGAAATTGTTGGAAAGAAGTCCACTGCATGCATTTTCTTCCCAAACTCCGAGGACGAGGGCAAGCAAATCATTCGGATCGATGGCCTGGTGCGATTAAACGCCGGGACAGGATTAGGCGAGATCGTCAAGGTCAAGAAAGCCAGGCCCGAGCAAGCCCGGCGGGTTGTCGTTGCTCCGATAAACACGAAAGTCGCGATCCAGCCACGGAAGATCCGGGATTCACTCGTGAACCGGCCTGTAGTCAAGGGGGACAACATCTCGCTCATGAATATGACCATCCCCAGCGACCGCTCCGAAATCGAGTCGGACGATGACATGATGGAGAACTTGCAAAACATCTTCCGGGACTTTGGCGGGCGCCGGAAGCGAACGTATACCCTCGGGGAACTCCGGCTCGTCGTGATCGCGACGCAGCCCGAGGATGGCATCGTGCAGATAACGCCAAACACCAATGTCGAGGTTCGGGAAGGCATTGTGAGCGTGAAGAAGGGTGCCATCAACTACGACGACATCGGCGGGCTCACGGACGTGATCATCCGCGTGCGCGAGATGGTCGAGCTCCCCCTCAAGCATCCGGAACTTTTCGAACGCCTCGGGATCGATCCACCCAAGGGCGTGCTGCTTTACGGGCCGCCCGGCTGTGGCAAGACGCTGCTCGCCAAGGCCGTAGCGAACGAGTCCGATGCATATTTCATCACGATCAACGGCCCGGAGATAATGAGCAAGTTCTATGGTGCCTCCGAAAGCAGGCTCCGCAAGATATTCAAGCAGGCCCAGGATAATTCTCCAGCGATCATATTCATCGATGAATTAGATTCCATAGCACCAAAGCGCGAGGATGTCGGTGGAGAGGTGGAGCGACGCGTTGTGGCGCAGCTGCTTGCCTTGATGGACGGGCTCCAAGATCGCGGAAAGGTGATCCTCATCGGGGCGACTAACCGGGTCAATTCCATTGATCCAGCACTCAGGCGGCCCGGAAGATTCGACCGAGAAATCGAAATCCCTGTTCCAGACGCGGATGGTCGCTACGAAGTGTTACAGATCCACACGCGAGCGATGCCTCTCGACGAGGGCGTGGATCTGAAGAAGATCGCCGCGATCACGCACGGCTTCGTCGGAGCAGATATCGCGGCGCTTTGCCGCGAGGCCGCGATGCATTCCCTCCGTGCCATTCTCCCCAAGGTCGAGCTCGACAAGCCCATCCCGGACGAGGTCTTGTTCGAGTTGAAGGTTACCAAAGATGATTTCGACACCGCGCTAAATAACATCGAGGCAAGTGCCATGCGCGAGGTCTTGATCGAGATCCCGAACGTGAGGTGGTCCGAGGTCGGGGGCCTGGAGAGCGTGAAGCGGGCGCTCATCGAGGCGGTCGAACTGCCCTTGAAAAATCCTGGATTGTTCGAGAAGGCAGGTATCCGCGAGCCATCAGGCGTGCTGCTGTATGGGCCGCCCGGCTGCGGCAAGACGCTCCTCGCCAAGGCGGTAGCGACGGAGAGCGAGGCTAATTTCATCACGATCAAGGGGCCGGAGGTGTTCTCGAAGTTCGTCGGTGAATCGGAAAAGGCCATCCGCGAGGTGTTCCGCAAGGCACGCACCGCGGCGCCCGCAATCATCTATTTCGACGAGCTCGATGCGATTGCCCCGAGGCGTGGAGGAGAGTTTGGATCGCAAGTTTACGAGAACATCGTCAACCAAGTTCTTGCCGAGATGGACGGCATCGAAGCGCGCAGGCGCATCGTCATCCTCGGTGCGACCAATCGCCCGGACATGATCGACGAGGCGCTCTTGCGGCCTGGCAGGTTTGATTCGCTCATCTACGTCGACCCGCCCGACCGTGAGACGCGAATGCAAGTCTTGCGGATTCACACGAAGAAAATGCCGCTCGCCGACGACGTGCCCGCGTACTTGGAAGTCATTGCCAATAACACGGAGGGATTTTCCGGGGCAGATCTCGAGAACGTCGTCAGGGAGGCGGGCATGAATGCCATCCGCGAGAAGGGAAAGGATCTTGAAAAGATCGAACGGGTGCATTTCGAGGCAGCGTTCAACGCTAGTTCCCCGACATTGACCGAGGAGATCATCAAGAGTTATGAAAGCATACGAAAACGCTTGAAGAAACGCGAGGTAAAGACGAACCTGCAATACATGTCATGAACGTGCGTTACTGCTTTTGCAACCCTCCCCTTTCTTTCCAAGGGTCCCGCTTCGTTGTTTTATCACGTGGTGTACTCGTTAACACGTGCATCCTTCACGAGCGATAGCTTCTTTGCCTTGGAGAAGCCCTTTATATCCCGTTCACGCCTTATGGCTTCAATTCGCGTCTGAAACGTCTGGAAAAACACGAGCCGAAGCATCTTCCCCCTCGTGTATCGTGCCCCGCGGCTGCTCTTGTGCTCGGCAAGGCGGCGTCTAATGGAGCTGGTATATCCCGTGTACAAGGTGAGCCTTCCATCCTTGCCCTTGCACTCGATCATGTAGGTGAAAAACATGACGATCGGGAGGAGTACCTAGTCAGTGCTGATAGGACGAGGTATTATCCCGGTCTATGGGTACCAGACCATGTCTATGGGGGCCATCCGTTCCCGTGACCTTGAGCAGGTACACTACGAAGATCATTGGCATTCAACATGTCATAAAAGGCTTCCGATTCCAGTACCGGCACACCTGGATATACATGCAATATGCCTCGACAAGATTGCTCGTTTGTCTCAAATCTCAAGGTAAAAGGTCTGCGGCCGGAAGAGAATCTCTGGGTTTTCGCAAGGGACGATCTATCTAGGTTTTTGTGATGTCACGTATAAATGCATAGGATTGCATGGCACTCGTGATCCAAGCTGGATTTCGAGAACCAGCAGGGATTTCTACGCTCTCATGTTAATGAAAACAAAAGTTCCTGGTGGAAAACAAGATAACAGAAAACGAGGTTTAAATCATGGCATTTGAATGGGTAATGCAAGTCTTCTGGGGGTTTTTCGTCGGCGGGGTTACCGTGACCGTCATAATGATGGTATTGCTGGGTATATCAATGTCCCAAGGTGGCGGGAGCGAAGCCGAGGATCAAGGTGCTAGCGATCAAAGTATTGATGATCAAGGCGCTGACGGTGAAATTACTGATGCAGGAGATACCGACCTCGACGACATGGACGCCGGGGACGCAGACGCCGGGGACGCAGACGCCAGCGACGTGGACGCTGATGAAGTGGACTCCGGAGACGAAGCTGGTGGAGACCATGATGGTGATGCCGGAAGCGATGTTAACCTTGATGTAAGCACGGGTATCGATTCTCCCGATGCGGTGCTTTTTACATCAGACAAGGGCCAGAAAGCTCCCTTGATGCTCTTGATCGCGGGATACTTCATGTTCTCGGGCGCCCTCGGGCTGACATTCTCCAACTTGCTGGAGTCGAACGTCCTGGTCGTCATCGGGATCGCTCTCGTTCCACCCTTCTTGCTCAACAAAATACTTGGAAAGATCTGGCGCAGGGTGACGAGGAGCGAGACATACGTCATCCCGGCGGGGTTGCCGTTGATCGGACGGAAGGTCAAGGTCTTCATGAAGATCGACATCGACGGCGGCGTGGTTCGACTCGACGCGCCGGGCACGCCCATCGGCTCGCAGCGCATCCCGGTCATGCCACTCTACAGCGACAAGTCCTTCGACGCGGGAAGGGAGGTCTATATCTGCGATCATGGCACCGTCCAGGGGAAAAAATACTACCTCGTGGACGATGACCCCGGGGAAATCCGCAAGGCGCGTCACGTCAACGTGTAGTTCACAGCGTTTCATGCAATACGGGTTCTAAAAACAAGAGAAAATCTAATAATAATGCAGATAAGGACGAATCAAAATCCAAAAAGGAGGCACAACGAAAATGCTAGTAATCAACCAGGTGGAGCAGTACGGGTGGCTTATCGGTTTGGCACTTGGATTGCTCGGGTTCATCATAGCGATGTTCTTCGTAAGTCGCTATCGGAAGTTCAAGACAAACGAATTCGTGATTCACCTGCGAAATGGAAAGGTGAAGACGGCAGGGCTTGGCGGGAAGGTGTTCAAGCTCCCGCTCATCGACGACATCGTCGTCATCCCGACGACGACCCAACAAACCAGCCTGGAGGCTCGGCAAAACCTCGTATCGCGGGAACTCCAGGACATCTCCCTCGAGGCATACCTGTACTGGCGGGTGATCAAGCCAGACGTGGCCTATACTGCGGTCTCTTGGGAGGCAAGAGCGGGAAATTATGTTGAACACGTGCTCCGCAACGCGACAGAGGCCATCATCCGCACGACGTGCGCGAACATGGAGCTCGAGACGATCATCAGGGAGCGCATGAACATCATCAAGGCAATCGCAGACCGATTGCATGATCTCGTAGCAGATTGGGGCATCACGATCGAGTCCATCGAGATCAAGGAGGTCCATATTCTCGACGAGACGCTCAAGCGGAACATGGAACAGCTCAAGAAGAGTCAGGCTGAACAGAACGCGCGCATCGCGAAGGCAAAGGCAGAAGAGGTCGCGAAAACGCAAGAACTCCAGGTGAACCAAAAGATCGGCATCCAGGAAGAGGAAATGCGCCAACTCATCGACCTCAAGACGAAGGAGCGCGAGATTGCCGTGGTCAACCAGGAACGGGAGCGAATCAAGATCGAGGCCGACGCTGCACGGCAGCAGAAGGTCATCATCGCCGACGGCGACGCACAGCAGATCAAAATGCGGCTTGCCGCGCAGGCCGAAGGCGAGGCCGAAAAGATACGACAGATGATGCTCGCGCAGGCGGAAGGCTTCAAGAGCCAGGTCGATGCCATGAAGGCGGCGGACGAGCGGTTCCTCGCGGTGCAGATGATCAACGCGCTGCCAGAGGTCTTCCAGAACGTGAAGCCGGAGAAGATGGTCGTCATCGGGGATTCGAACAACTCCTTCGGCAGCCTTGCCAAGAGCATCGTGCCGTTCTTGAACATCATCCCGCACGTGAGCGAGGACATCGTCAAGATGTTCAAGGAGAAGAAGGGCACCTAGGCTAAGTGAGATGTCAACCGCCGCTATGCCGTGCTTTTTTTTCTTTTCTTCCGGCCCGGCAGGAAACGGCACACAGAAAAGGCTTGAAACGTGAATTATAACAGATATGAAATGCTATCGACAAGGGTGCGAACAAAATGGAATCCACGCTCATCGACAGGCATATGTCTGCGCGTTACGCGAGGAAGTCACGATCGCCGGAATCCCGCGATCGCGTGATGCCCACGCAGCGACCAATCATCATCGCGTGCTCGGACCCTTGGCTTGATCCCGCCAGGATTTTCGATCTCGAAGAGGGCGATGCGTACGTGATCCGCACCGCCGGCAACATCATCACGCAAGAAACCACCCGGAGCATAATGCTGGCCTTGATCACCGACAAGATCTCCGACGTCATTGTCCTCGGCCACACGAATTGTTCGATCACGTCCAAGGAACGACTCTTTAAAAGACTTGACGCTTTTTTCGCAAAGTTGCCCCAGCGCAGTTATTTCAAGGAAATATTTTCGACGCGGGAAAAAGCGATGAGGTACCTCGGGATCGTGGGTGATGAAGTGGCCAACATCCGCACGCAAGTTGAGAACTTGAAGTACTTGCGCACCATCCAGCCAACGCTGAACGTCACGGGGATGTTCTACAACACGCAGAACGGCCACGTCTACACGCTCCCCGAGATCGACCAGGTACGGGGCATACTAGTGCGAGATCCCAAGAAGGACATCACCAGCCTCGTGCCAACGAGGTACACGGAGTTCGCAAAGTCGGTGGAACGGGCGGCAGGATCCACGAGTCCAGGTCGCGAGGGTGTAAAGATCAAAGAGGACACGATGGCCCGCCCGGTAAAGGAAAAGGAAGTCGAAATAGCGGGTAAAGAGGATATCAAAGAGGGCGGTGGAACTGCCTTCCCAGAACCAAAAGCCGATGTTCCGGATAGATTTACCGGGCAGCAACTCGCGTTCGAGAAATTGATGGATGCAATGAAAAAGAGCATTACCAAGGCCTCGAAAGTGCGTGTCTTCATGCCGAAGATACGCTTGCCACGAGTGAAGGATGTAATCGTGGAAAGCAACCAGGAAGCCCCGCCTGGATAAAGTGGGTTGATACCTTCGTATTTTTATTTTTTCCCACCTAACTCGAGAACCGGGCATCTTGTTCCGTGAGGTACTCGTTCTCGAAGATGTCATCGACGAGGGCGCGCTTCTTGGCGGGGGATATCCGCTTCAACTTCCGCTCCCGCCGCATGGCCTCGGCACGGGTCTTGAAGCTTTGGTAAAAAACGAGCTTGATCAGCTTGTTTTTCGTGTACCGCGCGCCTTCTCCTTGAACGTGCTCGGTAAAACGTCGCTCCACCGAATTTGTCGAACCGACGTAGAGCGAGCGGGTGCCACTAGGTCCCGTCACCTCGAGCATGTACACGAAGAAAGTGATCATATGCATTTAACACTTGTTGAGAGGCTTCCGATTGTAATACCGACGTGCCAGGATATAAATGCACCGGATCCCGACAAAAATGCGAGCGATGCACGGAAAAGGAGGCCTTACTTTTCCCGGATCTCGAGGTAAAAGATCTGCGGTCGGAAGAGGATCATTACCGCCTTGTGCAGCTTTTCAGAGAATAAAACCTGGAAATAGGTGGCCCAGAATTCGCTGTACTTGATGTCGTTCATGTCGTGAGTCACGACGATGCGAAATGAACCTTCGGCCTTTTTTTCGATCCGGAACTCGCGGAAATAGTTGGCACTCGTCCAGATTTTCTGGATGGCGATCAAGATGTCCTCCGTCGCGAGTTCCGAGACACTCTTGAACTCGTGAAACCATTCGATGATCTCGATGGCGTTGTTTTCGGTGAGCGCCTTTTTCGGCATGTCGTTGATATAACTCAAGAAAGTCGTCTTCCCGACTGCAACCATGTTCTGCTCGCTACGCATCAGGTGCCACAAGGAGATCTGGTCCAGCTCCGCCTTGTTCAGGCCGGGCGGGAGGTTCTCGCGGACGGCGAGCAGCTCCACCGCCTTTTCGATCACGTGAGAATAGGTCCCGAAGCGTGCCGACAAGGCGTCAATTTTCTGCATGGCTGCCTTGGGAATCGTCGTGTGCAAGTGCATTTTAACGTTAATATCATCGCCAGGCGATGTGCCGGGAGTGCCTTCATCAAGATTCCCCCTCTTTGCACCTTCTTGACGAGATTTGGCTGGAGTGCCCATGAAACATCCACTTTGTACATACGTGTTCGTGATCTAGAGAATGAAGCACATCAGTGTTAATGAATCTAAGTTTTACGTCCACGATCCACATGTCGCGCATCAAGTACACCAAGGTGAACGCCGAAGAAATGCTACCGCCCGCGTGAATCGGCTAGCAACCGTCGCATTTTTCTTGTTTCCCGCCTAAATCGAGAACCGAGGAACCGACCATGTCACGTGGTGCAGAACCCCCCATCCAAATCGTGTTCATCTTGTGCGGGTTGCCGGCCTCTGGAAAGTCAACATTGGCAGCAGGCATCGAAGCCATGATGCGGGCAAGGATGCCATCGAGCCAGGCTAGGATCATTGACATTGATTTGCTGCGAACCGCCATGTACAGCGCGATCGGCCTAAATGGCAAGTTTTCCCCCGAGCGGGAAGCGCAGGTGCGGGCCCAGAAGCTCCGGGAGATCGACGACGCGCTCGGGAAGGGGTTCATCGTGATCGACGATGACCTGAACTACTTCCGGAGCATGCGGAAGGAGGTCGCCGACCTCGCGTGCAAGCAGCGGGTGCACTACGCGATCATCCACGTGGACACGCCCGTGAAGCAATGCATGGCGTGGAACGCGCGGCGCGAGCGCCCGGTTCTCGTGGACGTGATCAAGGACATCGCGAGCAAGATCGACAGGCCGGGATCGAGATCATATTCCTGGGACGAGCCGATCGTCACGATCAACCTTGCCAAGCACGCTGTCGACGACGTCGTCGCCGACCTGCAGCGAAAGCTCGACACGGCCGCCATCCTCTTGCACGCGAAGGAGCCCGTTGCAAAAATGCTGAGCGGTTCGAGCAGCGTGATGGACAACCCGGCGTTCTGGAACCTGGCATTACTCGGGCGGATCGTCAACAACGGGTTCCTGGTCAACGACGTGCAAGAATGGAAGGATTCGATCCAAGGATCATCGGCCAGCGTCCTGGACCGCTTCGAGGTGGCGACGCGACGCGCGATCGGCACCCAAGCAGCGAAAGGTGAGGCCTTGCCGCTTGTTCTGCGCAAGAAGATAAAACAGTTCAAGCATAACGCGATGAAGGTGCTGAAAAATGACCCGACACGCTTGGATGCCTTGATCGTGGATTTCGACAACTTGATAGGCACGAAAAAGGAATAGACGAGGCCAGGCCTCCGACACATCGAACCTTTAGAACGAGAAGCACAAGCCTAATATATTTTCTCGGATAACTAGATAGCTATCAGTAAAGATGTGAACTGCATGGCTCTCACGAACCGGATAATGCAAGTGGCGCTAGACCACGCGCGAAAGGTCAAGGAGGCCGGGCAAGCCCTTTCGCAGTGCGTCGAGGCGTGGGTCAAGGGAAACATCGATGAATCAAAGTTGAAGTACCAGCAGCTCGTTGATATCGAGGCCGAGGCGGACAAGGCCAAGAACTTGCTCACCACGCAGCTCGCCGAGGTTAAAGCGCTCGGGTTGCTCGAGCGGGAGATGGACCCGTCCTTGATCTTGCGCTCGGACAACCTGATCGACTGGGCAGAGGGCACCGGGCAGCGCCTTATGAACTGCTCCTGGCGGAATCTCCCAAAAGGCGTCGCCGACAAGGCTATCGAGCTGGCCGACATCATCATGCAAACCCTGGCGCTGCATCGTGACGCGTTCTTCGCTCTAAATGACAATCCCGACCGGGTCGTCAAGGTATGCAACGATATCGACATTGCAGAGCGAAAAAGCGACGTATCGTTCAGGGAAATGCAAAAATTGTTGTATTCGGACGAGCTGAAAGACGTAGATCTGCGAAAGATCCTGCCGTTCCTCGACGCGATGGAACATCTAGAGGACATGGGCGACATCGCTGAGCAAGTCGCCGACGCGCTCAAATTACTTTACATTTCAAAATACGGCACAAAATGATTTCCTATTTCTTTGTTGCCGGTACTGAGTCAATGGTACCAAGAATTTCCCGGAGGACCACGAACCTGTCTTTTTTTCTCCTATAAGCTGCGTAGTACGCTGCGTCCGATTGCATCTCCTTCAAGCTCTTGTCCGCCAAGAATTGGCGCTGTTCAGGAGTTATTTCCAACAGGCGGCCAAGTTCGGGCGTGATGCCGTGATTAAATCCAAGGAACGCTGCCTCGAAATAGGGGCGATCGAGCTGGAACTTGGCGACTGTCTCGGAAATGCGCTCTTCTCGCTTGAAAGGGGTCTTCGCTTGCGCGTCGCGGCTAATGACGAAATACGCGGGCACCTTGTGGACGAGCCCCTTGTACTCGGGAACGTCGGCGAACAACTGCTTGAGGTGCGAGAGGAGCAAGAGCACGGCCTCGTATTCAGCAACCATGACGTGCTCGAAGCGCCATTCCTTGTTTAAATCATCGATGATGCCCCCCAGATAGTCGGCCACCTCCCGGATCATGGCCTTTGTGACATAGAGCGTCGCGTCGATGTCTGATCCCCTGGATTCGCCCTGGATTGGCAGATCGGCGGCCTGGATCTGTTTTATAACCGGGGCCGGCAGGCCGGTCACGTCGATAGGCAGCATGAAGTATTTCTCTGCCACGGATCCCCACACGCTTATCCCGCAAATCGCGCTGCCGAACCGTTGCTGCAACCGGTCGAACAATGATTTGGTGTTAGCCAGGGCTACTTTGTAATCTTCCCCGAAGCCTTGCGATAGCTGGTGGGACATGACCTTATCCGGTGCGGACATGATGTATATCAGTATGATAACGAAAAAATAAGAGGCTTGCCCAATCTGCCCTCGCCGATAACCAGTACGTGATCAAGCATCGATTAACTGTTCTGCGCAATGAGCAGATCGACCATGTACATAATGGACTCGTTCACGTTGAAGCCTGTCTTGGACGACGTCGGCACGTAGGCGATGCACCCGCTCTCCTTGGTGACTTGATCCGCGGCCGAGTTGACCTCGGCGAGCTTTTGCTGGTCGAGCAAGTCAAGCTTTCCGCCGAGGAGCACGATAGGGATCTCGCCCTTGGTGTTCTTCTTGATCATCTGGATCCACTTCGGGGTCTCGTAGAGCGTCTGGAGGCGCGACATGTCGAACATCAAGAAGGCACCCGACGCGCCCCGGCAGTAGTCATCGAACATGAACTTGAAACGATCTTGCCCGCTAAAGTCCCAGAGGACCAGGTTGATCTTGTAATTCTGGCGTTCCAACAGCTGCGTGTGGAACTGGCAGCCGATCGTCATCTTCATGTCCTCGATCCACTCGTTGTGGATATACCGGTGGAGAATGCAAGACTTGCCCGAGCCACCTTCTCCAATTATAAGCAGTTTCCAGATAAAGTCTGTGTCAAAACGTTTCATATTTGCATTTGCCCCTATATGTTAAGCGCCATGTATTTGATCAACAAGATTCTTTACTTGATTAAGTTTTTCGCCGTTTTCTTGAGCCCATCTCTAGAGATCCCCGTACCTAAAGCATTCCAATGCAGAAATGCGAGATGATTAGGCAAAAGTTTGCCTAAGGCTTTAATAAAAGCTTCGCTTTTATCAAAAGCAAAGCAGATTTTGTGTACACACATGACAACAAGGGAAGAAAATACAACGGTTCAGGTAGGGGTAACGTGGGAGAAAGGGCTCATTTTCAAGGTCGATTTCGAAGGCCTGAACGTGCCGGACGTTCACGTCGACGAGACGAACAAGGACGAGGCGGCGATGATCGGGGTGACGCCGGCTCGGCTGCTCGCATCGGCAGTTGGCAGCTGCCTTGCCCCGAGTCTCGCGTTCTGCATGTCGAAGCGGGATGTACAGTTTGAATCGTTCTCCGCGAAGGCGCGAGCAACGACGGGGCGAGATCAAGACGGTAGGTTGCGCGTGCAGGAGATCACGGTCGAATTGCTCCCGAAAACCACGAACCCGGCGGTAATCAAGCGGCTTGCCGAATGCAAGAAGGTTTTTGAGAAATTTTGCACGGTAACCGAATCCGTGCGGAAAGGAATCAAAGTTGTCGTGAACGTGATCGATGGATAATATGCACGTTTTAAATCCATTCTGGCCGGCAACGTTTAAAATGGCCGGCCACGATACTTGTCCAAGGCGGCGCTCGATGAACGCATTCCAAACACCCGGTCTGATAACGCGCGACCACGCAGACTTCGATGCCAAGATTGCCACGTACATTGGCAAGGCAAGGCCTTGGTTCTCGAAAGTGCACGCCAAGCTATTTCCCGGAAAGCCATTTCTTGTTACCGCGTTATTACTCTTTGGTTGGACCGCACCAGCGTTCGGCATAACGGAGTTCATTGTCGATTGGTGGTTTTTCAAGGATTTTGCACCACCTGGCACGTTATTCCTGTATTTCATCACGACTTGCTTCTTCTGCTTGTTCCCCGTCGTTGCCACGACGGTAATTCACTGGTGGGAGGAAAGGACGTTCTTGCCAATCATGCGGGACTTGAAAAGGCTCGTGACCAGTTACACGATAACAGACGAGGGCGGGGGCATCGATGTCGACGAATCAACGCGCTACGAGTGCTTCATCCGCCGCAAGATCAAGAAATGCTTCAAGTACGTCAACCATCCGCTTTCAATGGCGATCTCTGCCGTGATCGCAGGCCTCTTCATCGTCGCTTCGGTCTTCAATACCGCGCGGCCCAACTTCGTCTTCATCTGGAACTATGTTCCGGCCTTCTTCATGGTATTCTTCGGTGCCAACGTGACCATCGGCATTCTTCCCTACCATTTCATAATGAACGACATCCTCAAGGATGTGAACATCAAGATCGAGCCTGAACACCCGGACGGCTTCGGGGGCTTGTTGCCACTGAAGGATCTCGCCATCAACACGACGCTGGTCATAGCTATGCTAGCCTTCACGATCCCGTGGCTCGTCGGCCTCCCGCAGGTGCTCAATAGCACGCTCGAGCCGCTCACCTACGTCACTTTTATCCTCATCCCCCTCATCATCTATGCCATCGCCTATGTCTTCTTGAAACCCACCTACACGCTTTACGGGCGCGTCAAGGATGCGAAGATCGAGTTTCTAGTCAACATACACGGTCAATACCTCGAGGCCTTCTCCTTCTTCCAGGAAATGCTGGAATCCATGAAACGCGAGATCAAGGACAACAAGATCGATCCTGGCGAGAGAGTTCTAGATGGAGATCTCCTCCGTAGCCAAGGAATGCTCGTTGAAATGCTCAAGGATAGATATGATAAGGCCAGGCGCATGAAAGAGTGGCCAGTCTCCATGGCCATCATTAGCAAGCTCCTTGGCAGCTTGCTCGTCCCCATCGCCCTACCGGTGCTAAACATCTTGATCCAATCCCTCTTCTAATCGAAGAAGCGTATTCCCTGGCTTTTCATTACATGGCGCCATTGCGGCTTGTTAAACTCGGGGTATTTAAATACCTAGGCCGCCAAGATGATGATATGCTTGGCGCGCTTGATCGGAAAACCCACATAACAGCACGCTGCGTGTTGCTTGGTCGTGCTATGCCAGGCCTACTTTTCAGACGAACAATCGAGCGACTCGGCAAGTATTGGACAATACTCGTGGTATATTCATTGATGCAACCACCAAGCTAGCGACAAATAAAGTATCCATAATAATAAACTTGCCTCGCTGGAATTGAAAGTAATAATAAGGGATATAATGGTTATTGATAAAAAAAGGAGCGTTGGCAAGATAAACGAAAAAAAGAGACAAGGCTGGATGAAAATGAAAGACAACGACGAGAAACAGCCTGGGCTGGGTTCAAGGCCCGGCCCGGAGGATCCGTTCGATGAGGAGGTCAAGGAAAGGCTTACTATAAGGGCCAATCTCGACCTCCAGAAGGAAATGGCGAATCGGATGCGCCGGGATCGCGAGCGGCGGGCGCTGATCGAGGCGAAGCAGCGCGAGCAGGCACACCTACCAGAAAAGCTGGACAAGGCGACGCAGATTCTCGACATCGCCCACCAATTCTGGAAACGCGAAGTGTTCCCGGCCATCCTCGATTTCTTCAAGGGTGGCAAGAGGAATCCGATGGAACGGCGGTTCTTCGTGGGCTCGTACCGGTCCCGAAGCCAAGATTTCTTGCGCTGGTGGTACCGGGTCTACGAGAGGAAACTCGTCATCTGGTGCAAGGAAAACCAGCTGACGGACGAGCGAAAGCTGCTCGCGCTGGGGGAGGATGGCGGGCTCTTGTACGTTGATGCAGAGGGTGGCAGGCCGGTCGGCCGCGGGGAAAACGAGAGATGGTTCTACACGGCCGCCGACATGGCCCGAGCGCTACGCAAGGAGCAGATCGACGAGATCCACGCCGCGTTCTCGATGCAAAGCATCGAGGACCTCGTCAAGTGGCAGATGGACGAGGAGATCCACCGCAACCGGGGCCAGATCGTCCGCGGCGACGTGCAGCCGGGCGATGATGGCGATAGAGAACCGGACGAGGGACGTTTCTTCGTCTACGATGTCGATGGCGACGACGATGACGACCTCTGAATCCAATATCCCCCTTTTTTTATTCCATGACAATACGATGGTGGTCGTGCATCTCAGCACCGTGACACGAGCAAGCCTGGAGCCCTGCGGATCCGAGCGCCTTGGTGGGCGTTCGACCGCCAAGAGACGCGGAACCTTGTATACGAAAGGAATGCAATCCCAAGGGGTTGTTTCTTCGGAGAAGCAATATACTTTGCCTCAAACGGGTTCAGAATTGGCGCAGAAAAATAACTTTTTTAGTTTTCTTCGTCGTCATGATAAAATATCGGGGTTGCTAAACAGTCCAGTTTTTGCTAGACAAAGTTGGACACGGTGTGGATGATATCCCGGTTTATGGGCCATGATTGGATGATGCATGGCATCATGACATCATGCGTGAGGATCGGCATCGCCGCGTCGATGATAGGAGTGTGCACCCGGACGATACGGCGATGGGATGCAGCGGGGAAGATCACGTGCATCAGGACGCCGGGAGGGCACCGGCGGATATCGTTGATCGTCATCGAAGGCCAGCA
>JAUQYZ010000353.1 GCA_030587475.1 Candidatus Sigynarchaeum calidifontis
TCGGGCAAGACGTACACGATAGCAAACGTCATCCAGGAAGTCCAGATGCCCACGCTCGTCATGAGCCCCAACAAGACGCTCGCCGCGCAGCTGTACAACGAGTTCAAGGAGCTCTTCCCCGACAACGCGGTCGAGTACTACGTCTCGTACTACAACTATTACCAGCCCGAGGCCTACATGCCCACGACCGACCGGTACATCGAGAAGGACATGGACATCAATTACGAGATCGAGCGCATGCGGCTCAGCTCGTGCTATTCCTTGCTCACCCGGAACGACGTCATCGTCGTGGCGTCCGTTTCGTGCATCTACGGCATCGGAAATCCTCAAGAATGGCGTCAATTCCAGTTTCTAATCGAAACGGGGCAGCAGATCTCTCGTGACAACCTCATCAAGGGCTTCATCAAGACCCTCCACGAGCGCGACGACATCGACTTCCAGCGCGGCAAGTTCCGCGTCCGGGGCGACATCATCGACATTTACCCCGCCTATATGGAGCGTGCCTACCGCATCGAGATGTTCGGCGACGAGATCGAGTCGATCCACGAGATCCACCCCGTCACGCTCGACAAGATCCGCAAAGTCGACAAGCTCGTTCTTTTCCCTGCAAAACATTTCATCATCCCCGACTACCGGTTCGACGACGCGATCCAAGGCATCGAGGACGAGCTCGATGACCGCGTCGCCGAGCTCAAGGCGCAAGGCAAGCTCCTCGAGGCCCATCGCCTGGAGCAGCGCACGAAGTACGACCTCGAGATGATCAAGGAGCTCGGCTATTGCACGGGCATCGAGAACTATTCCCGGTACCTCGATGGCCGCCAGCCGGGCCAGGCGCCGCGCACGCTCATGGACTACTTCCCCGACAAGTTCCTCCTGGTCGTCGACGAGTCCCACATCGCGGTGCCCCAGGTGCACGGCATGATCGACGGCGACCGCAGCCGGAAGAAGAACCTCGTCGACTACGGCTTCCGCCTCCCATCCGCCTTCGACAATCGCCCGCTCGCGTTCGACGAGTGGCTGGCGAAGATCAAGCAAGCCATCTTCATGTCGGCCACGCCGGGTGACTGGGAAAAGGAACAATCGACCCAGGTCGCCGAGATGATCATCCGCCCGACCGGGCTCATCGATCCATACGTGGAGGTGCGGCCGAGCGCGGGCCAGATCGACGACCTCGTCAAGGAGATCGGCAAGATCGTCAAGAACAAGGAGAAGTCGCTGGTGACGACCCTCACGAAGAACATGGCCGAGAACCTGTCCGACTACTTCAAGGAGGTCGGCGTCCGGGCCGAGTACTTGCACGACGAGATCAACACGATCGAGCGCGCCGAAATCCTCCGGAAGCTGCGGCTCGACGAGTTCGACGTCCTCGTCGGCATCAACCTGCTGCGCGAGGGGCTCGACATCCCCGAGGTCTCGCTCATCGGGATCCTCGACGCGGACAAGGAAGGGTTCCTCCGGGACACGCGATCGCTCATCCAGACCATCGGCCGCGCGAGCCGCAACGTGAACGGCCACGTGATCATGTACGGTGACACGATGACCCGGTCCATGAAGGCTGCCATCGACGAGACCAACCGGCGTCGCAAGATGCAGGTCGAGTACAACCAGGCCCACGCGATCACGCCCAAGACCATCAAGAAGGCCATCCCGGAATCCATGTCCGAGGAGATGCAAAAGCAGAAGGAGGACATCGAGAGCATCGAGGCACAGATCGCCGAGAAGGCAAAGTCGTTCGACTCGGAGGTCGAGATCACCGAGTTGATCCGCACGCTCGAGATGCAGATGCTCGAATTCGCCGCGGCGCTCAAGTTCGAGCAGGCCGCCTACTTGCGCGACAAGATCCGCGATTTAAAGGCCACGTATCTTGGCCAAGGCAAGAAGAAGTAAGGAGCACTTGCTCGCGCCATCGAAAGAACGCCATGTTGGATGGAGGAGGTCGAAACGAGGAAGTGCCCGCCCGTGCTCGACGCCAAGCAACCCGTCGTCCTCAACTTGATGATTACCGACGCGTGCAACCTTGCATGCCAACACTGTTACGTGAGCAGCTGCCCCGTTCCAGCCAAGGCCGGGTACATGAAGCCGGCCCAGCTCGATTTTATCTTGAAGTCGATGGAGAAAGAGAACGTGGAGCTCGTTCACATTTTCGGCGGCGAGCCGTTCCTGCATCCCGACATCCGGGACATCGTCGAGACGTGCTCGGACTTTTGCCGCCACGTCAACATCGCGACGAACGGCACGGTCATCGACGAGCACGTGCCCTGGCTCGCGAAGAACCGGGTCTCCCTGTCCGTCAACCTCGTCGGTGACGACCCGCGGCTGCTCGATACCATCGGCTGCAAGTTCCCGCTCGACTCGATCGCGGCGAGTGCCAAGGAAGCAATACAGGCCGGCATTCCCGTCAACGGCATCGTGTGCCCCTTCCCCGTCGAGCCAACCCCCGGCACGAACGCGGCGTTCTATGCGTCGTACCTCCACCGCATGCACGAGGCCACGGGCATCGTTGACTTCTTCATACTCTACTTTTCCCGCCTGGGTCGCGGTAAAGAGGTTTGGAAACGCATAAGCTCTAGCATGTTCGAGCCGGAAGGTTGGATCTCATTCTTGAGCGCGCTCAAGGCGTCGCTCGAGATGGAACGCGAACCGTTCAGCGTGTTCTGCGAACCAGCGTTCGAGAATAATGTGTTCGCCATGCTCCCGCCCTCGCCCGTCCAGTGCGAGATGATCGTGCAAGCGAACGTGGTCATCAAGCACGACTTGACCGCGTACCCGTGCGTGCTCTTCCTGGGCATGGACGACCCCCGGTTCGGGGTCAAGTTCGACGGCAACGTGGACAAGCTCTGGGCCGCGTTCAACGACATCCAGTCCCGCACCATCACCCGCGGTGCCAACACGTGCAAGCATTGCGCGTCGATGCCCTATTGTGGCCCCTGCGTTCCTTACATCCAGGACGAGCTCAAGGACTACCGATGCAAAGGGAATACTGGAAAAGAAATCCCCGTTGGCTGCCCACTTGCGACGGTTCGATTGTATTGAAAAAAAATTCGCGTTTTTCAAGAAAATAGTAGAAAATATTGCTTGTTCCTGCTTCATGCCATGTTGTTTCGCTTCTTTTCCTTGAGTCCTTTCGCCGTGAATGTCGCGGTCACGATGACGAGACCTGGAATAGCGATAAAGGCCATCACGGCGTTCGCGTCGAAGTCACAAGTCAGCGTGAAGTCATCCAGGCTGACCTGCTGGCCAGATCGTGAGGCCATGATGATGATCGTCAGCTTGTCCGAGATCGTGGTGTGAACCGACTTGGCCGTTCCGGATTCCACGACGCTATTATACGCGTCGATAATCGTGTAGTTGGCCATCCCCGGGAAGCTCAGCCCGACGCGCACCTTCGTGCTCGAGGGAGTCCATAGGGGGATGACAGCGGTCCCGTCCGCTTGCCCGAACGCGTAGGCATATATTTCATGGCCCACGTTCACCCCTTCGACACGGAGCCCTCCGAGATTGGTCGCCTGGCCGATGAGGTTTGCAACGGTCTTAAACGAGAAGTATGACGGTTTCGGGTTTGCATACAGATCGACTATACCGAACCAGTGCTCTCCATAGGTCTGGTTCTGCACTTTCTTGCCGGCGATAATGTCCCCCCAGTCGCACCACATGTGGATGATGGTGTGCGTTATACCGAGGCCTTTTGCCAAGGCAAGGGTCTTTGCGATGTTCTGCGCCTTGTTGTAGTCCGCGACGGTGCCCTTTACGGCCGGGTTCACGGGCCAGCCGACCTCCGTGATCCACATCTCGCCGTCGTACCAACCCTCGAACACTTCCTGGCAATCGAGGATCTTTTGTGCCACTTCCTCGGGCGTGTCCGCGTACGGGTGGATGGCGACGCCGTCGAACAAAGACGTGAAGTTCTCCTTGCCGATGGCATCGACCATTGCTGCGAAGTCTGGCGCCATGTCGCTCGTGAGGGAGCACGTGAGGATCTTCTGGTTCGGGTCGATCGACCGTATCTCTTGCGCGGCGACCACCATGGCAGGGACAAAGTCCTCGATGAAATCCCCGTGGAAAAACGGGTAGATGTTCGGCTCGTTCCAGAGCTCCCACCAGCCGCCGAAACTCGGCCGGTCCTTGTACCGCGTGACGACCTCGTGCACGTAAGTTCGCCACGCCGACATGTTCTCGATCTTTTGCAGGTAATCGCCATCCTTGCAAGCCCACCAGTTGCCGTACGCGATGACGGGGAGGATCTTGAGGCCGTAGTTATCGCTCCAATTCATGTACGCGTCTAGGTCGCTCCAGTCCCAGGTCGTGGGGGTCGGCTGGATGGTCGACCAAGCAAACTCGAAGCGGTTCCAGCTGATGCCAGCCTCCCTTTCCATCAGTGCAGACTTGTGGAGCAAGGAGTCATTGTAATGCTCGGCCATGCCCGTGAACCACTGGTCCGGGTTGATCATCTCCATGTGCGCGGCCCCGAAGCCCGTGTCTGGCATGATCGGGTAAGGCCCGCCCAAATAAACGCTATTCATGACAGCTTTGGACGGAATAGGTGAACCGTTGCCAGGCATCCATATCGTCAATGCAGAGCTGCCAATCGCGAACGCGACAGCGACGATGTATGCCAGCTTCACGAGCCCCCTCATCGTTTCTCCACCTCCGTTGCTGGATTTACAACCACCCACGGTCGCTTGATGAGGAGCCACAGCACCCCGATCGCCGTTCCCGCCAACGCGACCGGCGCGACGATGATGCCTAATGGTGTCCAATCCACCGGGTAGTTCATGTTGGACATGAAAGCGACGCCGGCGAACACGATAACCAGGACGACGATCGCCATGACGTGGGTTCGTCGGGTCGTTCGCTCTAGGATGATGGCCATTAGGAGAACCAATGCAATGGCAATAGCGCCTGGAAAAAGGAACAGCTCGACGTCGATGTCCGTGGTTCCAACGTTGGTAAGGTACAATAGCATGACGCATATTTCGAAGGCGCTCGATGCAGTGAATATCGCAAGGCCCAAGCCGTCCGATCTCGGAGCCTTGCGGGCCTTGTTCAAGATCGACATGAGGGAAAGGCAGACCGCGACGATCAAGCCGGAATACACGAATGTATCGCTAACTGTACCTTGAACGAGCGATTCCTCCCCGTTGCTCTGGATCCAGGACAATGCAATGATGGCAAAAATGGTCCCCGAGACGAGCACGATAACGCCGTGAATGCCGGCAAGGGTCGAAAGCAGCGGGCTCGCGGCCCCGACTTTTCCCACCCGCATTGCTCCGGTTGGCAACCTCACCATCGACACGAGCAATATGGCCGCGGCACACGCGATGCCCACGTGGCGGAAAGCCCAGCTCGTCCCGACGAGCCAGGCATTGAAGGTTAAGAAGAGGACGGCCGTGGCAAGGCCTTCAACGATGGCACGGTTCCCCCTCGGGAGATCGAGGTAGCACGTCGACACGAAGAGCAGCGTACCCGAGGTGCCGAGCACGACCATGGATATCCACTCGACGATCTCGATGAAGAACAGGCTCGCGTATGTCGCGATGATCGCTGAAGCGAACGCGATCGCGGCACTGGCGACGGAAATTCCCTGGACCTTTTTCGGGATGGCCAAGGCGAAGATGATCGCGAGGATGAGGCCTGCAACGAGGCCGCCGGCGAGGTAATACGCGCCATCTGGCGAGCTGCTGCCAAATATCACGTAACTGCCCGTGTAAAACGGGTATATCCAGCAAAACTCCAGCAGCAAGCACATCCGCCCCGCCGTGAGCCCCGTTCCGCCGTCACTCGTGGTTTTTTGCATGATCGAGTCAACCTTCTCAGAACACTATTTAACGGTTTGTTCAGATATCCAGTCGTCCTCCCTGGCCATTATGAACCTTAACCGCAAGGTACAATTTGCGGGTACCATGCACGAGACGTGAAGCGACCATGGCTGGGAAGCGAGCCACGCCCCCCAAGCGAACCATGCCCGAGACCGGGGCATCGATCGACGCACCACGAACCACGGTGGAGAAGCAAAGCGAGAGAGTACCTGGCATCGGCTACATTTTCGTGAAGGGCGCGCGCCAGCACAACTTGAAGAACATCGACGTGAAGATCCCGCGTGACAAGCTCGTGATCGTGACCGGGGTTTCCGGTTCTGGCAAATCGTCCCTCGCCATGGACACGATCTACGCGGAAGGCCAGCGCCGCTATCTCGAATCACTCTCGACCTACGCGCGCCAGTTCCTCGGCGAGCTGAACAAGCCAGATGTCGATTTCATCGAGGGCCTCTCGCCGGCAATCGCGATCGAGCAAAAGACCGTTTCGAAGAACCCGCGGTCGACCGTCGGCACGGTCACTGAGATCAACGATTACCTGCGCCTCCTCTTCGCGCACGTCGGCAAGCCCATCTGCCCCAATTGCCACAAGCCGATCACCCCCCAGACGTCCCAGGAGATCATCGAGAAGGTCCTCCAGCTCCCGGAGAAGTCCAAGATGCAAGTCCTCGCGCCCATGGCCCGGCAGAAGAAGGGCACCTACCAGGACGAGTTCAAGAAGTGGAAATTCCAGGGATACGTCCGCGTGAAGGTGGACGGCGAGGTCAAGTCGCTCGAAGAACCGATCACGCTGGACAAGAACAAGAAGCATGACATCGCAATCGTGGTGGACCGGATCGTCATGGCCCCGGACATCAAGAAGCGACTCGCGGACGCGGTCGAGAACGCGCTGCGGCTCTCCGATGGCCTCGTGTTCATCGAACTCGGCGACGGGAGCGTCCAGGAATACAGCGAAAAGTTCGCGTGCCCGACGTGCGGCATGTCGTTTGCCAAGATCGAGCCACGAATGTTCTCGTTCAACAACCCGGTCGGCGCTTGCCCCGCGTGCTCAGGCCTCGGCTCGCTGCTCACGTTCGACCCCGAACTCATCATCAGCGAGACCGACCAGCCGATCTACCTGTCCGGCCTCCAGAACGTGCCCGGCTTCGGCAACGTGAACTCGTACTCGTGGCGTATGATCAAGGAGCTGTTCCGCCACTTCAAGCAAGATTTCGAGGCACCCGTGAACGAGCTCGACAAGCAGTTCCTCGAGATCTTGCTCCTGGGCAGCGGCAGCGAGAAATTCGAGTTCAACTTCGAGTTCGGCGGCGGCGAGGACCAGGACTTCCAGTACACGGGCAAGGTCAAGCGGCCGTGGGAGGGCATCTTCAAGACGGTCAACCGGCGGTACATGGAGACCAACTCGCAAGCGGCCCGCGAGTACTACGCGCAGTTTATGTCCGAGAAGCTGTGCCCCGACTGCGGCGGGAAGCGTCTGCGGCCCGAGAGCCTGTCCGTGCTCGTCGACGGCAAGAACATCCACGAGCTGTCCGACTTCTCGATCCGCGAGATCATGGAGATTATGGAGAAGCTGGAGCGGACGCTGTCGGCACAGGAGAAGCAAATCGTCAAGGACGTGATCAAGGAGATCAAGGGGCGGCTCTCGTTCCTCGTGAACGTGAACCTCGATTACCTCTCGCTGAATCGCATGGCGGGCACGCTGTCTGGCGGCGAGAGCCAGCGCATCCGGCTCGCGTCGCAGATCGGGTCATCGCTCGTTGGCGTGCTCTACGTGCTCGACGAGCCGAGCATCGGCCTGCATGCCAAGGATAAGATGCAGCTCATCAAAATGCTCAAGAAACTCGTTAACCTCGGCAATACCGTGCTAGTCATCGAGCACGACGAGGACTTCATACGCAATTCCGATAACATACTCGACCTCGGCCCCGGGCCTGGCGTGCACGGCGGCAAGGTCGTCGCGCAAGGGACGGTCGAGGAGATCATGGCCGATCCCGCGTCGATCACGGGCAAGTACTTATCGGGGAAGGAGTACATCGAGATCCCGCTCGAGCGCCGGAAGGCCGAGGGCGAGTATATCGAGGTGAAGGGTGCCCGGGAGCACAATCTCAAGAATATTGACGTGAAGTTTCCGCTCGGTGTCTTTTGCGTGGTCACGGGCGTGTCTGGCGCGGGGAAATCGTCGCTGGTTGACGAGATCCTCTACAAGGCCCTCGCAAAAACCATCAACAAGGTTAAAGAAGCCCCAGGCGATCACGACAGCATCCTGGGTGCCAACCGGATCGACAAGATCATCAACATCGACCAGTCTCCCATCGGCCGGACGCCGCGGTCCAACGTGGTCACCTACACGAAGGTTTTCGACGACATCCGTGACATCTTCGCCTCCACCCAGGAGGCCAAGTCCCGGGGCTACACGAAGGGGCGGTTCTCGTTCAACGTGAAGGGAGGCAGGTGCGAGAACTGCGGCGGGTCAGGGTTCCTCGAGATCGAGATGCACTTCTTGCCGAACGTGTACGTCGAGTGCAGCGTGTGCAAGGGCAAGCGGTACAACGCCGAGACGCTGGAAGTCCGGTACAAGGAAAAAACGATCGATCAAGTCCTTCGCATGACTTGTGATGAATCAATGACCTTTTTCACCAATCACCCCAAGATAAAGCAAAAGCTCAAGACTCTCCTCGACGTGGGGCTCGGGTACATGGAACTCGGGCAAATTGCGCCGACCATGAGCGGCGGCGAGGCCCAGCGAATGAAGCTCGCCAAGGAGCTGTCGAAGCCCGCGACCGGCAAGACCTTTTATATCCTCGATGAGCCGACTACGGGCTTGCACTTCGTCGACATCAAGCGTTTGCTCGCCGTGCTGCAAGAACTCGTGAATCGGGGCAACACGGTCGTGGTCATCGAGCACAATCTTGACGTGATCAAGGTCGCTGACTGGGTGATCGATCTCGGCCCCGACGGCGGCGCCAAGGGCGGGTACCTCGTGGCCGAAGGCACGCCCGAGGACGTCGCGCGGAACGAGCGATCATACACGGGGCAGTACTTGAAGCGAGTCTTGGGCCTCAAATGAATCGCAAAAGAAAGCGGGTTACTTCGAAATTTCTATCATGTCCGTGAGCACGGCGGCAGCGGCTTCCATCCCGCCCGCGCCGCGGCCGATGATCGTGATGTCCCTGGCCAGCTCGGTCACGAACCTGTAGGCGTTGAGGCTGCCCGTGATAGCCGCCCCCATCGGGCTGTTCTTGGGGACGAGCTTGGGGCGCACCTCGAGGTTGCCCTTCTCGTCGGCGATGCCCAGGCTCTTGATCACGAAGCCCTCCTTGTCAGCCATGGTGATAGCATCCAGCGTTACATGCTCGATGCCCTCGGTCTTGACGTCGTGGATGTTCTTCTTCAAGCCCATGGCCGTGTTCGCCAGGATGACGAGCTTGCCCGCGGCGTCGTGGCCACCGATGTCGAGCGTCGGGTCGGTCTCCGCGTAACCGCGCTCTTGAGCCTCCCTCAAGGCGACGTCGAAGTCCATCCACTCGGTCGCCATGCGGTAGAGGATGTAGTTCGACGTGCCGTTGAGGATGGCCTCGATGCGCGTGACAGGATTTCCATTGAGGCCCGACTGGGCGACCTGGATCACGGGGATGGCACTACCGACCGTGGCCTCGTAACCGATCCTCTTGCCGTTCTGTTTTGCCAAGCTCATGACCTCGTCGAAGAAGAGCATGAGAGGCCCCTTGTTGGACGTGACCACGTGCTTGCCCGACGACAGCGCCTTGCGGAAATGCGTGATGGCTGGCTCCCCGTCCTTGATATTTGTCGGGGTCATGTCCACGTAGATGTCGTAGGCCTGGCGCTCGATCTCGTCCCCGGCCATCTTGCCCGCTTGCCACTCGGGCAAGGCACGGATGTTCGTCGCGCCGGCGACCTTGCCGATGTCGAGCCCCTTGGGAGAATGGAGCATGCCGTCGAACTCGTAAATGGTCACGAGGGAGAACTCGAGCCCGAACTTGTCGGCGATGTGTTTTTTCTTTGCTTTCAAGGCCTGGACGAGGGACTTGCCAACGACGCCATGACCGGCTATCCCGAACTTGACGATCTTCACCATGATGCGCTCCACTCCACTTCAAGACGTGATGTACTTGAGGCCCTTCGCCTTGCAGATGGAGGCGACCTTGGACATCAAGGCCTCGTGGATCTTGTCCTTCTCGTACTCGAGCTTGAACATAACCGTCGATTTCTTGTTTTCACTGTCGATCGCGGCTTGCATGTCGGCGATGCGGGCGCCGGTCGAC
>JAUQYZ010000274.1 GCA_030587475.1 Candidatus Sigynarchaeum calidifontis
CCTTCAAGCAGGCGTGGTTCGCGTCGACCGTCCTTCCCGCCGCCGATGTCGCGCGGAAGTACAAGGTGCCCGTGTACGACACGAAGGCGGGCGAGTGGGCGAACGCCCATCCGGACGGGCTCGAGACGCTGTGGGCGCGGTCGATCCTCGCGGTGCACGGCAGCGACGCGATGGCCTTGCGAATGGCATTGAAGGGCATCTACTACGACGCGTGCCAGCTCGCGGCGGCGATCCTCGCCGGCGACGTGGCGACGAAGGCTTCGACCATCCTCGACAAGTACGGCGACGCGAGCACGAGGGACGCCCTTATCGAGGCCACGACCTCCTACTTCGGCATCAACGCCCGCGAGCTGCTGCAAGGGGTCGCGCCCGCGCCCTTGAAGGAGGCGATCGAGCGCCCGGTCGCGGTGCTGGCCGAGGTCCCGAAGGCGAGGAAGCCCGCGAGGAGCACCAAGAAGGACGAGCAGAAGGCCAAGGACGCCTTCACGTCCGAATACTTCTTCTTGTCCAAGAACGCCTCGTTCAAGCGGGCGCTCGTCAAGGTCGTGGGCGACACCGCGGCGGCGGGCATCGGGTTCACGAGCCCGGCGGCCAAGTACTCGTTCCTGCGCCGGGAGGGCGCGTGGCAAGCCGGGCTGCCCGCGGCGGTGCTGCGCTCGGTCCTCGAGGACATCGTGGGCGGCTGCAAGGACAAGGCCGAGGCGCTGGAGGGCGCGAAGACCTTTCAACTCACGGCGACCGCGTTCAAGCTCGCCACGCAAGAGGACCTCGGCACGGCCATCGCGACCGTGCTGGCACACGCCAACCTCCCGGACAAGCGGGCGGGCAAGGCGCCGCTCGTCGCCGGCCGGTCGTGGCCGGGCATGGACCCGCCGCCGGCCGGGATCAACGCGCTCATCTCGTGGATCGGACAAGGTATCGAAAAGCTGCGGGGGTTCGCCCGGACGGCGCGGCAGATCGCCTGGCAGCGCGGGCTGGCGGGAGCGGGCCACGAGCGGTACGTCCCGGTCGCCTTGCCCAAGCCCCTCGAGCAGGCGCGCGGCGCGGAGCTCGTCCCGTGGTTGCGCGAATCCATCGCCAGCCTGCAAGGGTGGGCGCGGCAGCTCGGCGCGGCGCCCATAGGCCCGGCCCCGGCCGATATGCCCCGCGCCCTCGCCATCTCGGCGGCGGCGTGGAAGGAGGCGGGCGAGAAGCTGGCCGCGGGCGACCTGGAAGGCTACATCCAGAAGGCGTGGCTGTCCGTGGAGAAAGGCATCGCCGGGCTACACGAGGCCATCGTCGGGCGGCCGCCGGCCGAGAACGCGACGCTGCACGACCAGGTCATCGCGCTCGCCATCAAGCAGCCCCGGCTCTTGCTTCCCGCGACCGACGCGTTGCACGCGCAGAAAAAATTGCGTAACAAGGTCGTCAACGACAACGCCAGGGTGCCGCCCGGCTGGAAGGAGCGGTCGATAGCGTTTTACGAGGACTTCCACGAGCGCATGGCGCAGAACCTGGACGTGATGGCTAGGACAGAATCTGGGATTCGATTATCCGTTATAGAATAAGTATATTTTATGGTTAGGATCGGGAAGGGCGCCGCCAAGCTTATATTCCAGATTCCCGAAATACGTCCTTATGAAGCCAGAAAAATTAGCACAAGACATCATCGACAACGCCGGGGAAGGGAAGGAAGTCTTTCCCGAAGTCCTTGCTGCTGCATTGCAATTCATGGGCTCGAAACTGCTGGCTGATGCTGCGAGCGCTCCCTCTTGCTCGTGTGGTACTACAATAAATGGGGATAAACTCGTAAAATGCAATCGGTGTGGCCAGAAATTGACGAGTGAGCACGTTATCGCGCGCAGTACAGGACAAATTACAGGATGGATGCCCCCCATCAATATCAATGTAGATGGGTGGGATCGAAGTGCTCCAACATATGTCTTAATTGGTATAAGCTCTCCCAATTATTATTCCTTCCAGATGACGCATCTACCCAAGTTGACTTTAGCGATCTGTGGTGTCCGAATAGACGCGAATACACGAGTCTATTTCCTATGTCGTGAATGCCTTACTCCAGATGAAAACAACCAATATTTCAAAGGGATGCTGTAATCGATGAGCAATCGAGACCATTTCGCCTTCCTCATGATCATGCGAAAGCAGATGCTCGAGGAATTGAAAAAAGAGGAACGTGAAATGGCTGCTGCCGCGGCGTATGAAGCCAGCACCCGAGCTGATGAAGGACCCAAAGTTGTCAAGATAGGGTCGAAATTTGTCGTGAAATCCGCGAAGCGGATGAATAAATGGGAACGGGCTCACCTTCTTGCCGCCCACGGCCATCACCTCGCGGCTTTCCTTTCGCTTTTGTCCCCGGATTAATTACAGCCGAGGAAACGAAGGAATGTGATATGACGATCTATCGACCATATGTTTTGGCTTAAAAATGTTCTTTTCATACTACTCTATGGCTGATGACGCGATCGGTAAACAAGAGATACCCCGATCGAACGCTAGCACGATCATCGACGTAGACGCGGAGCGGGAAGTGAACCTCGACCTCGACTACAACGTGCAAGACGACCGGCTCAACGCCGTCGTGCGGCAGATGGGCTTGACGCGGCTTCGCAAGGTGCAAGCCGTGGCCATCCAGCGCGGGCTGTTCTTCCGCAAGTCGCTGCTGGTCATATCGCCGTCGGGGTCGGGGAAGACGCTGGTCGGCGAGCTCGCCGCGGCCAACTGCGTCCTCGAAGGCTTGGGGAAAGCGGCCTACCTCGTGCCCCTCAAGGCGCTGGCGACCGAGAAATACAAGCACTTCCAGCGCCACTATGCCCGGCTCGGCATCAAGGTCGAGATCTCGATCGGGGATTACGACCTGCCGCCCGAGGACCTGGCCGGCGCCGACATCGTGGTCATGACCTACGAGAAGCGCATTCGCCATCGGGGCGAGCGTTAATCGCTCCGGTGCTTTACCCAGCGGCCAGGCCATGGATCCTGCGGTTGCCGCACGGGTATGCACCTGCGCTAAAGTGTCTCGCCCGGATAGGGGCTTCGTTCCACGACGAGCGCTCGGACCGGCTGCCCCCTCGCGTGGCGCAAGCCGCGGACAAGGTCGCCAACGCGCTCGCCGGCTCCGTCTCGCGATTCATCCTCACGGCCCAGGATCCCGTCAAGCTCCCGCAGCAGCTCCTCGCCCACGGCGTACAACGCGGCGGTCCGCGCCGGCCTCATCGAGCCGCCCCGGAAGGTCGCGAGGATCGCAAGCGCGGCGGCCGTCGCGTGAACCATTTCTTCTTTTTTCTCCATGTCGGGAATGCACGTGCCCTTCGATCCGGTCGAGCTAGCTATTGTCGTTTATCTATTTTCCAGTTACGATTATCCATGAGCGATCGATCTCCCAAGCCCGCCTTGCCCCGCGCGCCGGGCGGCCACGAGGCCCGCCTGGTCTTCTCCGAGGGCGTGTCCCTCGGGCGTGCCATCACCGTCCGCGAGCTCGACCCGGCCGACGAGGGCGTCATACACGAGGTCTTGAGCGACGTTATGGCCGAGCACGCCGCGGGCACGGTCACGACCTTCGTCCGCTACCGGGGCAAGCACCCGCGCCGCTGGTTCGGCCAGCTCTACCCGCCCTCGTGCGCCCCCCGCGTCCTCGGCTTCTTTTTCCCCGACAACACGCTGCTCGGCTGGCTCACGGTCACGACCTCGCCCGCCGCCCCCGGCCATGCCGTCCTCGGCATGATCGTCCGGCCGCCCTACCGCGACGCGGGCCTCGGCACCGCCGCCATCCTCCACGTTATCAAGCACTTGCACGGGATCGCGCGGGACGACTCGCTGTCCGGCGTGTTCTTCGAGACCGAGGAGGGCAACCGGCGCGTGTTCCACGTCGCCCGCAAGCTGCGGGTGGCGCCCGCCGGTACCCGCATCGACGCGCTCAAGGGCGGCATCATGATGCTCCAGTTCACGAGCAAGCACGGCGCTCGATCGACGAGTGAGGATAATGGCAACGACGATACCAACCACCAGCGGCACGCCACTGTCACGGCATGATTGCCCGGGATGCGGCGCGCCCATCTCCTTGCGGCAAGAAGCCGTTGGCGAGCAGCTGCTCAGGCTCGCGGCCGTGACCGCGGATGATATCGACCTCGGCGGCGGCTGCACGCCCGTCTACTGCGTCGCATGCCTCGAGGTCCTGCTCGACGCCGACAGCCGCCGCGCGGAGTTCGCAAGGCTCGAGGCACTCATCCACGGGGCCGACGCCTTACTCTCGTGATTGATCTTCATTTTTTCTGATATTTGAAGTATTGACGAAGCCGTAAGTAAACCTGTCTTAACGCCTTAAGCGTTTGATGAGGTTGAAGATGTTCTAGACCATTGGTGATAGCTCTCGATCATGTCAAAAATGCCTTGAATACCTTTGTGTGGGAGGACGTCAATGGAGGAATACATGCTGTCAACAATGGTATTATCGAGAATACCATCAACGGTCGTGATTTTCACTTGGGCATAACTCCTCGAATCCCTCTCTTTCCATTCCACATTCACAATTTGATTCCATGGCAAGAATGAGCGGGTGAAAAAAAGACAAATTAAAATGCCAGTCGGTCCGACAAGGAGCGATCTCGCTCGATAGATTATCCAAAAAATCACGTCGGCGGTTAGCAAGATTGTTCCAGTGATGATTAATATGATGGCTTCTGCGCGAATATCTAGAAACTTCGCCGCTTGTATGTAAACAACAATTCCGACGCAATCGTTTGCGATGCCAATGATTAGAGTGATGATGGCCACAATTAAAACGACCCCGTGACTTTTACAAGCAAAAACTTTGCCTTCTCGGCATGCCGCCATGACCTCGTCTCGATCCTTGTAAGTCTTAGGCATCAAAGTGCCCCGGCGCATTGCGCTTAACGTTATTTTCATATCAGCTAGTGACGACATAACTTCATTCCTTCGACACACATCCGAGTCTCACGAATTTCGTGAGTTTCTAAGATATTGATCTAATCCTTCTTTCTCCACTTTATAACGATTCGCATTTTGTCTTGAATTGGATATTTCCCGCGAATTTCAAGAGATCTACTACCTATTCCAATCCTCGCCATCATCCATCTCTCTTCGTGTAGATCTAATCCTGAACGTCCCTCCCCGAGCGTAGTCCCCTACTGAGATTGCTCGATATATCCTTAAGAAGTCACATATCAAGGGTCAACCGTAAAACATATATTGGTGTAGTCCCCTATATGAGCCATGGTACACCTGATCAAAAAAGTGAAGAAAGGCCGCGTGTACTTGTATCTTCAAGAGAATGCACGGATCAATGGTAAAGTAAAGCGTTTATGGCAACGATATCTCGGTCCAGAAGACGAAATCAAAGACCTTTCGTCATTGGCGCGATCTCCAGACATTGAGACAGAAAGCATCGAGTTCGGCATCGAGACAGCTTTGCTCCATATCGCCAAGAAGTTAGGGGTTGTGGACATCATCAATCAGCACGTCGAGAAGCGTGACCAAGGGATGACCGTTGGCGAACACGTTCTCCTGGCAGCAATCAACCGATGCATCGAACCCGCATCTAAGACGCAGTTGCGTTCGTGGCTCGACTCGACCGTTCTTCGCGACTTGTATCCGGGAAACGACGTTACCTTGGATGCACGAAGTTATTGGTCACATTTCAAGTACCTCACGCCCGAAAACATCGAGCAAATGGGTGATTCCCTCGTTGAGGCGACAAGGACAAGATTCGGGGTCAAACATGATATGCTCATGTTCGATCCAACGAATTTCTTCACGTACATCAACCCGTCTCGCCCTAACCAAACGTTGCCACGCCATGGGCACGGAAAAGATGGCCGTCCAACACTTAACATCGTTAATTTTTCCTTATTCTGTGCGCTTGACGGGGGGATCCCGCTGCTGCATCTGGTTTATCCCGGAAACAAGCAAGACGCCTCGCATTTCAAAGACGCCTTGCAGCGATTACAATCGCATGTCAAGAAAATAGGAGTCTCACCAGAACAAGTCACGCTCACCTTTGACAAGGGAAATTTGTCCCCGACAACGTTCAAGCTCATCGACGCCATGAAGCTGCACTATATTGCTTCAATAAGGCCATCCATGAGGAAGGACATGCAATTCATACCTTTCACCGAGTTCGAGATGCACGAGCTCCCAAACGGGAAGTGTATCGGGGTAAAGAGCGTGGTGCGGTCGATGTATGGCAAGGATCGGCGAATGATCGCGATCTACAACCCACGACAAGCCAAGTGGCAAAAAAAGAATCTCGACATCAAGATCTCGAAACGTATAGCCGAGATGAAAGCATTCTTTGCAAAACGCTTGAATACGAAGCGATGGAACGACAAGGAGAAGATCCGTACAAAATGCGAGACGATTTCAGGGACGGAGAAGTTCCAAGAGTTGATTTCCGTGTCGATAGAAGGCGAACCGGGAAAGCTCGTCTTGTCGGTAGAAGAGAACCGGCCTGCCATCGAAAAGACTGCGCTGAGCCTCGGGAAATCGTACATCATGACCAGTCGCGAAGATATGTCGGCCCATGACGTGGCGTGGGCATTTCGCCAGCAATACATCATCGAGGACGCGTTCAAACGGCTGAAAAACCCATCGATGCTGAGCATCCGCCCCATGTATCATTGGACAGACACGAGCATTCGTGGCCACGCGTTCACGTGTTTTCTGGGGCTGCTCCTTCTCTCCTTACTGGTGCGTGAACTGCAGCAACTGCATGTCAAGACCAGCTTGCACATGGCGATAAAGCATCTCAAAAGCATGCGATTGACGAGAATCACCATTCCTGGTAAAAAAAAGACCATTCAAAAGGTTGAAAGGATGCACCCGGATGCCAAGATCATCTATGATGCTCTTGCTTTACACCGGTTCATCGAATAACCCCATCTTTCCCTATTTACTTTCTCGAGATTGCTGTAGTCCCCACTCGATTTTATAGTTCACCTAACGACAGCATATACGAAGGCAAGAAGTTATATCGATGAGTATTTTTGTCATCTTAGAAACTCACGAATTTGTATTTTTCTTTCGGTAACACACCTCCGCTCGCGCGGTTTTGTATCAGATGGCATCCCTCTATTAGCCTCGCGGCGTAAGGATGACCAGCGGCACCGCCCCGGGACGCCCGTCTACTGCGTCGCGTGCCCCGCGGTCCTGCTCGACGCCGGGGCGAGGCGCGCGGAGCTCGCCCGGCTCGAGGCGTTCATCCGCGACGCCGACGCGATGCTCGCGTGACCCCCCTATCCTTCCTTTTTTTCCTCCAAGTCGAGGCGCCGGCGCGGCCGCGAAAAAAAGGAGGAATTTCCCCCGTGACTTTTTATCCCCGCGAGGCGATGTGATGATCGGGTGGCACCGCTCCGGGAAAGGCGACGTGCCGCCGCGGGAAACGTGCATGGGAACCGGACAGCAGCCCGGCGACGAGCAAGCGCGGGACAAGGAAATCGTGACGTTCCGGCGCAAGCCCGCCAAGTCGGGCGTCAACTACATCATCTGGATCCCGCGAGACTTGATTAGAAAAGGTCTCGTGGACCCGGACGCCGAGTACGAGGTCTACTTGCGAAAGGTCAAGAAACCCTAGCGGGGCTTCCTTGCCATTGGTTTTCCCGTCGTCAAGTCCTTCTTGCACGCCATGCAATACTCGCCGCTCGCGTCCTTGAACGTCATGGTCGACCCGGCCTTGCACCAGGGGCAGTTCACTTGCTTCTCGTGCTTCACGATGCGCGTGCTCGTCACCGTCCTGCACGGGCGCCGCGCCCGGCGGGAGCGCCGCGGCCCGAGCGGTTCGCCTATTACGTTATCTATGGTCACGGCCGGGCAGCATATCAACATTGCTTTATACCGCCGGCGGCATCGTGTCACGTGGTGACCGCGATGGGCAAGAAAATGACCCTGTCCGGGATGGAGCTGCGGCGGGCCATCCGCGCCGACATCGACGCGAACCCCGCCGCCGACCACGTGCAATTCCGCAGCAAGTACAAGGTGAGCGAGGGCATCGTCGCGTCGGCATTGACCAGGACCGTGGCCGAGTGGGACGCGATCATCGCCGCCACGCCGGAGGATGCCTTGAACGTGCCAAAAGAAGCCCCGCAAAAGGCCCCGCAGAAGACCCCGACTCCGCGGCCAGCACCGGCGATCCAGCGCCCCCCGAGCGCCCTCGGCCTCGAGCACGGCGTCGTCAAGTTCGCCCGCAAGCCCGCCAAGATGGGCGAGGATTACATCTTCTGGATCCCGCGGGTCTACGTGAAGAACGGGCTCGTCGACCCGGCTTGCGAGTACGAGGTGTTCTTGAAGAAAAGGGCATGAAGGTGACGAGAGGAGCGATGGCCGGTGCTGAAGACTTGTTTCGCAAGGGTGTCGAACTTTTCAGACAAAAACGTCTCGACAATGCTGCAAGAGCGTTTCTTGACGCTATCGAGATCGATCCCGACCACGCGAACAGCATCGCCTTCCTCGCGGGCGTGCGGGCGATCAAGAAGGAATATAAGCTCGCGAGGGATTATGCGAAGAAAGCCCTGGCGATCGATGCGAAGAACGCGATGGCCCATCTCACGCTCGGCAAGATCCTCGACGAGAAGGACAAGGATGTCACGGGCGCCGTTCAAGCCTTCGAGCGAGCGGTCGCACTAGACCCGCTGCTCGTCGACGCGTGGTTCAATATCGGGCAGATCAAGTACAACCAGCACGACTGGGACGGTGCCATCGAGGCGTTCGGGCACGTCACCCAGATCGACCCGAGCGACAAGGGCGCGGCCGACTTCCTTGATTTGGCTCGGAAATCGAGGGAGAGGGATCTCCAGAAGATAGAACGCGAGGCTCAAGAACAAGAGTTCCACGAACATGCCCGTGAGGCCCATGAGCGGGAGAGAGCATTCGCGGCTCTCTCCGCGAATGCGGAGAGAATACTTGACCACATTACCATTCCCTTTTTCACGTGACGTAAAATGGACGAAGAGACTTCCAGATCAATGCGGTTGGCCATGCTCGCGACCGCGGCATCGTTCGTGGTGTCGCTGGTCGCATACGTGATGATGGCCGTGTTTTCGCCGATTTCTTCATATGTTGGATATGCCAATTTCATCCAGATTCTCATCGTGGCGATGATGATACAGTTCATCGTCATGCCGGTGCTGCTCACCTTTTTCGTGAACGATGCAGGCGAGCTGGAAAACTTCACCAAGGAGGGGCCGATGGAGAAGGCCTGGTTGGTCAATACCATCGGCGTGTTGATCATGATCGCCGGTGGGGTCTTTCTCGGCCTTGGTCTCGCGGAGCTCTTCACGGGATGGACAATCCCCACGGGTACCGCGTTTGGAATTGCCTTGACAACGATGGCATGGGGCATGCTCCTGCAAGCTGCAGGCTTCGGCATCCCGGTGTTCTACTTCATGTACTCGAAGAGCCTTGCGAGGACGATAATCCCCTTCAAGAAGGACGAGCTCACCAGCGACAAGCTAGGCGTTGTCTTTTCGATCGCCATTCTTGGCCCGCCCGCGGTGCTCGTCGCGTCCCCGGTCTTCGGCACGCTCGTCGCGGGACTGATCGGCATCGTCGCGAACGGCATCGGCATCGCGTGGATGGCCCTCTACTTCATGGCGATCAAGAAACGAGAGCTTCCTGACATCCCCGAGGATAACGACTGAAGAGGGATGCACCATGGAACGAACGAAAAGATTACGTCTCCTGGCGCTCGCGACGTGCGCCTTCGTGGCGGGCATGCTCGTCTTGCCGTGCGTGCTTCCTGGACCGCCAAGCGAAACCGTGAAATTGACGGCTGAACGCAAGACAAGCGTAACCCAAGGGTTCAGACCCGCCAGCGCGACGGGCAACAAGGCAATAATCGTGATCCTGCTCAAGTTCACCGACAAGAGCTATAGCGCGGGACATACGCCGGCCTTCTACCAGGACCTCTTGTTCAACTTCGGTAACCCGCTGAGCATGGCGTCCTATTACCGCGAGGCCTCGTACGGCCGGCTCAACCTGACGGGCACAGTGACGAGCTGGCTCACCTCGAGCAAGACCATGAGCTATTACGGGGCGGATTCGGGGCCGTTCCCCAACATCGACGACAAGAACGGGAACATCTTCGAGCTGGCACGGGAAGCAGTCCAGCTGGCAGATCCAACCGTCAACTTCGCACCGTATGATCAGAACAGCGACGGTTACATCGACAACTTGATCGTTATCCACGCGGGCAGCGGCCAGGAATCGAGCGGCAACACCAACGACATCTGGTCGCACCAGTGGGACATCACTCCGGCGTACACGACGGGCGATTCGGGAAAGAAGGCGAGACACTACGCGCTGTTCGCGGAGGACAGCCCGGTCGGGGTCATCGCCCACGAGTTCGGCCACGTCCTCGGGTTGCCTGACATGTACGATTACACGTACAGCGGCCAGGTGTTCGTTGGGAAATGGGCGCTCATGGATGCCGGGTCCTGGAACGGTCAAAAAGTCGGCGATGATCCGGGGACGAGACCGAGCCATCCCATTAGCTGGTCGAAACTGCAGCTAGGTTTCATCAATGCCACGGAACGCGCTATCGTAGGTATCAACAACGTTACGACCGTGACGATCAGCCCGACGCACGTGCAAAAATTACCATCGGGAAATAAACGTGTCGCCATCATCAACATCTCCACGGGTATCTACTACACGGTCGAGGTCCGGAACAACACGGCATCCGTGAGTAACGTTTTTGATCAAGCACTGCCAGACAGTGGCGTGCTCATCACCTTCTGCAACGACTCCGCCACGGACGAGGTCTTCGAGGGCAGGCCCGGGGTCTGCGTCGTCCAGAACGCGAAGCCGTCCGATTCGAGCAAGGATCACGCGCCGTACGACCTCGGGCCAGGGGAGGTCTCGGAATTTAGCGACCCGTAACGCAATATCAAGGTGCGCATCATCTCCAAGGACGCGACGAACGGGGCGTACACGGTGGAGATCAGCCACATCCAGCTGGTTTTTAGCTGGATGTACATCGACGGGTCGCCCTTGTGGCAGACCCATGAGAGTTCCACGTTTCAATTGCTCGTGACATTGAAAAACACGGGAACAACAAGCTTGTCGAACGTGACGGGTGTTTTAACATCTTTAACATCTAACGCAACCGTCATACCAGCGGTATGGCGATCTTGGGGGGCGATCTCTGCCGGTACTCGCAAGAACAACACGTCCCCTTTCAACGTGACCCTTGGAGCTTCGGTCGCCGGCACCCCGATGAATTTCACCTTGACAGTAACCGCAACTGGCATGTCCGCATATGCCTTCACGCTGAACATCCCCGTGCAAAAGGAAACCACACCGCCCTCCATCTCGATCCAGGCCCCGGCGACCAACGGCACGACTTGCCAGGCATCGGCACCTATTACCATGACCGCCATTGCTAATGATACGGCCGGGTTGTATTCAGGCATCTTCAAGGTGTGGTACCGGTACAAGAACGCGGGCGGCTCGGTCGACTCGTGGTGGATCGAGATGGATTACGACGGCAGCGTAGCGACCGCGATAGCCCGCATTAAGCAACTAGGGAATTTCTCCATCACCGTCCGTGCCATGGATAACAGCGGGAACATCGCGGAGGACACGGTCACGGTCGTGATCATCGACACGACGCCCCCGACCGTGCTGCTAAGCGTGAACCTTCGTGACACGGGGGACCCGTCCCACTTCACCATCCTCGGTGCGGAGTTTGACATCGTCGCGGTTGCCTTCGATAACAACGAGATCGCCGAGGTCGAGCTATCGATAAACGGTGGGGCATTCTTCAGCATCCTCGGCTATCCTGCGACCGTGAACATGGGTATCAATGGCACGGTTGATGGATTTGCATATCCGTGGACTCCGAGCATCGAGGGCGAGCAACTAATCAAGTTGAGGGCAAGGGACGCCTCTGGGAACGAGGCGAGCACCGAGTGGAAGATCACGACGATCTCGATGCAGACGATCACGACCATCATCATCGTGGTCGTCGTCATCGTAATGATGTTCTCGTGCATCGCCAACGTCACGAGAAGGCGCCACCGGTATTACCGGAGGCGGTATTATTACCGCCGGTATTGAGAGAAAAATACTATTTTTTCTTTATTTCTTATCGAGCACGTCCTTGTTCTCGATCTTCTTCTTCACGTAAAAGTCCTTCAAGTCGCGCCACTTGATGTAGACCATCGTGTCGGGTTCGATGTCCTCGGAAACCGTGACGTTCGGGCCGATGATGGAATTCGCCCCGACGCGGACGCCGGGCTCGAGATTCGAGTTCGATCCGACGCTGACGTTGTCGCCGCAGAGGACTCCGAGCTTGTGGAGGCCGGTCGGGATGAGCTGGCCATTTTCCCGCAGCGATATTTCCTTGTGATCCAGGCGCAGGTTCGCCGCGATGGTCGCCGCGCCGAAGTTCACGTTCTCGCCGATCACGGAATCGCCGACGTAGCTCAGGTGCGAGATCTTCGTCCCGGCCATGATGATGCTGCCCTTGACCTCGCACGCGTTCCCGATGCGGCACTTGTCACCGATGTACGTGTTCGGGCGGATGTACGCGTTCGGCCCGATCTCGCAATCCTCGCCGACGTACACGGGTCCCTCGATGTACGTCCCGCTGCGGACGATCGTGCGGGCACCGATATAGACCTCGCCCTTGATCTTCACGTTGCTCTCTATCTTGCCGCGTAGCAGTTTCCGCATCTTCGCGAAGTAATGCTGGTTCGCGTCGAGCAGGTCGTGCGCCCGGCCGATGTCGCACCACCATGCCGAGCCCATGTCGAAACCCTTGACCTTCCGCTTCTCGTCGATGAGGATCTGGATCGAGTCCGTGACGTTTATCCTGCCGCGGGCGTCGGGCTTCGTGCGGGCGATGGCGTCGAAGAGGATGGGCTTGCAGATGTAGATGCCCGCGTTCGTCAGCTTGGAAGCAGAATCACCAGGCTTCGGTTTTTCGACGATACGAGATGCAAGGCCTTGTCCATCAAGTTCAACAACCCCGTATTCACCGGGGTCTTCGACATGCGAGATGGCGAGGAGCAAATCGGCCTCGCCGTTCTGCCATTCCTTCAACATGTCCTTGATCGTGCTGGCCTCGTACTGCAAGTCCCCGTTGACGAGTAAGAATTCATCACTGCCCACGAAATCCTTGGCCAGCGACGCCGCGTAACCAGTGCCCTTCCCCTTCGAGAAGTCCTGGTCGATGTACTTGATGTTCAGGCTGTGGATCGACCCATCCTTGAAGTATGCCTTCAAGACCTCGGCCTCGTACCCGACCACGAGCAAGATGTCCTTGACCCCGGCATCCTTGAGCGCGATGATCGACTGCTCGAGCAGCGGCCTGCCGGCCACGGGGATCATGTGCTTTGACCTGCCGTGGTCGAAGGGAAACAAGCGCGAGCCGCGCCCGGCGACGAGGAGGACGGTTTTCATGTGGTGACCCCGCGTAAAAGCATCCTTGCGCGACCTCAGCAAGTCTTGCTTTTAAAACATTGGTATCCGGCACTGGCACGCTCCTTATTCGCATCAGCTGATAAAAAAAAAGGGAAAGTGGCACGTTTCCGAACGGCCTAGGCGTTCCCTTTGGACCCGAATACCGACATTGATATCTCGATTAACGTCTTGATTCGCGTACTTCCATATCATGATGAATCTATTTTCAGTTAGATCTGCACCTCTTTGCCGCAACTCGGGCACGATACCTTTCTAACTTTGACATTCTCGATTTCGTCTGCTTTCAAGACAAAATTATTACCGCACGATGGACAAGCGAAAACGGGATCGATCTCCACTTCACAACGGGGACAAATCAAGCGTTCAGAATTAAACCCTTTGAAATACTGTTGGCAAGAAGGGCACATAAAAAACATTTCTTCCTGTTGTGTCTTTTCGGGCATAGAGGTTTCATCGATGGGTGCCTCTTTCTGTCGGATGTTGATTGGATCCCGCGCCTCTTTTATTGTCGTTGGAGCATCCTTTTCGATCTCACGCCCCTCCATTCCATCTAGATCCAACGTAGGCATGCTGAGCAGCAAGTTTTTCTTTGCTACTGCGTCAGCAAACCCCGAACTTGGAGATTTTTTCCCCAAGGTTGCCTTCGTGACCTTTTGCTTTTTTCGTTTAGATGACACGGCGCCGATGATGCATATCGAAGCAATGGCAACCCCGATAACAAGTATAACCACCGGGTTTTGTATGAAGAAATCAATAATATCGTCTAGGATGGTTCCGCCTTGCTCGACCGTTATCATGCAAGTGGTGGAATTGGTCCACGTATTATCATGATTCCAATACACGAGCGTGACGCTATATATACCAGCTATGTTCCAGGATGGATTTAAATCCACAGCAGTACCACTTGTCCATATCCCAGATTTCACCCGAATTCCGTCCACGTATATTTCATAGATCCCTAATCCACCTATCACGTCCTCGATCACCCAGGCAAGTTCCAGATTATTAACCATTTCCAATGAGATGGTCTGGTTTCCAGGGGATGTTGTAAGTTGTGGATAATCGTCGATCACGACGATTACCGTGTCTGGAGACCCCGGAATTCCGTAGATGTCGATATATTGAAGCTGGTAATAGAACGAGCCGACGTTGGTCGTGTTTACTGGGATGACTAACGCTATTGAATTGCTCCAAGCTTGATCCTGCACCAACAGGGTTCCGTTTGAATAGATGGAATAGAGCCCCCCGCCGCTAGAATCCTGGATGATCCACGAAAGCGAAACCGCGACTTCCCCTTCCATAAATTGCAACGAAGTTGGCCTGCTAGTGATGACTGGCGGTGACCCATCCCCGACAGTGATAAAGTGCACCCTCGTCATCGTGTCCGAGTCGCCATCTGCATCGAAAACGGTGACGCTTACGTTGTAGAAACCACTTGCCAAGTATTGGTGCGTTGGATTTGAACCCGTTCCAAACGTGCCATCCCCATAATCCCAGAGAAAAGTTGATGGCGTGTTTCCTAGCGCGCCCGTGAACGTAAAGGTGATGGATTGCGTCACATTGATGAACGTGGAACTGGCTGTGAAGTTTGCGGAAGGAAGGAGATCAACCACGTTTATTATGATCCCGGCAACACCCACATCCCCGTTCCAATCTGTCACGACGACACTTACGTTGAAAGTTCCGCTTGTGTTGAATGAATGCACGGGTTCAAGGCTCGTACTTTGATATCCATCATCGAAATCCCAAACGATAGTGATGGGCAGATTTCCGAGCGACCCAGATAATGAGAAGGTGATGGATTCATACAGCGTTACGTTCGTTAGAGTTGCTATTATGGTTATGTTCGGGGTGATATCCGAGACTATAATACAATCTGTAATAACCTTTGAACTGGTATCCCCATCGAAATCAGTAACGGTAAGGCAGACTGAATAGTTTCCTAGCGAAACGTACATGTGGATGGGGTTTATACTCGTGGAATTGGTCCCGTCTCCGAAGTCCCAGAGAAACGATGCAGGGAGGTCACCTTGCATTCCTGTAAACGTGAATTGGATCTCCTGGCCAGTCATAACGAACGTATGGTTTGCCGTGAAGTTCGCAATAGGCAAAACGTCGGACACGTTGATGCAATCAGGGATTGTTATGGTAGCAAGGTCGCCATCGAAATCGGTAACTGTTAAAGTCACGGAATACAATCCTTGAGTAACATATTGGTGCACGGGGTTTTGCACTGTAGAATTCTCGCCATCACCGAAAGACCAGAAATATTTGGCTGGTGCATCTCCTTGGAAACCCGTATAGGTGAACTGGACGTAATACAACACCCCGATCTCTGTGGTATTGGTGTTGAATACTGCGGTGGGAAGCAAGTCGACGATCGTGATGTAGTTCGCCAGGACCAGCACATCATGATCCCCATCGGCATCGATTACCGTGAGGCTTACCGTGAAGGTGCTAGAGTTCGTGTACTCGTGGATTGGATCCCGCTCGCTCGAACCATTTCCGTCTCCGAAGTCCCATAGGAATGTAACAGGCCGATCCCCAGACCTCCCAGTGAATAAGAACTGGATCGGGTCGTTGATATTCGCAATCGTCTGGTTTGCTTCGAATAGTACCTCGACCTCTAGATCCATAACCGTGATCATATCAACGATACGAATACTCGACACGTCACCATCAGCATCAGTCACCGTGAGGTTCACTGTGAACCGGCCGTGGTCGATATACTCGTGAACCGGATTTTGATCCGACGAGGAAAAACCATCGCCAAATTGCCATAAAAACATTGCGGGGGCATCGCCTAAATCACCATTAAAAGTGAAAGCCACTGATTGATTGACAAAGATGCCGGTGGTGTTTGTTTCAAAGGATGCACGTGGCAAGCAGTCGACTACGGTTATGCAATTAGCGATCAAGATGAAATCCCAATCGCCATTGCCATCCGTGACGTTCAGACTCACGTTGAAGGAGCCTTGAGACAGATATCGGTGAATTGGATCTCTCGAGGCGTTCACTTGACCGTCCCCGAAGTCCCAGGAAAAGATACAAGCTCCATCCCCCGTGTAGCCCGTGAATGTGAATTCGACGAGCTCGTTCATGTGGATTGTCGATTGGTTGCACGTGAAGCTCGCTGTTGGCACCACGTTGCAGACCGAGATAAGATCCACCATTACCAACGTGTCATTGTCCCCGTCAGCATCCGTGACCATCAAACTCACGGTGAAGTTCTGTAGACTGGAATACTTGTGCACGGGATTTGTTTCAGTCGAGTTCACGCCGTCACCGAAACTCCACAAGAATGTTGCAGGGCGATCGCCTTCTTGACCCGTGAAAATGAATTGAACAGACTGATTTTCACCAATCATCGTTGCATTTACCATGAAATCAGCGACAGGGTGCAAATCCAATACCTGGAACACGAATGGTGTGACCAGGGGGAAATTATCAACGTTCAATCCTGCTGTATCGGGCACGATGTAAGGCAAATTCCAAACGTAACCATTATTCGTCGCAGTTGGATTTTGTGTTAAATAATCATTCCAATAGTTCCCGTTGTATTCATAATCCCAAGAATTTCCAGCACTTTCACTATCAGCGTAACCGTTCCGGTTATTGTTGACAAATGCATTTTTGTAGATTATGTTCGTGCTAGCATTCATTAAATAGATGCCTTCCAGGTTATTGCTAACATAATTCATTGTAATGTGGTTACGGGCCGAATCCGAGAGCATGAATGCAAACCAGTTGTTATCAGAGACGTTATTCCCAATAACCAGGTTTCCCTCGGATTCGTGCAAGGCAATACCAGCATAATTGCCCGAGATATTGTTGAAAGCAAAGACCCCGTGATATGACCAAAGAACGTTGATGGCCGTGTTTGCCCAGGCCGTGATCTCGTTCTTGCTTACGTTCAGGAAAGAAGTGTATTCCGAGAAAACGGCAGAATAGTTGTTATTGAAGAGAAGGTTTTCCTCGATGTGAATAAAACTGGCATGCTCCACGAAAATCCCGTAACTGTTATTGAACACTGTGCAGTTTCTAACGACCACGTTATAAGAATTCATGATCCTTATTCCAGAAAAGCCAAACCCGTCACCTGAGTTGCTCAAGGTGCAATTAATGATGAAAAGGTATCGATCTGTATTATTGATGAGGATGCTATAACCTCCTTTTTGAGCATCGATAATGTAATCCTTGATGATATACGGGTCACCGGCAGATCCGTTTCCTGTTTTATCAGGAAAAGCATCGAGCTCGGCATTGCTGGAGATCTTAATGGGCGCGTGGAAACGTGTACCACTCACAACTGGTCCCACGTATGGGCCAATAGTGGTGCTGTTGATCCCGTCCGAGCAATTGAATCTATACGCGTGGCTTCCTGCAACAAGTGTGCTGCTATAGACATATATGCAACCGTCCATGTAATTAGTGTCGTTGGAATTCAGCTTGTACATAGAAAACGTTTCTGCATCGATCGTCACCTGGACATATAACGGCGCATCGTTATCCCCGTCGATGTAAATAACCGAGAACGTAAAAACTGTGAAATCAACATATCCACTGCTAGGGGACACTTGAGGGCTAATCAAGAGGGGAACGCTGGTACTATCTGGTTCTAAAACATGTAAATAAGTATAGATCCCTATCGCTGCGTGGTATTGACCATCGTAGCACTCGAAATAATGCTCATAGAAACCGGGTTGCAAGTACATAACCAGCTTGAAAACACATCCATCTAGGAAATCGAGGTCGGATGGATATGCTTTTTCCATATGAAACCGGGTGCCATTGAGGACTAGATCCACGTACATCGGTGGAGAATCATCCACGTCCGTATATGTCACTTCGAACGTGATTGGCGTGTCTGTTTGGGCCTCATGTGGTGTCGCTGAGCCATTAGTCAGGACAGGGGCATTGTTATTGGGCGAGAGGGGAACATTTGTACCCGTTATTTGGATGGTGTAATAAAACGGACCCATGCCGTAATCGAACCAGAACGTGCCATTCACGAGTAATCCAGTTTTCTTGTCATAATAGGCCACGCTCCCTTCCGGAGATTGTAACAACCAGCATTTGAAGAGGCGGCCCATCGCGAAAAACGTGGTCTCGCTTGTTACAGTAAAGATCTCGTCGTTAACCATATGAACCGATATGGGAATCATCATGCCGATCGAGATAATGGAGGGGATTCTAACCCAGTCGTGAGAGCCTTCTCTGAAAAAGCTCATGCTGCCGTTGACAAAATCCTCAACAATTTCCCTAGAGCTCCCGTTAATGATGCGGTTTCCACGCATATACGTGTCGGGATTGCAATACACGTTGAACAAACCGTTTCCAGCGTTGGTAAACGTCTCAGTCCCCGTGCTATGCGCGGTAAAAACGTCGAAGTAGGCAGACCAGTTATATACCATCCCATCGAAGTATAACATCACTATCTCGTTAACGGGTAACGTGAATACGCTCGATCCGATTGCAAATATGCCATCCGATGCGTTGAACCAGAACTGGTATGTACCAGCCTCTGAAAATATCATCGAACGGCTAAACATACAGCCGTTCGTGTAATTCATATCGCCGGGGTCCATTTTATTAAGCGTGTATGTCGTGCCGTTGATGGTAACGCTTATTTCCACGGGATCGCTATTATCGGCGTCTGTATAGTTTATAAAAAACGTAAACAAGGTTGTCCCGTTGTTGCCTGACGTGGGATCAACACGCAAATCTGATAACACGGGCGCGTAATAGTTCACCTTCACGACGGTCAAGGTAATGTTTTCTACGGTCGTGGAATACCGGCCATCATAACACATGAATGATATCTGATATATGCCCGGATTCAACCTCGCATTGAGCTCGTAATCGCATCCATCGATGTAATTCGTATCGAAGGGGTCGACTTTAGCTAAATCGAAACCCGTGCCATTGATGAGAACTCTGACGTATGCGGGACCATCATTCTCCATATCGATATATGAAACGCAGAAGCGATACGTGTCGTGCTGGTTCCCGGTTGACGGCGTAACATTCGCCCCGAGTAAAGTTGGAGCCGTGTTCTTTTCCACCCAGAACATGGCTATCCCGGACGGGTTGCCGCTGAATGGACCCCACGTCGGGATTACCCGCCAATAGTACTGTACCAGCGTCTCATTTGCTGGGAGGCTGACAAACATCGATGCCGATGTTATCGTCATCGTCTCGGGAATAGATATCTCCGATAGCGTGATCATCGAGAAACCGGGTTCGAGGGACAATTCCAACGTGTAGTTCACAGAACATTCGCGAAGTGAAAGGCTCTCCCATGAAAAATTAACCAAACCGTCATATACCGCCAAGCCCCCTACAGGATCCAAGAGGCTGAAAGGTGATCTGTAAGGCACATATCCTACTTGCCCGATGTTCCGGGAACCAAGACTTCCAGATGGCTGCGAGATCCAATCGCTGGCCTTGTCATTATCAATGTCGCTCGCCCTGAGAACGAATATCGAGTTCATTGAATTGGTCGTGTCTTGAATCCAGGCCACGTCCAACGGCCTAGCTCCGGAAAAGTAGTTCCATTGAAACCAATCAATATTAGCCCCGGTCTCATCAAAGAGCCCGATGGCCATGTAGTTATAATTGGTGTTGAAGATGTACCCGGCATACAAGTCACGGTTCGTGTCCGTTCCCGACGCTTCGTGTAGAACTACGAATTGCTCGTGATTTAAGATAAAGTTCTGCGGGAATGTATATGTCGCGAGCGGATTATTGTTGTAATAGGTCCTCACAAACCAGCCTGTCATATTTATCGATTCGCCGAGGTTATAGAATTCAATGTAATCATCTGTCTGACCAAAAGTAAATTCGTTAATCACGACGGGATATCCAGATATCCCGAAGAATGGATTTACCTCGATGAGTTCGCGCAAGGCCGTCGAATTGGAATAAGCACCATCGAAGCAATCAAAAGTAACATTATGATAACCGAAGACCAATCTGGTCATGTAAGAGAAGGTGATCCCGTCTATCGCATTTAGATCTGTTGGATCGATTGGGCTCATGTCGTGAATGCTGCCGTTTATCGTGACGGTAATTGCACGAGGATAGTTGTTATCGCCATCTATATACAGAATACTAAAATTATATTCCATTAAACTGTCACCAATGATTGGTACTACATTCGGATTCGCTAATTGAGGCTTTTCATAAAATACCTCAACGATGCATAAGCTCGAATTTCCAACAGTGTTATTGGTAAATTTACCATCAGAACACGAGAATGAAAACGTGTAGTTTCCGATTTCCAAACAAGTAAGATATTGATATAGACATCCATCACTGAAATCCGAGTCGGACGTGTTTTGCTTTGCCATGGGGTAGGTCGTGCCATTTATTGAAACCAGCACGTATTCCGGGCTGTTATTATCCAAATCCGTGTATAGTACGGAAAAATTCTGGATCGTGAATATGCTTCCAATTTCAGGCGATACATACCCCTCGGTGAGCGCGGGTACTGCATCGCTACGAATCAAATTCAATCTTGCAGGTGATGACCATGCACTTGCAAACCCTTCATACGTGGGACGCACCCGCCAGAAATAGGTACCAGCTGGGAAATCGAGGTCGACGGTGACAGTGGTGGTTGAAGGCGCGTTTGGAATCCCAGTTATCTCCGATAGGATGCTAGAGAAATCGACGCTGCCGGAGAATTGCCATGTGTAATTCATCTCCGATGGATCTGTCAAGCTATACCACGAGAAATCGACGTTGCCATTAAACCGGTCTGACCCATCCTCCGGCGTTAAAAGCTCGGCCTTCCGGATACCCTTCACGATGATATCGTCCAGCACCCAACCTTTTTCTGTGCTAGTTGTTATGAAATATGACCGGAACCGGAACCGGATCTTTACCTCGGGGTTTCCACAATATGCGGAAATATTGATCGAGCGTTTTTGCCATGCTGGAATGATCCCGTTCAAGTGAAGGAGGGGATACCACGTGCTACCATTATTTGGCGAGATGTAGATGTCGGCACCTGGATCCTGGGCTTTTGAGTGAAGCCATTGATAGAACTCCAGGTACGCCGTATCATATAATGTGAGATCAATAGGGATAGAGATGAGGTTCTCGTCGACTCCAGGGGGATAGTAATCGTTGCCCGGGTATCCAAAGCGCATGCCATAAATTGGTGAATGGTACGGGTTTAGTGTGGAAGTTGGTGGCGTCACGAGGTTCCAGTATTGGCTCTTGGTCCATTTTAGTGTGCCGGTCTCGAAATCATCGAAGAACGCAGTCTGATTCAAGAACGGGAGAACATCCGGGAGGTCTATCCAACCAGTTGAGTTAGAGAAAGTCCCATCAGACGCATCAATCTTGAACCGGTAAAGTCCATAGCCAAGGCTGGTAACGTACTGATATAATATGCCATCTGTTGCATTGGTGTCTGATGGATCGACTGCGTCCATACTAAACATGGTCCCGTTTATAGTAATATTGATGAATGACGGGAGGTCATTGTCCACGTCCTTGTATAAAACAGTGAAATTGAAACTGGTCAGGTTGCTTCCATAGGTAGGCGAAACTTGTGGATTTAGAAGATACGGCGGTGTCCAACTCACATCGGTAATCGTTAGGTTTGAATACAAGGCTGTTGAATTCGACAATCGCCCATCAAAACACGAAAACATGTATGTGTAAGCCCCGGGCGAGAGATAGGTCAGGTATTGATAACTACAACCATCAAGATAGTTAGAATCTGCCGGGTTGCACTTGACCATGCCGTGGGCCGTCCCGTTGATGGAAACAATGATCGATGATGGCTGGTTGTTGTCGAGGTCATAGTAGATGATGGAAAAATTATAAAGGAAAAACTCGTGCCCGCCGGCGGGATTTACCTTAGGAAATACGAGTTCGGGGGCGATATCGGATCTCTCCACTTGGACAACGAAAGCATCCGACGGGACGCCCGTGTACAAACTATATGACGGAACCACGCGCCAGTAATACGAGCCGGAGGGAACATCCAACGGTACGGTAATCGTCGTGCTGCCTACTTGTTCCTGAACTCCCGGGACGGAGATCATAACAGAGGAGAAATCGGAAACCGATGAAAATTGCCAGGTATAATTGATAGCACCGAACGGGAGGTTCCAACTATCCCAGGTGAACACCACGTTGCCATGAATTACCAAACTGCCATTACCAGGAACCATCAAGACAAGGCTCGAGCTCTCCATGTCTAAAAAAGGATTCACTTCAGGCCCCTCCATAGCCCCGGTCGAGTTTGAATAGCCACCATCTGAGCAAGTAATTATGTAGGTGTATCGACCGGGATTCACAAGCGCAGCCGTGTACGTGTATAAGAGGCCATCAACAGAATTATAATCCAGAGGGTGAACCTTGATCATATTGTGGCTCGTGCCGTTTATTGTGATGTTAACCCATATCGGGAAATTATTGTCTGCATCGAAATATACAACGGTAAAATTGAAGGTCGTTGAATGGTCACCTATTAATGGCGCCACGGAGGGAAGGTCCAAGCTGGGCGCGTTTCCGTTGGACATGGTGACGGTCAAGTTGGAATATATCGCGGTGGAATTGGTATATACGCCATCGCTGCAGGTGAATTGATACGAATAATTGCCGGGTTGTAGAAATGTGGTGAAATGATAGATGCAACCATCGTTATAGTTCGTGTCCCCCGGGTCTTGTTGACTCATACTGAATTGGGTTCCATTTATCAAGACACGCACGTAAGCGGGCGCCGTATTGTCCACGTCGGAATAGTTTACCGTGAAGTTTAAGGGAGTTTGCTGATCTCCCGTTCCAGGCACGAAATGCCCGTTTATCAGTTGTGGCGCATTATGGTTGGGATAATAAGTGTGATTGATGTTGTCGATGAACACATGTGTGTTACCTTGTGCATAATCCGTCTCGAAGTAAAAACTGCCAGCGAATGTTGAAAAGGTTCCAAAGTTGTTGTAGGTCGGTGAGGCGATACCATTTACGGCTAAGTAATGTAGCCCGCTCGAAACTAAATGCAATTCGATTGAATTGTGTGAATTAATATTGATTGTCCCGATATTCCTCCATAAACCTACAGAATAGGTGGTCACCGCTCGTGTATAAAGGTTGAATTGCACCCGTATATAGGCAATTGAACCTTGCAGGACATTCCACAAAAGGATCTGGCTCGAACCAGGATCCTCGGGTACATAAAGGTCGAACGATATGATGTAATGTCCCGGGAAGGTGGGCGTGTCGGTAAGATTATAATAGATCTGGAGCCGCCCCGTGGCTGATGTATCCTTCATATAAAGTTGCATTGTATCGCCAGTTTGAATGATATTATAGGAAATCGTGTTCCCGTTACCATTATCGAGCGCGCCCCTCGTCCAATTTGCATTGCTGATCACGCTGGAACCTTCAAGGTAGTTCTCAAAATGTTCGTCGACATTCGGCAGCTCATTAACGGAGATATTGGTAGAAGAGCCGAGAACGGTCGTAATTCCATCCGACGCCGTGAACTGGTAGGAGAAATTTCCCACTTGCAGCAGCTGCGTCGTGAATTCGTACAGGCAGCCATCCACGTAATAAAGATCAAGGGGATCCACCTTGTTCATAACATATGTGGAGGAATTCACTGTGAGGTTAACGCTTATTGGAGCGTTGTTATCAGCATCAAAATATACAACTGAGAATCGAAAATGTGTTGCATTAACAAATCCCATTGAAGGGAATATGTCCCCACTGCTAAGCACTGGTGCTGCCGTGTTTGTCATCGAGACTGTTAGGATACTTCCATTCGCTGTGGCCGAATATCTCCCGTCGGAACATATAAACGAGTATATGTATCTTCCCGGCAATAAACGGGTGATATAGTAATATTCGACCCCGTCGACGTAATTGCCATCCCCCAAATGGGATTTTGACATCGGATATGAGGTGCCGTTCAGTAATACAAACATCACCTCAGGTTCGTTATTGTCCAGATCAGAATAGACTGCGGTGAAATTGAATTCCGAGTTCTGATCCCCGGTTGGAGGCGTTACCATGGGCGAGGTGATGGATGGTGAGTTTTCGTTGATCGTCCAAGAAACGTTATAATTGTCCATCCATGCTTCACCTGCTGTCGTGTCGCCGCACCCTATCCTAATGGTATCGATGGGACCCGTGAAGGGGTACCGGTTGAACAGAATTGGTGTAACCGTGGTTGTTCCTCCCGGTACAGGCGTGTATGAAATCTGGAAGGTATGGGAGCTCAGGCACCGGACTACAACGCGATAAACGACTCCGTTCGAGTAGGTACAATAACTGTTTACCAGGTTTTGATTATAATCGTAGTACCGGATGGTGCCTGAATAAAACACGATGTCGATCTTGACTTGACCGTTCTGAATGATTGAACAGGGCATTGCATAACCAGACACCATCTCTATCTCAAACGAGATCTCGTATTGATTTTGCTCGTTGGGCATAGTTGGAGAATTTTCGCAGTTAAAATAGCTGAACACGTAATAATTTGACGCCCCTGTATCGCGCACATGTACCATCAAGTTGTTTCGCCGGTATTCGATCATGGCAGACGATATATAAGCACTACCAGACCACAAACCTTCCGATCCACCTGAATTCAAGTTCGCGTTTAAGAGGAAATGGTCATCGAAGTTTTCGTCAAGATTTGGGAGGGGAACCACAACGAGATCCGAAAACACGCTGCTTGAATTGCTGAACAAGTAATCCCTTGTAGTGAAGTAGTAATCGAACATTCCGGTTGCGTTTAATTTTATATCCAACCTGAACGTGCATCCATCGATGTAAAGATTATCCGTCATGTTCACCTGGTACATGCGATAGCTTGTCGAACCAATGGTGACGTTCACCTCGACCGGTGCGTTATCATCGATGTCCATATAATCGACCTGGAACGAAAAAACCGTTGACTTGTTGTACCCGAGAGTTGGTACCAAGGTAGGATTGACCAGCATCGGAGCGTTATAATTGATCTCGATGACGTCGAAGCCAGTAAACAAGCTCGTGTTTGATGTAAACACGTCATCAAAACATTGGAAGTAGTACTCATAGCTGCCCGGCTTCAGTCTCAAGATTTTGAAGTAAGTGCAACCATCGATGTAATTCTCGTCCGATTGAATTGCTTTTTCCATATCATATGTAGTATCGTTGATCACGAATTGAATAGTAACCGGGGCATTGTTATCCGAGTCGCTATAATCGATCGAGAAGTTAAACATGGTTAATTGATTCCCCGATGGAGGATCAACAACCGCATTGGAAAGAACAGGGGCAACATCATTTAAAACTAGGAAGAGGGTGAATCCAATGGTCCAATCCCCGTTAAAGATCCCCGAAGTCGGACGAACGCGCCAATAATAGGCACCCGTGGGCTGGCTAACAACTATCCCTTTTGTGGTGGTTCCCGTTGTTCCCAAGATACCCGTGGTTTGCTGCAATATGGTGGAAAAATCGGTTATATTTGAGAGCTGCCACGTATAATTCACGGCTTGATAAAATTTCAAGCTCTCCCAGGAGAAGTTGATAAGTCCTGTATAAGAGGTCGTCCCGTTTGCGGGCAGCTTTGGTTGGATATAGCCATTTGTTGGGGTAAAAAGGATCGAAAAATCGTCCGTGGTCACCGTGAGACCCGAATAAGCGTTATAATAGGTGGTGTTGATGCCGTAATTGAGTCCGCACGTATAACCACCAGCAGTGTAGATGATGTAATCATAATTGAAGATAATGCTTCCGTCTTGGTTTATTACGACTTGAAACGTGCCCACTATTCCCGGGGATCCATATCTTTGTATGTTCGTGTATTGGATCACGTAGGAGGTTCCAAACGAACGCACGTGAATTTGTCCACCTTCTTGGGGGTTTAAATCGTCCCAATATGGAGCAATCATATATCTATGCGTGCTCACGGGTGAGGGGAAGGCGATATTATTTGAATAATCGGGAGTCGTGTCATAGAAGCTCATATACCCATTAGCAGAGATGTAGATGGTTGAAAACGCTTGATCATAGAAAGTGAACGCGAAGGGTAAAGCCCTTGAAGTATACCCGTCATCAGTAAGGGATAGGAGTGTGCCGTTGGTAATGGCATCGAACCACGTGTAAGAAGAGCCAAGTGTCATAATATAGTTGCTAAAAGAGGGGAACGGAACAGCCTTGAATGGATTGACCTCAGGACCATTGATCCAACCCGTGGATTGCGTATAAACACCATCCGAGCAATTTATTTCGAACTGGTAATACCCGTAAGTCAGGTTGGTGGAGTAATAATAAATTGCACCATCGGTGTAATTCGTATCCAGGATATTAGCTGGTATCATTGGAAATGTAGTGTCATTTATGGTAATCGAGATCATGGTAGGAGTATCATTGTCTCCATCCGAATAGATCACCGTGAAGTTGAATATCGTGGCGTTATGCCCCACCGATGGGGAGGCGCTTGGACTCGCGAGCCCGGGCGTAAAATCACTAGCACGGGGATTTGCGTCGACTCCTTTATCCAAGGTTGTATTTAAAACAGGGATATCGTTCATATAATGTCCAGCGATGTTGATGATTAGCGTCAGTGTGAACATAAAAATGCAGAATAACCCGAGCTTTCGTAGAAACGTTCTATCGATGTTTGAAGCCTTCTTCAACAAATATCATCCTCCTAAGACGACTGAGTGATAATTCAGACCGCGATAATATAAACTTAACTTCGAAAGTTAATGTGGATTTAGGTCTTAAAAATATTGCTGGATTCCATTTTTCTCACACTAAATCTGCTCGCTGCGGTAGAATTTCTTGAATTCGATATAACCTGTCTATTTTCTTTCAATTGCCGATTTCGTCGATTATTGTCCTTTCACGCACGTTCTCGAATCATTGAAATTCGTAGTTAGAAGAGCAAATGGTCTGAGCATCAATGATTCGGTTTAATCCACCATTATACTTATATATCACTTCTCACTACTCATATGCATGCCATACTTTTTAATCGTTCAACACAAGAAAAATGGGAATTATTATACCTATAAAACAAGTTTCCGAGAAAATAGGAAAGTTAAGAGCAAATACGTTTACCTTGGAAACGAAGAGGCTGCTTTGAAATTACTGGCGGATTTTAACTCCAAAAAACCATCTAATGAAAGGCACTTATCATTTTCCGGTGAAGAAATTCTCTCGAAAGTCCTCGAGATGCTTGATTTCAAAAACGTGATCAACAAAGCGATACAAAACGACACGGAACTCGATGCCGGTCGGTTTATCGAGATGATCGTGGTCGAGCGAGCGCTCAACACCTTTAGTAAATGGGGCTTGGCCGAAATGGCCCATGGCAAGTCCGTTTTCTCGCTTGACCCGAGCATTCCGAGCGATAAATTCACTGATGCCAACATCTATCATTACATGGATTACTTGCATCCCAACGTGGATTTGATACAGGAATCCCTCGTAAAGACCTTGCTTCGCATCAACGATCTAGAGTTAAATGAATTGATCATCGATGGCACGTCCGTGTCTTGCTTTGGTGACGATGAGACCGAAGAAGAGATCGACGATGATGAAGAATCGGATGAAGATGCACCAGACGAGCACGACAACGCGGACAAGTATAAGGAGATCAAGCGGGTTCACGGGTACAACCGGGATAAACGACCGGATCTGGCGCAGGTGAACTTGATGCTCGGGGTGAACGACCAATCCATCCCCTTGTTTTTTCAGACCTTTCCAGGCAATGCGCCGGATGTTTACATGTTTCAGTCAATCCTGGAGAAGTGCCAGCGCGATTATGCCTCTCTTTTGGCGAAGGTCCGAAGTAAATATATCATCTTCGATAAAGGGAACAACAATCCTAAAAACTTCAAGATGCTAGATGCGCTGTGCATGAAATGGCAAGTCCATTTCGTGGCAAGCATTCGTCCAAGTTTGATCGCCGTGAGAAAGGAGTTATTGGCAATGACCCTCGAAAATGCGCCCGTGATTTACACGCAGAAGAAGACTGTGCTCCGGGGCAAAACCACCTCCCTCAAATTGTACGGTGAGAACCGGAATGTTTTGCTCTATATCAACGAGGAGATCATGAAGCAAAAACAGGACGCATTTCAGGAAAAGATCAAGCAAACAAAGGAAGAGATCCGCGAGTACGTGAAGCAAAACGGTTCTGCAAAGGAGAAGGTCGGCAAGATCGAGAACTTGTTGCGGAAGAATGGATTGTTATCTTGTTTCACGGTACAAGTGAAGAAGGATGTCGTTAAATGTGCGCCAATTAAGGAAAAGCTGGAAATGAAGCTGAACGTGCTTGGGAAATACGCACTTATGACGGATGATGCAAGTCTTGGTGCTGCCAGTATGATCCGCATTTACAAGACCACGGGCGTGGTCGAGCAAGAATTCCATCTCTTGAAAAGCGAGCTGGCCATCGGCCCGATCTTTCACCGCAAACCTGAACGGATCCAGGTGCATTTTGCCCTGATCTTATGGGGAATGATGGCATTAGGATTGCTTCGATATTTGCTCAAGAAGAATTCCTTGGATTTCACATTCGAGGAACTTCGGGCAAAAATCCAAGAGGGCCACGTCTCGATCAGCGATTATATCTATCCGGATGACAAATCCTACCGTATCCGCAAATCCTTGAACGTCGGCAAGGAATTGAAGAATATTTTCCAAGTGTTGAAGATAAGATGGGAATATTTCGATATCGAACTTCTAACTACAGGTAGCTCACAAACAAGTTCAAACAAATCGACGAGGGGGTGATTTCAAAAGTAAGAATTGAAGATAGCGTGAGAATCAATAAATATAATCTCATGACAGCCCCGTTTAACAAAAAATGGACAGCTTGAAGATTAGTACATTAATTATTTAGGACATGGATCACGTACTTACTTTCGAAGTTAAGT
>JAUQYZ010000292.1 GCA_030587475.1 Candidatus Sigynarchaeum calidifontis
GGACGTGAATTTCTTCCTCTAGCCCATTGCGCTAACATCATCAGATTTGAAACCATACACGGCTCGAATTTATCGTAGTGTAAAATAAATTCATTACTATACGGGCATACAATGGTGTATCTGGGGCGGGGGCGAATATTTATGATGGCAAAGAATTATCAACCTTGTAGTTGAGACACGTAGGGATACGCCTTGTTGATTCGGTAAAAGCCTTTGTTGGGAAAGCATATAAGGGATATCTTTGAAAGTCCAGTAGTCAAGGAAGATTTCGAGCATGCGAACAAGGAGACCATCCGCGAGCCAGCCTTGAGCAAGAGTGACATCACTTGCATCGACGACGCGCTCGAGTCCCCGGAACTGGCTCGTATCCGTTCGAGCATCGACCGGTTATGGCGGACGCGCTACGTCTCCATCTCGTGCGAGGGCTACGCGTACAATTGCTGCGAGCTTCAAGTCAAGATCGGAAACGTGCACACGAACGTCATTGACTTGATAGAACGGGTAAAGGACGACTCGTGGTGCAGGGGATGCTACTTGAAAAAGTATTGTTTCCCCGAACACGAATTCCCGGCAAAACAGTCCGTTCATGCATAAACCGGCGAATTTTTTTCTCTATTTCACTTGGCGCTCTAATTCAAGAGGAATATTGGAAAAAGGAAGAGACTGGAGACTGAATTTCTTCGTGCCTGGGGTCTGATCGTGGAACGTTACTGGACCTTGCTGTATGACCGCTCCAGCGCGATGAACAGCGGGAGCCACTTCCCGGACAGGAATTCGAGCATCGCACCGCCACCCGTGCTGATCCACGAGATCTTGTCGGCCTTGCCCGACTTCTCCGCAGCCTCGCCGAATTCGCCACCACCGATGACCGTGTAGGCGCCCCTCGCGGTTGCTGCGACCATCGCGTCGATGAGATCGTTCGTGCTCTTGGAGAATGCCGCCTTCTCGAACACGCCAGGTGGGCCATTCGCGACGATGGTACCGGCTTTCTCTAATTCATTCTTGAAGATCTCGAGCGTCTTCGGGCCGATGTCCATGAGCGGCGCGTTCACCGTGAGCGCGTCATCCAGCGAGACCTCGACTCGGTTGCCATCCTTCTCCGCGCCGAAATCGACGGGAAGCACGACCTTGTCCCCAGCGCGGTAGTACATGAACTGAAGCAGGCCGACGCCGGCCTTGTCGATGTCCTTCTGCACGAGCTTCCGGTTTACTGCCCCCACCATCTTGCCCGAGCCCTCAAAAAGGAGTTGCGCGGTGAGACCCGCGACGAGCACCTTGTCCACGACCTGATTTTCGACGTTATATTTCAAGGCATTATACTTGTCGATTGCCTTGGCACCCCCGATGAGCATGACGACGGGGCGCTTCGGGTTCTCCGTTATCCGCTTTAAAGCCTCGATCTCCTTGGCCACGACAGGCCCGGCGATGATGGTTGGCCACCCGACGACTGACGGTTGGCTGCGATGGGCAGTGCCGAACGCGTCGACGACGAAGTAATCAAACAACGGCGCCAATTTCTGCACGAGCTCGGACTTCGGGCACTCGTCGAACGGCAGCTGGTCGTTGTCGGGTTTGAAGTTGCGCACGTTGTCCAGAACGAGAACTTCGCCGACGTTAACCTGCTTGATCGCGTTGATGGCTTTCTCGCCGTACAAGTCGTCCACGAACGAGATCTTCCGCGGCGTCATGATTTGCGCCAGCCGCTCGGCGTGCTGCTTGAGCGGGATGAAGTCCTTGTCCCCCAGCCGGCCTTGGTGGGCGATGATGACGAGCTTGGTGTCCTTCAGCGCTTCGATGGTCTTCGTGGATGCACGTATGCGGAGGTCGTCTTTCAACTTCTTTTGGTCGTCTAATGGCGAGTTGAGATCGAGACGACACAAGACCCGCTTTCCCTTCAAGTCAATATCGTCAATCTTTTTCATCTTGATGTCCATATTGCGATTCACCTGCGAGCATCATCGCACTCGGAGCTTAATGATAGCTGTGCTCGTTCCGTGATAGTCTAAACCCTATAATAAAAGTTACCAAAAATAATGTCGTAATGGCCTGGGAGGCAACCCGCTGGCTCAAAGCACGCTCCTCACCGACACCAACCAGCCCGTCGTGCGCTTCTCCAGCACCACGTGGAACGAGCCGACGACCAGAAAGGTATCTGGTTCCTCAGGCAGGCGGTCGACGAGCCTCGGGTCGAAATCATCGGTAACCGGGGATTGGATGACAGGCGCGATTTGAATCCAGACGTCACGGGATCGATCGAAGAAGCTCGCCACATAACGTGATGATCCGGCAATAATCGGGAGCTTGATCGGGTGGTACCAGTTAAACTCGTATACCCCGCGATTGGCCTTCTCGAGCCTCTCGATCTGACCGCGCAGCGCCTTCGCGTCGCTCTGGAATTCTTTCATCGTCAACAAAGATGCAGATGCCCATCAAGTTTTATTATAAGTTTATTATAAGATACGTCATACTATAAATTGAAGGTTCCTCTGGTACTTGAGAAATAACGTGATGCACTGAAGGAATTAGGGTGGTTAGCGAAATGACGAAAAAAGTCTTCATTAATGGTTTTGGAAGGATCGGGCGCATTATCATGCGCGAGCTCTACAAGCGCCAGAGCTTGAGCTCGTCTGGCCTGGACCTGGAAGAGGAAGCTGCCCCGGTGGCACTCCACCCCGACATTGATGTCGTTGGAATTAACGACTTGGTGCCGGCGAGCACCAGTGCATACCTCTTAAAATACGACACGGCGTATGGCCCATGGGTCTTCGACGTGCAAGCGAAGGAGAATGCCATCGTCGTCGGCAACAAGGAGATCCCGTACTTCATGGAAAAGGACCCGACGAAACTCCCGCAAGCAAAGCTTGGCACGGACGTCGTCATCGAATCCACGGGTGTATTCCGCAAGAAGGCGGATGCATCGAAACACATCGCCGCGGGAGCCAAGCGCGTCCTCGTGTCCGCGCCCATGGACGACCCCGACGTGACGGTCGTGATGGGCGTGAACGAGAGTATGCTCAAGCCGGAACATCTCATCGTGAGCAACGCGAGCTGCACGACGAACTGCCTCGCCCCGCTCGTGAAGGTTCTCAATGACAAACTGAAGATCGACGTCGGCCTCATGACCACGGTCCACGCCATGACCAACGACCAACGCTTGCTCGATCAAGCCCACAAGGACTTCACGCGCGCCCGGTCCGCAGCGTTCAACATCATCCCCACGACCACCGGCGCGGCCAAGGCGATCGGCGAGGTCATCCCCGAGCTCAAGGGCAAGTTCAACGGCGTCTCCATACGCGTCCCGGTCGTCACGGGCTCGCTCGTCGACTTCACCGCGGTCGTCAAGGAGAATACGACGAAGGAGGCCATCAATGCCATGATGGTCGAGGCCGCGGAAGGCCCCCTCAAGGGCATCCTGTCCGTCGTCTTCGACGAGATCGTTTCATCGGACATCATCGGCAACGCGCACAGCTCGATCTTTGACCCGCACTACACGGACGTCAAGGGTAACCTCGTCAAGGTCTTGAGCTGGTACGACAACGAGTGCGGGTACAGCAACCGTTGCATTGATGTGATAGATAAACTGCTTTAATATGCCTTATTTTCTGTTTCGTATCCTTTTTTCCCCCAAATCCAATTCGGTGTAATATTAACCCTTCAAAATAAGAACAAATAAAAAATGGCCATATTCTCAATCAACCTTTGACTCTACTTTAGCTTGTTTAATGCGTTGCTGGCATCCGCTGTTCCCAGGCGGAACAGTACTCCAAACACGATAACTTCCCAAAAGGCGCTTTATCTAGAACCTTGTTTCGCTCGGGATACGCTTGCCGGCGCTTCCCGTTAACGTGTTGTGTATGCATAGAAACGGCGAATGCAGGGTTCCTTACAAAACCTATAGCATCAGTCTTCATATCGAATTCCTTGTGTTCCACGAACGTAGGAAGAGTCCGTTTCGCGGAGGCTCGAAATCCCCCCGCTATAGCTCATCCTTTTTTTTGTCCCGGTGGCTCGCCTAGCCTGGTTCGCAAGAAGGGCGGCATGATCAAGCCAAGATACGCGAAGAAAATGCCAGCGGGGAACAGGATCCAACTCGTGTACGAATAAACATATTCCGACGTGAGCGCGAAAAGCGCTTGGAAGGAAATAAGTAGGAGTACCAGCGTGAAAAAGAGCATTATGAACCACATCCCGTACTTGTTCACCTTTCCGGTTGCCTTTCGGGCGGCGCGCAAGGACGCGATGATCGACGGGACGACGATGATGACGAGGTAGATCCCGTTCAAGCTCATCAACCAGAGTGCCGGCTCGCGCTTGCCTCCAAGAGGAACGACCCCTCCCGACCACGCCAATCCGGTTACCAGGCCGATCACGAATGCCGAAATGAAAAACAATAGCAAGAGCATGTTGATCATTCTGAACCGCTTCCCCTTGAAAAGCAACAATTTGTTGGAAAACCACGCGATATACCAAATGAACAACGCCAGTATCAATTGGAAGATTATATTCAGGTACTCGCACGCCACTTGCGCTACAGGATCTGAGAAACCAGGATTCGCGACAATGTTGACACGAATATAGAAGAGGAGATCCGAGGACACGTTCGTGAGCACCAGTCCCGCGAGGATCACGATTTCATACTGTAGCATGATGCTTATCGGTGCCCCGATGCCAAGTGGCGCGTTTTTCTGCGTCCGCTTTTCGGCGAACCTCTTTAATGTCTTGTATAGCAAAAATATCAAGCAGATGATGCAAAAGATGTGGATAACCGTGTACGTGGCGGATCGCGCGATTGCGGCTTCGATCTGGATCAACACCATAGATTTTTTCCCAATACCTACATCGCTCGAGGGATTAAAAAGTATAGGTAATTTCCTTCATGGCAGTGCCGCTGCATGTGCTGCAACAAATTCAAGGTGCTCTTGCCAATCGCCAACTTCCCTCGGTTTTTTATCACGACGTGCAGTCACGAAAGTTTTTTAATTCCCACGGGAACGAGTAGCACGAGACACCTTGAAATTATATGATCTGGAAGGATTTATCCGAAACAAGCGCCCCGGCTCGGGAGAGTCACGAGAAGAGGTGGTATTGGAGGATATCAAGTTCGAGGTGGTCCTGGACGAGCATATCATCCCGCCTCTCGATATTCTCAAAGGAAAGGCAGATCGCGAGTTAATACTTTCCCGGCAGCGCGTGGCTGCGCAAAAGCGGGTCGAGCATCCCCCGATCTCGATAGAAATCAAGGAATCGGTGGCAGCTGGAGGCGCTGCAGAAGCATTGCGGGACACGGCTAACGAGGAACCGTGCAGCGTGGAATACGAGGATCAAGGCACGCTGCCCGAGGGCGCGTTCTGGTTCCGGGATCACGTGGCTTTCCTACATATTGACAAGCGCGGTCGCATCGAGCAAATCGATCTCGTTAAGAAAAAGAAAGAGGCCACGTCATCTTGCCACCCGATCAACAAGGAATTCAAGAACATGCTCTTGCAAGATGTAAAGGCTCATAAATGGGATGAGCTCACGTCGTTATTTTTGAGCAACGCGTGAGGTACCTGAGAGATGTCCGCGTGTATCGACTTGATCATGGAGGCACGCCGTGGCGGGCACCTGGACAAGCTTTCCTTCTTCCTCGATAGGAAGGAAATGGAGGAGGTGCAGGCGCGGTTGCAAGCCATCCAGGCCCTGGCCAGCAAGGATAATCTTGTATCGGTTCGTCTCTTGGATCCTGAGGGTAACGTCATTGACCAGGTCGGGACTCTCATCTCGCTTCAAACCGCGAGTACCAACTTGCCTGGAAAAAACGATGCACTCATGCTGGTGGTTATGGTTGCTAGCAAGCCCAGCGAACCGAGATCTTACAAGATACTTTGGGCAGGCATTGATGGAGCGGGTAAATCCACCATGCTGCATCGAATAAAGCACGGAGAGTTCCTGGATACCCGACCAACGCTTGGAATGTCTGTACAAGACTTGGATTTTGAAGGGCATAAAATAGAAAATTTCGACATCACCGGAAACGATGGTTTGCGGCTGGCAATCGTCCAATCTATAACGAGGGAAGTCAAGGTAGACGCCATCGCCTTCGTTATCGATACGACCGAGCCGGCGCGATTTCCAGAGTCCATCGATTTCATAAAGGACATCCTTAAAATCCCCCATCTTACAGAAATCCCGCTCGCGATCATTGCCGCAAAAAGTGATGTACCCGGCGCGCTATCACGTGAAGATATAATCGACGGCTTCGAGCTCGGAACTTTGATTTCTGGCAGGCGCTGCACGGTTATCGAGGTGTCATCAAAGACCGGCCAGGGCATTATCGACGTTCTGCATTTCTTTGCGACGATCATCCGTCCACGTGGATGATTAAAATTCAGCCCCCTATCCGGGCGAGACACTTTAGCGCAGGTGCATACCCGTGCGGCAACCGCAGGATCCATGGCCCGGCCGCCGGGTAAAGCACCGGAGCGATTAACGCTCGCCCCGATGGCGAATGCGTGGTACAGATTTCTTATATACGCTGCTTGTTAATGGAGTGAACCATTTGAATCCACGCCTCGAAGCTGGACGGGTCCGATGCGGGCTGGACCTGGTGCGTGGGGCCGATACAAAAGCCCGTGCGTATCGAGGGGGTATTGAACGTATCGATTATCTTGAACAGCCTCCTGGTCTCATGCTCCATCGCGTTGCGATTCCATTCCGTGCAAGGCGATAGAAAATATCGCAAATCGAAGGCACCGGTCATGGACAGTCGTTCACCAACTTTTTCGACTACTGCACCGAAATCCAACGCGTCCGGCTGGATCGGGTTTAAAGCATCGATACCGCCCTCGACGAGCCAGTCTATAATGTCCATAATATTGCCATCCGAGTGTAAAATGACGGGCAAGTCCTGCCCGCCGGCCTTTTTCAAACCCTTGACGAGGCGCACGTGTGATGGGTAGATTAAGTTAAACCATGTCTTGGGCGCGCACATAAGACCCTCGTTCAAGCCGTAATCATCACCTATCCTGATGGCATCCGCTCCATGCTCGATAAGAGCCGCTCCAGCCGCGATGCAGTAATCCGTAACCCGTTCTATGATTTGTTTCGCGAGATCATAGTCACGACGGGCGAGAATGAAGAGATCTGTCCACGCATCAGAGATTAACTGCCACGAAGGCTCGAATGGTCCATTGATGACCCCCCATATATGAAGCGAATCATCAAGGTGCTCATTTTCGGCAACGACGTCATCGATTCCACCAACGTACTCTTGCTCTCCAGGATCCGGGAAGGTGAAATTGTCCCAACGCTTGCGGATCTCGTGGAGATCGAGCCCGTTCGGACTCTGTCGTAGGGGAAATGGGGCGCAAAACTCGTCATAATATCCTACTATGACGTGGGTTCGGTTAAGAGAATCGACGTACTTTTTGCCTTCCTCGAGGTCTAGAACCCTCACTGGATAAAATGACGGGTGGCCGACTTGCACGACATCAAGATCAAGCTTCACGCAATATCGCCACGCGTCCCTGGCGGTCGGTTTTCGCTTCCCAATCCCGAGTGCTGCTTGAAGAAACTGTGGCGTGGCGGACATAAAAACCGGGATCTTATCAGCTGGCTTGCGCATCAAGCACGCTTGCACCCGTTCCTTTTTAAGCATCCTTCACGCCACGTGCAGTAATTGAGGAGGGATCATGGTTTCTGATTAATGCGCTTTTGCATCTCGTTTTATGGAAAGCCCTTGGCAATCTTTTATTTACCCGCTTCTTTCGGAATCGTGTCTGAACCAAAATGACGGGACAAAGACCGAGGGGCGGCTCCTCGATTCAATCCTCGGGATTGTTCTGGGAATGAATTGTTCTTATAGGTCTTAACAATGGTAAAGTGTAATTTATGCGATAAAGAAGATATGATGCCTTATCATTGCAGTTATTGTGAAAAGTTTTTTTGTGCTGCACACAGGCTTCCGGAAAATCACGAATGCACGGGCATAGCAGCTGGTAAAAAACCCTTGAAGAAAAAAATCTCGGAACCGGAGAAGAAAAAATCATCGTTTACTTACTCGAACGAGGACGATTTCATCGATTAAAAAGACCGTTGATATTCAACGGGCTCACTTAAGACCTTTCCTCCGACCTCACACATGCCATATTAACCGACACAAATCGTTATCACGCGTAATCTTGCATTCCATCACGGGTCATTTTCACGCAGTGCTTGGATTCGTGCACCGGGATTGGATATAGCGTTGCCTGGCACGTGACCGTCATGAATGAGAGAGCCGTTGTGATCCCGTATCAACACCTCTTTCTCGTGAGATGATATATCTGCAGCCAGGGGCAAAGTTTATAGCCGTATTGTTCGGGATATTACCCGGGGAACACGCGTTCCCCGAAGCGAGGAAAGATGTTTGCAACTTGTTGCAGCCCGAGTAACGCTGAAATCACGACTATTTTAATAGCTGGGTTCGATCCGGTCATGCTTGCATACGCGTTTCATGAAGCAAAGCGCATCCGCGAAAAGATCCCACGTTTTTTTGGTTCAATTGCCCGATTTTTCGTGATCATGCGGCCTTTCATCCGGATATTTTTGTTAGCCCGCTGGGATTGGAGCAAGGAGCGATACAAGAAGGGCATGCCCGGAAAGGCTCCAATTTCAAGGGAGGCCATGCTATTGATTCACTTGATCTCGCACCTCGGCACCATTCGTTCATACCGCCAGATGTGTGAGGAGATCGCCAATCACGAGGATTGGATGCGTGCGCTAAAGTTGAAGAGTGCTCCGGATCATACAACCTTGAGCAAGTTCAGGAAAGCTGCTGGGCCAGAATTGTTTGATGAATTCTTTGCTTTCTCAATCGCCGTGCTAAAACAAATCGGTGGACTCGGCGCAGACACGGGCGTGATCGTGGATTCAGCGCCGATCGAGGCATGCGTGAACTTTGCGAGGGCCAACAAGCGCATCAAGATCGACGAGGCTCGTGTCATCGATTTGCTCGCCAAGATCGAGATCTCGCGAGCAGATACCTTGTATCCGCGAAAGAAGGAAGGAGCCACGAAATCGTCGAGTATCCTTAGCTTGCTCCTGATTTTCTATCTATGCAGGTTCTTGTCCCGAAGCCAGATGCTTCGCGAGGTAGCAAAGTATCCGACCTTGTTACACGTGTTGAATCTAGAAGAGGGCGTTCCTTCACAACCAACCATCAATTATTTCGTGAAACAGAATGGCGGGGACGAAAAGGCGTTGTTAAAACCATTTATCGAGGCAATAGCACGGTATTTCGAGGAGAACCCGGCCATGGCCAACGAGCTGAAAGCTAACGTCGATTTTTTTTTCCGGACGCTTGGCCACGCAGGATGCATTGCCCGACCCGGATGCGCGTATCGGGTATAACGTGGCCAAGGACAAGGCGTATATCGGGTACAAGTGCCATGCCATCATTGGAAACACGTCCCATGCGTTCTACGGAATCCGGATCACACCAGCAAACACGGGTGATGCAAAACATTTCATTCCCTTAATGAATCAAGCATTAGACCGTGATCTCTTGAGCAATATCATCCACGTGCATGGAGATTGCGCGTATCACGTCGAGATCAACCTCGATTGGTTAAACGCATGGTTGTTCGACTGTAGATTTCACGACAAGAGCGAATCCGGCTTGAACAGGACGAATAAGCGGTCTGGAAGAAGGAAAAGTCGGATTCGCTCCGTGATCGAGGCAATGTTCGGAATCGCAAAGAACAATCTCACGTTCGAGAAACCCCTGGTACGAGGCAAAACTGCAATTCAGATAGATACGAACCTGGTGTTTACAGCGTGGAATTTTGCCATGATATTTGCCCGGCTGGAAGATAGATGGATGTATAGGATAAGCGTGAAAACATTATTTAACAAGAGGTGAGAGGGGGTGAATAGAATTTCATATCAACGGTCTTTTAAAGGCATAATATGTGCACATTCTCTAATTCAGAAGCGCCGGGGTCGTTTTTTGATTCCTTTTAAGAATCTTTTTTAAATGCCGCCTCGATTCCAACACGAGCACGAGTGAACGCGATACGTCATGATCCATGCGATACTGGTCTTCATGCAGAACGGAACGCTGATTGCCGATGCGCAGTTTGAAAAGCTGCAAATGGACAACGTCTTGATCGCCGGCTTCGCAACAGCGATGAATCAATTCGGCTTGAAGATCTTTTCTAGCGACGACGAGCTGGAGGACATCGTGTTCTCGAAGCACCATATTTTGTTCCAGAAGTTCAAGGTGCAGGATGCAGAGATTATCATTCTGAATATCCACGACAAGTTCGAGGATCATGTCTTCTTGAAAAAGATAAACCAAGAGGTCTTTTGGGAGCTAAAACAGAAGTATTCCCACGCGTTCTTGACCAACCTGGTCGAGCTTGGCCAATTCCGCGGCCTCAATGACCGCATCCAAGCGCTCTTGTATAAAGAGCACCGCAAGGAAGTACTCATCAAATAGAACGGAGTGCACGTAGTATCCACGCCTTATAATCGATGAGGAGACCCTCCTTTTTTTTTTAAGACACGCATTCGCCATCGGGGCGAGCGTCGATCGCTCCGGTGCTACATGCGGCGGGGCATGGATCCTCCGGACCACCGGACTTCGTCCTTGATTTTTAGGTGTTCTCTCGATGATACCATGTTTGGAATATGCTCGGGACGGGGTTCTAATCAAATCAAATCCACCTTCAAACCGAAGCGAACAACATGGAATTCTTCACGAAACACGCCAGCGATGGTGTACTTGAGGCCACGAATGCGGTAACTGTGCACGGTAAATCGATGTTAAAGGAACCAGCTTTGTCCACCCGGAAGTGCCGCATCGGCAAATCAATAAGCCCTGGTTCTGAAAAAGGCCGCCTGGAAATCACCCTGCTCTACCGGAACAAAGCCAATTTCCTCAGGGAGAACGTCGTCATTAACGAGTTCGTACCTGCGAATTTCAGCATTGTCGGATCAAATAGCCATTTCGGCACCATGCCGCGCGATGGGGGTACGCTTGTCTCGTGGCTCCTCGATAAGGCAGATCCGGACGAGGAAGTCGAGATTAATTATTCCATCAAAGCAGATAGCGACTCGTCGAGCCTCAAGAATCTCGATTGCAAGGCATTCAAGTAATCCTTCCCTCTTTTTCTGTTTGTTGAATTTCCCGAACAAAACCCGTGAATATCCTTGTCTTAAAGCAACGCTGATCGCTCAGTCGTTGTAATCCAGATCTATTAGCGCCCTTTGTTTCTGCTCGCGGTCATGAGCCTTGAACGACGGCTTCGCGGCTCGACCCCCCCACGCTTGAGCACCAGGGCACTGATCAGGTACCGGATTAAAAGGATGGATGCGAATCCAATAAAGATTTATACGGGATTAGCTAATAATCCCTGAGGAAATTAAATTTCACGCGGGTCAATGCACATGGATCTTTTCATTCTTGAAAACAAGAAAATTGGAAGGCTGAAGATTCGGTTATTCAAGGACAAGGCACCTCGCACGATAGAGAAAATCGAAAAGGCGCTCCCCCTCGATTTAGACTTGTCCCGATGGGGAGACGAACTCTATGGCACTATCCCCGTCGATGCGGAGCCAGAGAATCCACAAGAAGAATGCGACGTGGGAGACATCGCCTACTGGCTCGATGGGCCGGCGTTTTGTATCCTGTTCGGAAGGACGCCGGCATCCCGTGGCCCGAAGCCTCGATTGATCTCGCCGGGCAACGTGTTCGGGAAGATAGAGGGAGATCCATCTATTTTCAAGGAATTCGACACGTTCAAGGGAAGGCTCTTGCCCGGCAAATAGACGAATTCAATACTTGGAATATTGCTCGTATGCATCGAACAAGGCTACCACGTTTTCGATGCGCGTGTCTGCTTGAATATTGTGCGCCGTGCAGATGATGTAGCCGCCGTCTCGCCCCAGCGTTTCCTTGCACAGCATCTTTACCTCTTCCTTGATCTCGGCGGGGGAACCGAAGCGAAGCGACCCTTGCAGCGACACGCCGCCGTGGAAGATCAATCGATCCCCGAACTCGTCCTTGAGGGCCGCGTGATCCATGTCGTAGACGAGTGGCTGGATCGGGTTCAAGATGTCGAGGCCGCAATCGATCATGTCGCCGATGATCGGGCGGATAGACCCGCAAGAATGGTGCATCACGGTCATGCCGGCGGCTTTCGTAATCTGGATGAATTCCTTGAAACCGGGCATGAGATTCTTTCGCCAAATCTCTGCCTGGCAGAACAAGCCGTTCTGGGTGCCAAAGTCGTCCCCCGTGACGATGACGTCGATCTTTCCCCTCGCTGCCTTCAAGATACGTCGCAAGTATTCGCAGTAGAACTCGCGTATCTTGTCCCGCACCGCGACGAAGATCTCGTTGCTCTTGCGGCGCATGTCGATCAAGATCTGGTCGACCCCGCGCATGTACATCGCGGGCTTGAGCTGGGCGATGCGATTGAGACGGTCGCCCATGAACATTGCCACCCGGTCGCCGCAAGCATCGCATTGTTCGGCGATGGGCGAGTAATCGTACCAGTCGGGGCTCGGCCATTTCGGGTACTTCAAGACATCATCCACGGTCTTGCAATCCTTCAGCGGATGGACCGTGACCGCCTTGTATGACCCCCGGAACTCGCCCTCGCCCGTGATCATCGTCTTGCGCGGAACACCCCACAAGTCATCCTCGCTGCCGTCACCGTGTTTCGCGAGCGGGGGGCCGACGTATCGCGGGCCGTCGATATAGCGGAAATCGATGTCGAGCTTGTCCAGCAGCTCCTCGCGCGTTTTCAAGCCATACCACCTTAGCAAGCGCTTGTCGATCTCGGGTACTGCCCAATAGTCACGCAAGACGCGATCGGGTATTTCGCCCCGGAGGAGTTTCTTGAACCGCTGCTTCGAGTTCATGCTTTGATCACGTGCTTGATCGATTCGACGAGGTAGTCCAGGTGCTCTTGGGTCAGGCGCGGGTGGCATGGCAGCATGACGAGCCGCTCCCAGCGCTCGCACGCGACGGGGCATTCCCTCGGCGAGTGTCCCCTATCCTTGAACGCCTTGACGTGGACGAGAGGCATGTAATGGGTGCCGCACTTGATCCCGAAGTCATGGTGCAGCTTGTAGATGAACTGGTCGCGGGATACTTTCGATTCCTTTTCAACGAAGAGCAAGAAGAGATGGTACACGGACTCCGCGCCGGGCACGAGGCCCGTCGGTTTCAGGCAAGGTAGCTTTTCGAGCTCCCTTGAGAGGAACGTGGCGATCTCTTGACGGCGCTTGTTCAACCTGGCGAGCTTCTGGAGCTGGCAAAGCCCCACAGCGCCTTGCACGTCGGTCATGCGGACGTTGTACCCACAGTCGTCGAAATCCTGGAACCAGTATCGTCCCTTTTCCAATTCACCCTCGTATTTGGAAGCATCGAGTGGTAAATACTTCGTCGATTGGCCGAACACGCGCGTGCAATGGGACTTGTATGACCGGACGCGCTCGTTGAACAAGTCGTCGTTCGTGGTCACCATCCCGCCTTCCCCGAGCGTGGACATGTTTTTTTGCTCGTGGAAGGAAAAGCAGCCGATATCGCCGATGCTGCCGGTCATCTTTCCCTTGTATTTCCCCCCGGGCGCGTGCGCAGCGTCCTCGATCACGCGTAGCCCGTGCATCGCAGCGATCTCGTTGATGGGATCCATGTCGACCGCCTGCCCGTACAAGTGGACGGGAATGATGGCCCTCGTTTTTTTCGTGATCAAGGGCTTGATGGATGCTGGGTCCATGTTCATGGTCAGCGGGTCCACGTCGCAGAACTTAATCTTCGCGCCGAGCACCACGGCGCTCGCGGCCGTGGCGATCCACGTGACAGGCGTCGTGATAACCTCGTCGCCGGGCTTGATATCGATCGCCTTGCAAGCCATAAGCAGCGCGGCCGTGCCATTCGAGACGGCGATCGCGTGCTTCGTATTGCACATTTCAGCGAACTTTCTCTCGAATTCGACGACGCTCTTGCCGCTCGTGGGCGCATCGCGGGCCAAGCATTCCGCGATGGCGGCTTTTTCTTCGTCGCCATACACGGTACCGAACCGGGTTTGCAAATCGAACTTGACGGGGGTCGTTGGCGCGTTCATACTGATCGATGTTTTTTGTTTCTAGGACACAATAAGGTTTAGTGAACTGAAATGGCTCGCTTGCCTTCATTCCCAAAGCCGCAAGTGCTAGCACACAGGATGCTCGTGCCTGGTTACCCGGAAAACACAATAATATCACTCAAAGAGGCAGTCAAATTCGTCGATTGGGTCGAGTTCGATGTCAAGGTGCTCACCGATGGAACTATCGTGTCGCTGCACGATGGTACCGTGGATCGCACGACCGATGGAAAGGGGGACATCACCAAGATGGATTACGATGAAGTCAAGATACTAAACGCTGGCAAGGGGTATGGATTTCGCTTTGTTCCCATCCCGAAGGTCGAGGAGATCCTCGAGGTGCTCGGGACGTGCGGCAGGTTCGTCCGGGCAGAGATGCACATCCATAACCTCTGGGAACCGGAGCCCCTCGTCGCGCTGCTCGACAAGTACCGCGTTCGCGATCGATGCTATTTCAATCTCAACGCCATGATGATGGGCATCTACATGCGGGAGGACCTGCACGATTCCACGTCCCTCCTCAGCTTGAACGCGCAAGGAGATTCTCCCGAGATGAAGGACTTGTGCAACCAGTACGATCTCGCCTATCTCTGCATCCCGCACGCGTTGTTGACCGCCGATTATGTCGATCACGTTCACGCGTACCGGCGCGAGAATCCCGTGTTCGTGCAATGCTATCCCGTTCAAAACGAGCGCGACTGGAAGCGCATGATCGACATCGGCGTCGACGTGATACAGACCGATTTCCCCGACGGGCTGGCAGCGTTCATCGCCGATTATGTATCGTGATTGGCAATCCGCGGCAAAAGGGGCGCGTCGCGGGGTTTTTAAATCACACGCGACTTCTCCTCCCTTGATCCCATGACGTCATCAAAAGTGACGATCGCGCTGGTCCAGGCTGAAGCCGGCGATGAAATCGACGCGAACCTGGAAAACACGCGGCGGCTCGTGGCGAAAGCTGCAAAGCAAGGCGCGAAGATCGTTTGTTTGCAAGAATTGTTCTCGACCCGGTATTTCGCACGAGTAGAAAACAAGGAATCTCTCCAGCTCGCGGAGCCGGTGCCGGGCAAGACCAGCGCCTTCCTGGCCGGGCTCGCCAAGGAACACCGCATCACGCTGGTCGGGGGCTCGATCTTCGAGCTCGGAGACGACGGGAACCGCTACAACACGTCCTTGACTTTCGATCCCGCGGGAAACGTCATAGCGAAATACCGGAAGGTACACGTGCCGCACGACCCGAACTACTGGGAGAAGTTTTATTTCACGCCGGGGAACCTCGGCTACGTGCACGCGAATGTCGACAACATCACGATCGCCCCGTTGATATGCTACGACCAGTGGTTTCCGGAGCCAGCCCGCATCCTCGCGATGCGCGGCGTCCAGCTCATCTTCTACCCGACCGCCATCGGCTGGTTTCCCGAGATGCAGAAGCTCGAGCCGTGGACGGCGGACCGGTGGGAGGCAGCCATGCGAGCCCACGCGTCGATGAATGCCATCTACGTGGCGGCGGTGAACCGCACGGGCAGGGAGGGTAACCTGACGTTTTGGGGCAGGTCGTTCGTGGCGGACCCGTACGGCGAGGTCGTGGCACGCGCGCCCGTGTCAGAGGAGGCCGTGCTCGTCGTCACCTTGGATCTTGACAAGATCTTCCACTCCCAGGACGGCTGGCTCCTCATGAAGAACCGCCGTCCTGACACGTACGGGCCACTGGTGGGAAAGCCATGAGGTGGATCGAGGGTATCCCGTCCAAGCTCGGTTATCGCATGCCCGGCGAGTTCGAGCGGCAAAACGCCATCTGGCTCGCCTGGCCGCACAACGAGGAGACCTTTTATGGCCTGGAAAATGTCAAGGAAGTCGAGGCAATCTATATTAAGAACATCGCCGCCTTGCACGGCGGGCAACACGTGCACTTGCTCGTCAAGGACGGGGCCATGAAAAAGAGGGCAGAGAAGCTGCTTGGAGCGGCCGGCATCGTGATGGGCAGGATCCGCTTCCACGAGATACCGACGGTCGACGTGTGGATCCGCGACTACGGGCCGACCTTCGTCGTCAACCCCGATGCCTTGCAGCCGCTGGCCATGGTCAAGTGGAAGTTCAACGCGTGGGGAAACAAGTACGATGACCTGGCCATGGACGACGGGGTGCCGGCCGAAATGCAAGCCAAGGCGATTTACGTCCCAGCGTTCGATCCCGGCTTCGTGCTCGAGGGGGGTTCGATCGATTCCAACGGCCAGGGCTGCCTGCTCACGACCGAGCAATGCCTGCTCAGCCCACAGAGAAACCCGTCCTTTTCCAAGGAACAGGTCGAGCAGAAACTTAAAGATTACCTGGGCGTCCAAAAGGTGCTCTGGCTCGGCGAGGGCATCGCGGGCGACGACACGGACGGCCACGTGGACGACATCGCACGGTTCACGAGCCCTGACACCATCGCGTGCGCCTACGAGGATGACCCGTCGGACGAGAATCACGAGGCTTTGAAGGAAAACCACGAGCGCCTCACCCGGATGACCGATGTGAACGGAAATCCCTTCAAGATCGTGAAAATTCCCATGCCAGGCGTGGTGAAACATGAAGACACGCGGCTTCCTGCCAGCTACTTGAACTTCTACATCGGGAACGACGCGGTGACCGTGCCAACGTTTAGCCACGAGAACGACGCCAAGGCGATCGAGATCCTCAAGGGTCTCTTTCCAACGAGGAAGGTGGTCGGCATCGAATGCACCAAGCTGGTCTATGGCCTCGGGACGCTGCATTGCAGCAGCCAGCAGGAGCCGGAACTTCGCAAGTAAAATCTACCTGCCTATCATTAGAACATCAATGGGAAAAAGAAAAAGATAGGCTGGAAATCCGGCTTAGTTACGACTTGAATCGTAACCCCTGGCGATAGAGGATGGCCGAGACGATTTGCAGTGAGTACCCGAAGACCGTGTCCCATCTAGCCCATGTATCAACAAATCCAAGCGGTTTCGTAATTGAAATCTCAGTTATTGACAAAGTGTAGATAAAACCGATATAAAAGAATAACGACGCGAATATGATTGAGATCGAACGCCGACGCAACTCTCCAGTGGATACCCTGGCGAGCTTGATGTTCACACCCATATTCATTACGAGGCCAATAACCACCCCGATGACCGCTGCGAGGCAAAAAACAAAGGAATAATATGTCCAAGTGAGTTGCGGGATGAATATTAGCAGAACACCAATCGAGACGATGACGAGATATTTCGTGATGATCCACTTGTTCCAGTTAAGCGTCAATTCCAGCGGATAAACCTGACCTGCGATGATTAGCATCAAAGATGATAATCCAAGCACAAAAATCGGTTTCACCATTTTGAAAACAAACGATAATATCGCCCTATACGCCTCAGTATATCCCGGGAAGTCTCCCTCTATCCAGCCCGAGGAAAAAAGCCCCAAGGCTGATCCCGTCTCGCTTATGGAATATCCAACTTGGAAACCAAAGAGCACGAGGAAAAAGAACGCGTAGCCGACGAAGAACTTATTGGTGAACCCGGCCGCCTTCGACTTCAGGTAATTTTTCCGGAAGAACAAGAACATGTACAGATACACGACGACGATGACAAATCGCGTCACGAGGACGATTTCATTCTCGAATGCCATTGTAGCTCACTTTCTTGGATTGAACTTCAGAGCTTATTTCATCTTTTCTGATTTAATCCAAATCGGCCGATTTTAATAAAATTAAACTGTTTTTCGAACCCGTTATCCTTGTGGCAATTTCGTCGAAGGAAATCGTTAATCTGCAAGTAGTACAAGTAATAGTTCATTATAGGTGGTGCTTGTGGCTTCCAATTCCAGTATTATTTCTGATTCATCAAATATTCTAAACATACGAACGCGCTTGGGTTTATCTAACGAATCGTAGACGCGCGAAAGGTTTATTT
>JAUQYZ010000339.1 GCA_030587475.1 Candidatus Sigynarchaeum calidifontis
CAACGCGGCATGGCAGGGGCACATCCAGGCAATTGAGCATTTATAGGAGAGGACGTGGTACTATCCTCACTTGATGCCTTTTGTCGAGACTTTCTCTTTCCCTTCCTCACGATAAGGGTGAAAACAAGAGTGAATATCATCGCGACAAGAAATAAGACCACGGGATGCACGTGATCCTTTCACGGCGGGACGGATATAAACTTCATGACCGAACCTAGTAAATTTATTGGATCGAAGGACTTAGTTCATACAAAAAAAGATTAATATTGCTTCAAGCGAGGGAATAGCATCCTGGTGAATTCCATGGCAAGCATTCCATTCGCGTTGATAACGGGCGGGAGCTCCGGCCTGGGAAAGGCACTCGCGATCTTGCTGGCGGGCGGCGGCTCTTCGGTCGCGATCGTGGCGAGGAACGAAGGGCGCCTGGCCGAGGCCAAGGCGGCGATCGAGGCCGCAAAAGCGGGAGATGGATTCGTGGTTGCCATACAAGCCGACGTGACGGACGAGAAGCAGGTCAAGGACGCGTTCGACGGCCTCGTGCGGGACAAGGGGGTGCCGACGCACTTGTTCAACTGCGCCGGCGCTGCGAACCCGGGATACGTGCAAGACTTTTCCACGGCCGACTTCGAGGCGGCCATGAGGCTCGATTATTTCGGGACAGTCATCCCCACGATCACGTTGCTCCCCTATTTCATCGCCCGCGGATCCGGGCAAGTTGTCAACGTGTCGTCCGCTGGTGGCTTCGTTGGCCTCATCGGGTATGCCACCTATTGTCCCGCGAAATTCGCGGTCATGGGATTCTCGGAGGTCTTGCGGCACGAGCTGAAGCCGAAGGGCATCAAGGTGAGCGTGGTTTGTCCCCCTGACATGGACACGCCCGGCCTCGCCACGGAAAACAAGATCAAGCCCGAGGAATGCAAGATCATCTCAGAGCGCGGGAAGCTGCTCAAGCCGGAGGATGTCGCCAAGGCCGTCGTCGACGGCGTCGAAAAGGGCAGGTTCTACATCTTGCCCGGCGAGTCGAACTACATCTTCAACATGAAGCGGTTATTTCCCGGGCTCGTGTTTAGCATCATGGACGGGGACTTGCGAAAGGCGCTGAAGAAACTGGGGAAGTGATCGGGGGGATCCATCGATGCTCGCGCCGACGCACGCGTTTGTCGCGGCCATGGTTGCCGCCATCGCCTTCTGGAAAATGCCGGCAGCGCTCCGCCCGAACCACGGCCGGTTCTTGCTGTTCGCGATGGCCGCGGGGATGCTGGTCGATTTCGACTTCCTCTCGGGGTTCCTGGAACTCGCGTTCTCGGGATCGATCCCCCCGACGCTGCAGCAATACATTTCCGAGGGCCGTCAGAACCATCCCGTGTTCACGCACAGCACGATCGCGCTCGCGATAGCCGCGGCCGCTACTGTCCTGGGGCTCGCCTTGCTCGTGCGGCAGCGTGTTCCCGTGAGTCGTTCGTGCCCAGAATCGACTGCCTCCAACGTGAGATCAGCCATCCCGACGACCATCACCTTCGCGGCGACCGTGACGCCGCAGCTGCTGTTGCGACTCGGCTCCTGCCACTGGTGGGGGATCGACGACTCGCAGCTCTGGACTTTCAACGTATCGATGGCCGTCGTCTTCCTGGCGGGAATCGGCATCGGTATAGCGGCCAACGCGAGAAGGCCTGTGCACTTGATCGTGCTCGGCATGGGAATTGCCCTTCACTTGCTGTGCGACATGGTCCAATATTTCGTGCTCGTGCTCGGCCCGTTCGACCCCGCGTGGGCGGCGGGGGCAGCACCCCCGCATATCGGGCTTAATCTGTACTCGGACTCGGACCTGGTGCTCGGCGCGGTCGTCGAGGGCCCCGCCTACCTTGTGTTCATCGCGTATCTCGTTTGGTACCAGGTAAAGGGGAAGAAAAGGATCAAGGTATGACGGGAAGCACGATGCACGATGCATGATCCTTGTCATGATAAATGGTCTGGCGTGCGACCGTGTACTCTCCCTTGTTACCGTTCGCGAGGTTGGAATGCACGCCGTATTTCGGGAAATCGCTCGACGCGATCGAGACGCGGATGCGGTGGCCGGGCTTGAAGAGAATGGAGGTCGGCCAGAGGCCAAACTCTAGCTTGTATACCTTCCCGGGCTCGACCAGGCTGGTCGGTTTCAAGACCCCGTCCCGGTATCGCAAGCGGACCCCGAGATCATCGATGTTATACGATTTCCCGTTCGTGTATACATCGCATATCTTAACCATAAAGTCCGTGTCGACGGCGGTGGTCGCCGCGTGGAGAATGCATTTCACGGGGCCCGTGACCTCGATGCCTTGCGGGAGGGGGGCTGACGTGTAGACGAGCACGTCATCGCGGGACTCTGCAAGGTGCTGGTCGAAGGCTCCCTTTGGGATGTGCAGATTGTTCCCGCCCGCCGTGAGCACGGGGTTGGCGGGGTCGTGGAGATACGTGTCAGGCTGTTCGTCCGTGCTCGGCGCGTCGAACGATGCCGTGCCGTCGCCCTTGCACGAGTTCGCTGCGCCGGACGAGTGCAGGTAGAGGTTCTGGTACCTGGTGCGTGCCAGCGGCCACTCGTGTTCCCATCGCCACTTGTTCGCGGCGAGCGTGAATATCCGCAGGGGCGGGGTGTTGATCAATGACTTCTCGATGCGAGCACGCTCCTCGGGGCAGCCGCCGTCCTTGAGCCAGTAGTCGTACCAGTCGAAGGGAATGACATTCTTGATGAAATCCGCGAACCCACCGTTGAGGACGTCGGTAGTCTTGATATCGGGGTGCCTTATCTCGCCGTGTGCCCACGGGCCGATGATCATCTTGATGTACTTCCTCGCGAGCGGGTCGGCCCCGGCCCTGATGTCGCAAAAGTCGTCGAGCGAGATGCGGATGAACATGTCGTACCACCCGCCTAGGATGATGTAGGGGCGCTTGATGTTCTTGGGATTGAAGTCGAACATGCCGGGCATGAACTTGGAATAATGGCCGACCCGGCTGCCGTAGATGAGTTCCATGACGAATCGCTGGTACTTCTCCGGCTCCGGCTTGGTAGAATGGAGGTCCAGGCCGAAGACCGCCTTCATGATGGAGACCATCTCCTTCTTCTTGATGGCTTCCATGTCCGACAGCGTGAACATCTCCTTCCCGTTGGGCCTGTTGAACATCCCCTTCGCCGGGTTGTTGATGTAGTGGGTCGTGTACTGGAAGTAGTGCATCCGTTCCTGCTTCCCAGGGGTCATGGGCTCGTGGAACCATTGGCCGTCACACTGGATGCGACTCAGCGCCGCGCTGAGCTCGTTGATCGCGAGGCCGTTGTGCTGGCTCCAGATGTTGCGGGGCGATGCCACTTGTATACCGAAGCAAGTGACATCCTCGCTATCATGAACCGCCCATTGAGTCATCCCGAGGTAGGAGGCACCCCAGGTGCCGATCTTTCCATTATACCAGAATTGTTTCTTGATCCAGGCAATCACGTCTTGGCCATCCTCGCGCTCGAGGATCGTGAAGCTGTTGATGCCTGTCTTGTTGCTGTGGCCAGTGCCTCGTATATCCTGGACAACCACGACGAAGCCGTGCTGCGCGAATGCCTGGCCGATGATGGGCAGCTTGTCCTTCCAGTAGGGCATGCGGATGAGGATGGTTGGAAGCTTTTGCTTGCTCGTGTATGATGACTTCGAGGGGAAATACACGTCGAGGGCGACCTTCACGCCATCCCTCATGGGGATCATGACATCCCTGACGCGGTGGGGCGTGCCGATCTCGAGCTTGAGGAGGAGCAAGGATTTGATCGCCGAGGAGGTTATTGGCCCGAGTGTCGACAGCAGCGGGGACATGATGTCGACGTTCTTGAAGAGGTTGATGGGCAGCATCACGTCATCGTTCGTGACGAGCCGAGGGGGCCTGTCCTTCACGTTCAAGATGCTGCCCGGTTCCGGGGGCGTGGTTATCGTTCCCATGAGAATCCCGGTTCGGAGAAAGCGAGTGTGTATCCGACATTTCCAAGACGCGCGGTCGGCATTAATAGATGATGCATCGGGTTTTTTCACGTCCCAGCATCCGAACGTGTGATATCACCCCCCGGGCGGAAGACATCGCTGATGAAAGCGAAGTTCTTGACATCCTCGTGATCTTTCCCGATGATGATAGAGGCCGAAATGATGTACATGATGCCCATTATGCGATCGAATGGATCGCCAACGATAATCATGAAAACGCCGATGCATAACCACGCGATGGCGAACAGCGACTCGTGCACGCGTTTCCGTCCCACGAAAACGCGGACGCGGCGGTAGTCGCCGAACGTTCGGGTGCTTACGATGGCGAGAATCACGGCGAGGAGCACCACGTCGATGTTGACCAGGCTCTCTATTATAAAGTAGATCGGCCACGTCTTTTGCAAAATCGTGCTCATGTTGCCAAAATTAACGAATGGGTAAAATGAATTGTACTTGATGGCGTTCAACGATGCTGCTACAAAGGTAAAAACACACGAGGCGGCAAAGAATAGCCGCCACTTCAAGCCACCCGGCAGGACGGCCTTTGCCGCGCGCACGCGCCCGTAACGGTGCTTCAATATCCCCGCGAGCAAGCAACTGCCCATGATCGCCAGGATGAAAACCCTGGCATGGTGGAGGACCATCAAGTCGAGGGAAAGGAGGGCGTGGTTGGACAGCCAGCGCGTGACCAGGTAAACGACATGCAAAGCACTCCAGATGAACATGGTCCATATCATGAAGCCATATGATTTCACTTCCACCGATTGCTGCGATTCGTCCTTGAACGTAATTCCCACGACGGGTTCACCGGCATCGTACTTGGGTTGTGCGTTGTCATTCTATCAGTCCGACGAATTATGCACTTCGTGCTCATAGAATTAAATGGCTGCAAGTCCTAGATCCACTTGGTGAAGCTGCATGGCCAAAGAAATCGACCAGGACCCCTGGTGGAAGCGCACGACCGTCTACCAGATTTATCCGCGCTCGTTCTGCGATTCAAACGGCGATGGCATAGGGGATCTCGAAGGCATCATCTCCAAGCTAGATTACCTTGAAGATCTCGGCGTGGAAACGCTCTGGCTATCCCCGCCATACAAGAGCCCCCAAAAGGACTTCGGCTACGACATCTCGGACTATCGGGACATCGCGCCGGAGTACGGCACCATAGCGACGATGGAGAAGCTCATCAATGAAGTCCACGATCGGGAGATGAAAATCGTCCTGGACATGGTGCTCAACCACACGTCCGACCAGCATCCCTGGTTCATCGAGTCCAAGTCGAGCAAGTACAACGAGAAGCGGGACTGGTACATCTGGCGCAACGGCAAGAAGCCGGGCGGGAAAAAGCCCCCGACCAACTGGAACGCGGTCACGAGCGGGAACGGCTGGCACTACGACCCCACGACCGACCAGTGGTTCTGGTCCCAGTTCCTGGCCATCCAGCCCGATCTCAACTACCGCAACCCCGACGTCAAGAAGGAGATGCTCGATATATGCCGCTACTGGCTCGACAAGGGCGTCGATGGTTTCCGTCTCGACATGATCTCCAGCATCTACGAGGATGCCGAGTTTCGCGACAATCCCCGCACGTGGCGGATCCTCCCCTCCAGGACCGAAAATGCCATGCTGTTCCAGAAACCATTGTACACTCTCGACCATCCGGACACGCTCGCGTTCATGAAAGAATTGCGGTCGGTACTGGACGAGTACGAGCCCGCGCGCTTCATGGTCGGTGAAGTGTCGGGCCCGCTCCCGGTCTTGAAAAAATACCTGGGCGACAAGGCAGATGGCTTGAACCTCGTGTTCGTGTTCCAGGCGCTTGGCTTGAAGCTCGAGGCGGATCCGGTCCAGAAGTTCCTCAAGGACATCGATGACACTTTCCCGGACCCGTTCATGCCCACGCTCGTGTTCTCCAACCACGACCGGATGCGGCGCATCTCGCGCCTCGGCGGCAGCATCGAGAAGGCGAAACTCAACATCGCGCTCCAGCTCACCGCCCGCGGCGTCCCGTTCATCTACCAGGGCGAGGAGATCGGGATGGAGCAGCACAAGCTGCCCATCAAGGATTCACTCGACGTGATGGCTAAGAAATTCATGAGGCCACCCGCGGGAACCGGAAAATTTCCCACGTGGCTTGTCCAGGCGATCAACAACCTCGGCCGAGCAGCGATCGGGGAATCACTTAATAGAGACGAGTGCCGCACGCCCATGCAGTGGGACGCGACGCCGAACGCGGGGTTCTGCCCTCCGGATACGAGGCCATGGCTACCCGTCACGCCATCGTATGCGGAGCGGAACGTGGCCGTCGAGAGCAAGCAGCCGGATTCGCTTCTATCTTGCTACCAGCGGTTCCTCCAGGCCCGCCAGGTCTCGCCGGCCCTCAACTCGGGCACGTTCGAGCTGCTGGATCCAGGCAACGCGAAACACCTGGTCATGTACGCGCGCCGGGCACCGACCGATGAGGGCTTGCAAGAAACTATTACCATCCTCAACTTCAGCGACAAGCCAGCCAAGGTGATCAACATGCTGGAAGAACAAGCCCGCGTCCTCGTGTCCACGAGGGCATCGTACGAGCCAATCCGGGGAAACATCATCTTGTTGGCCCCCTACGAGGGCCTGGTCGTGGTGAAGTAGTCGAGGACCTCCCCGCTACCTTTTTCCCGGAGCCGGTAGCCATGCCAGGCCGCGAGACTTGCCCCTGCTGCGGGTATCGCACGTTGAACGAGCGCGGGGCGCATGAGATATGCCCGATCTGCTTTTGGGAAAATGATAGCTTCCAGGAAGGCGATCCCGATTCCAATGATGGTGCAAATCGTGTCTCGCTGCGGGATGCCCAGCATAACTTCATGAAATTCGGGGCTTGCAATGCGCGAAGCCGCGAGCACGTGCGGAAGGCGACAAGGGGCGACGCACGCGACCCGGGTTGGAAACCGCTGCCATGATACCATGTTTTCATCCACGCCCACTTTCCGATCCTTTTTAGTTCCGTGCTGACCCCATTGATCGACATGGCTAATTCGATCACGTCCACAATGTAAATTCTCGATGTACTGCGCGAGAATATCGGAAAAAAGGCACGGAAAGAAAGATTTTCGTCTCGACACGGGTCCGTTTTCGTCGCATTCCTTGAACACGTTATCCGCCACGAGCTGGAGCCCTTGCTTCTCGAAATGAAGGGAATATTCTTTATTGACCACCATTTCCCTCGTGTACGTGTGGGAGAAAAGAAACAAAATGAAAAGATGGTCGTTACTGCCGTTTCTTGCGCTTGATGGCGACGATCACAACCACGCATGCGACCGCGCCTCCGAGCACCGCGAGGATGATGTACAAGTCATAATTTCGTGCGCCCCACCCCGTACCTGGCGTGAAGAACGCGGTGAACACGGGATCGTGGACGAGACGGCCGCCCTGGTACTCGCCGAACTTGGGGTAGCTCGTGGTAAAGAACGCAGCAGATTTCGAGGGATCGAACTTGTTCCAGGCGGCGTCGAACTCGATGCCACCTTCGAAATGGTTTGTCTGGTTGATCGCGTAGGAGACCACGAGCCGGCCAAACGGGCCGATGAGCTGGTTCATACCCGACACGACCGAGAGAAAATCCTCGTTCCCGACGATGTCCATCGACCCGTACGTGACGTTAGACGTGGTCGAGTTGGCCGGGTTGCCGATCTCGTGCTGCGTGTACGTGGGCTTCTGGACGAAGTCGTAATTGAACACGTTCGTTCCTTCGACCGTGGCGGTGACCGTTTTGAGTCCCATATTGCTACTCGCCGCGTTTATATTGTCGCCTGACGTGTCGTGGAGGTGGAACGGGTCATCGATGCCGGCCATGATGAACGCCCAGCTCCCGACGCAGAGGATCCACTCGCGTGGCATGTAGTTGGGCATCCCCGGCGTGATGAGGCTCCAGTTCGAGTGGTCCTGGATTTCGCGGTAGTACAGCTGCTTGATGTCCCCCGTGATGTAGTCGTTGTAGAGCGTGGCCTTCTTTTCGCTGTTATCAAGCACGAGACGGTACTTGTAGCAGAGGAATTCTTGAACCCCGAAAACGAAGGAGCCGTCCATATACGTTCCGGGGTCGGAATAGTTGAATCCCCAGTTAAACACGGACACGTTCGCCGTTGCCCCACCGTCGTGGTTTATGTGGGGGAGCCAAAACCCGATGTCCGTGTAGTTGTAACCCCACGTGTAGATCACCTGGTCGCCGAGGACCGACCGGTGGATCGGGGTGATATCTACTTGTGTGTTCATCGATACGCCAAGCGGGTCGAATACCGCGCGGAACTCTTGCGTGTCTTGCGTTATATAGAAGAACGGGGTCATTTCCTCGTCCAATGCCTCATCGTACTGCTGGTTGCCGTTGTCGTCGCGAAAGCCATACCACGCGGAGAGCATGTTTGCGATGAGCATCTCGTGGCTCAATCCCTCGGATTCGATGTAGTAATGCATCCACCACATCTGTGCTGGAGTGAAATACTGGCTGGTCGCGCTCCGGTCGTCGCCGGTCTTGTTCACGAACGTGAACATCCCCATCTCGAAATTGCCCTCGGATATCCACTTGATGTTCCACGTGTTGTTCAACCATGTCGTCATGTTGTTGATGTTCTTCGCAGGATCCTTGATTTCCCAGTAAGAATTGTTGTAAACGTTTATGTCCCAATAATTCTCCGCGAACGTGTGGCCAAATCCTGAATCACGATCCCTAAACACTTGCGAGGGGCTCGGTGGCCCTTCGGCCATTACCATGGCTATCCCATTGCTGAATGCAAGCACGGCCAAGAACGATATCGTGATTATAACCCGGTTTATATCGTGTTTCGGCTCGTTTTAAGTCCGAATGATGATCAGCCTCCTCTCATTTTTCCATCTTTTAAGCCTTCGCTTGCACCTTGATGCTGCAGATCGAGCAATCTGCCTTGTAACTTGCCCCAGCTATCCGCTTGAAGTGAACGCCCGCCCGATGCCGCCGATTATCTTTTATTTGCAACTTCAATGACGGCTCGTTCCGCAACAAAAATATGGAATGGACGCGCTTGCTAAGAGCCTCGGCCGACCGCAGCCCACCTAAAT
>JAUQYZ010000341.1 GCA_030587475.1 Candidatus Sigynarchaeum calidifontis
TCGCTCGACAAGCTTGGCACGGGCAAGGCGGACGGGGCGGCCATGCTGGCGCAGCTGCTCGACTCGGAGGGCGAGGACCTCGTCGAGGGGCAGAAAAACGTCATCGCGATCCACAACGCGTCCCCCGAGGACCTCGAGTTGCTCGCCGCCACGTTCAAGCAAGCGTGGTTCGCGTCGACCGTCCTTCCCGCCGCCGACGTGGCGCGGCGGTACAAGGTGCCCGTGTACGACACGAAGGCGGGCGAGTGGGCGAACGCCCATCCGGACGGGCTCGAGACGCTGTGGGCGCGGTCGCTGCTGGCCGTGCACGGGGACGACGCGATGGGGCTGCGGATGGCACTCAAGGGCATCTACCACGACGCGTGCCAGCTCGCGGCGGCGATCCTGGCCGGCGACGTGGCGACGAGGACAGCGGCCATCCTCGACAAGTACGGCGACGCGAGCACGCGGGACGCCCTCGTCGAGGCGGTGACGTCCTACTTCGGCATCAACGCCCGCGAGCTGCTGCAAGGCGTGATGGCGATGCCCTCGAAGGAAACCATCGAGCATCTTGTCACGGTGCCGGTCGCGGCGCCAATCGAGATCCCGAAGCCGAAGAACCCCGCGAGGACCGCCAAGAAAGCGGAGCAGAAGGCCAAGGATGCGCACGAGTCGGAATACTTCTTCCTCTCCAAGAACGCCGCGTTCAAGCGGGCGCTCGTCAAGGTCGTGGGCGACACCGCGGCGGCGGGCGCCGGCTTCACGAGCCCGGCGGCCAAGTACTCGTTCCTGCGCCGGGAGGGCGCGTGGCAAGCCGGGCTGCCCGCGGCGGTGCTGCGATCGATCCTCGAGGACATCGTGGGCGGCTGCAAGGACAAGGCCGGGGCGCTGGAGGGCGCGAAGACCTTTCAACTCACGGCGGCCGCGTTCAAGCTCGCCACGCGAGACGACCTCGGCGCAGCCATCGCGACCGTGCTGGCACACGCGAGCCTCCCGGACAAGCGAGCCGCCAAGATCCCGCTCGTCGCCGGCCGGTCGTGGGCGGGCATGGACCCGGCTCCGGCCGAGATCAACGCCCTCATCGCGTGGATCGGGCAAGGGATCGCGAAACTCCGAGGATTCTCCCGCACCGCGCGGCAGATCGCGTGGCAGCGCGGGCTGGCGGGAGCAGGCTACGAGCGATACATCCCGGTCGCCTTGCCGAAATCACTGCAGCAAGCGCGCGGCGCGGAGCTCGTCCCGTGGCTGCGTGAATCCATTGCTAACTTGCAAGGGTGGGTACGACAGCTCGGCGCGGCGCCCATGCATCTTGCACCATCGAGCACGCCCCGCGCCCTGGCCATCTCGGAGGCGGCGTGGAAGGAGGCGGGCGAGAAACTAGCCACTGGCGACTTGGAAGGCTACGTCCAGAAAGCGTACCTGTCCGTGGAGAAAGGAATCTCCGGCTTGCACGAGGCCATCATCGGCAAGCCCCCGGCCGAGAACGCGACGCTGCACGATCAGGTCATCGCGCTCGCCATCAAGCAGCCCTGGCTCTTGCTCCTCCCCGCGACCGACGCGCTGCACGCGCAGCGCAAGCTGCGGAACCGGGTGGTGAACGACAACGCCAGGGTGCCGCCCGGCTGGAAGGAGCGGGCGGTGGCGTTTTACGAGGACTTCCACGAGCGCATGGCGCGGAACTTGGACGTCATCTCTAGGGCAGAAACTTAATTAACCGGTGGTCGAGATATTCCCAAGATGTTTGAAATGGCCTCGGAGCAAGGAAAGTCCTATCGGCAGTTCTGTGTCTTATCCATATTCATCCTTTCCTTCTCGATCGTTGAAATGATAAGCTATCTGGTGATTAACTCTGCCATCGAATTAGGTATCATATATATCGAGGGAAATTATCTCTATTATGTCCTTGCCTATTTGGGCCCACCAGTCTATAAAACCGTTATAATGGGAATCGTCCTTTCTTTGAACCTCATCGAATTAATCAGATGGAAAAGGGACAAGCCAGGTTACCCGAAACTGGGAACCGTGTCAACGATAATAACGGCAGTCGTCGCTGGAATTGCCATATATACGATTATTTCTTCATACGTCATAAGGGGTGTATTTAACTTTCAAGGTTCCATAGAGGAATTCCGGCCCTATACTGTATGGATGGTTATTGGGTTCGTGTCCTACACGGTCGCTCTAATCTTCGCTATCGTCCTATTGGTAAAGAAGATAAAGATACAAAGAATGGCGTCTTAAATCCCCAACCGCATTCTTCACACTTGATCTTGAGTCCGAACGCCTCGTGTAGTACTTTCCGGACATTCGAGGTTCGCTTCTCACCGTTCTTACCATTCGGATCACGCATAGGTGATTCTTCGTCTTGTTTCTTCACCAAAATTGAATTGAGACATCTTTCAGTTTATATGCCTTCATGCCACGAATCGTTATGGTAGAAAATGTGAGCAAGGGATCCACCATCCCGCGGTGCAAAGAGTCCACAGTCATCGACGTGGACGCGGAGCGGGACGTGAACCTGGACCTCGACTACAACGTCCAGGACGAGCGCCTTAATGCCATCGTCAGGCAGATGGGACTTACCGAGTTCTTGGCCCGTAGCCCGTCGTCGCGGATCCTCGTGTTCGTGAACTACCGGGCGTCGATCGACGCCATCATCTCGCACGTCGGCCCCGGCGACCCCGCGATCCGCATCCACAAGTTCGTCGGCCAGGGGACGCGCAAGAAGGCCGACGCGGGCATGAAGCGGGATACCCAATCGAAGATACTGCAGCAATTCAAGGCCGGGACGTACAACGTGCTCGTGGCGACGAGCGTGGCCGAGGAGGGGCTCGACATCGCCGAGTGCGACCTGGTCGTGTTCTACGAGACCGTGGCGTCGCTCGTCAAGTTCATCCAGCGGCGGGGTCGAACCGGCCGAAAGCGAGCGGGAAACGTCGCGGTGTTGTTCACCAGGGGCACGATGGACGAGTTCCGCATGAAGGCGCTGGACGGGAAGCTGGCCAGGATCCGCGGCGTGTACTACAACCTCGTGAACGCGACCGTCGAGCCAGGGGCGCCGCTGTTCGGGGAGCCCGCGCCGAAACCGCGACCCAAGCTGCAGCAGCGCATCGACGCGTTTGCGGGCGCGCCGCCAGAGGCCCGCGATAGGGCTGCCAAGGAGCCGCACGTCTCGATTTCGGACCTCAAGCGGTGGCAAGACGCGGTGCCGGTCGTCGTGTCGAGCGACTCGATCATCGCGGGCACGATACCCGGCCTGCTCAAGCGGGCCAAGGTGCCCGTGTCGGTCGTGCCGCCATCCGGGTTGCCCGACATCACGATCGGGCGGGGGCTGGCGGTCAAGGTGCTGTCGCTGGCCGAGGTGGCGAGGGCGTCGCTGGACGGGCGCATCTTCGGGATCCTCGAGGGGCTGAAGGCGCTGTATGATAAGGCATTCCTCGTCGCGTGGGACGACGGGCAAGGCTTCGGCGACGACGAGATCACGAAGGACATGGTGGTCGATTGGCTCGAGCGGTTCGCCGACCTGTCGGGGATCAAGGTCATCGCCACGTCGAACGCCGCGGTGCTGGCGCGGGTCGTGCAAGACTTCCACGATCACGTCAAGCAAGGGAAACCCCGTGTCAATGTTGCAAGGAGCAAGGCCTCGGCAGAGGGGGGCGCCACGTGACACGAAGACTAATGCAGCGGGCATCGTTCAACTGCTCAAAGGTCAAGACTCTTTCGCTCTATTATTTCTGACTTACTTTGTAGGCAATCTTCCTTTTCATGATGATTTCCTTAGATATAGAGGTCTTAATTGTCACCTTCTGCCCAATAGAAGCAGTCTCGATGTCTTTTCCTTCGAACCGCATTGACTGAATTTCCTCTTCATAAAACTCAACATCATCGAAGAATCCGATTTTATCCCCTATTTTTACCTCATTGGAAAATATTATCTCATAGACGCAAATTTCGCCGTAAAAATTGGTTATTTTTCCTGATTCGGTATAACAATTCGGAATGGGGATTAGCCGTCCTGTACCGTAGAATAACGACTTTACACTTTCAGAATCCCACTTGTATTTGTTGAATCCGCAAAGTAATCGCCATATATCCCATGTTGTTGCAAGTAAATAACATCCTTCAGTGGCATCTTGTATCTGCTTCGGTGTGTAAGGCTCATCTCTTCTCATTTTCGGAGGAATTCCACGTTCCGTGTTAATTATCGTTAATCCTTGAAACTTTCCGCCCTCTCTTGCCCTTCGGCTCACGTATTTTGTAACTTGTCTGCAAACATCATCATCAGGCGTGGGTGCGTTGATACCTTTGATCTCAATTATTATAACAGGCTCCTGGTCTCGTATTTGAATGTCCTCCTCCTTAATTTGGTCTGTCTTATTGCCTCTTTCTCTATCCATATTGATTACATCCTTAAAACCAAGATCTTTTAGTGTCATTTCGACGGCAGTAACGAGTTCATCATCATTACTAGTTAAAATATTGAAGAGATGAGAATTTTTCTCCTTTAACTCTTTGATTTCCGATTGAATCAAGTTAATACTTTTCTCCGCTTCTTCACGTATCGTTTTTATTTGATATTGTCTGTCGATAATCTCTTTTGGTAAATATTCGTCGGAATTAATCCATCTGCCTCTTTCGGAGAATGGAAAGAGATGAGGAGAAATCTCTGGAAAAACCCGATTCATTAAATCTCGAATTAAATTTGGTAGTTCTTCGAATTGGGGAAGCAAGAGAAGGAATCCGGGTGGATCTTGTTTGTTTCCGAACAAACAAAGACCGCCAATCGTGTTATTATATTTATTTTGAAGGCAAGGAAAGAAAGCTGTTGTTTCGACATTTTTTCCATCGATATATTCAGAATTGTTCTGTGGATTTATCAGCGTGTAAAACTTAGCTTTCTTCGTGTATTTTTGTAATATATCGAGAAGAAATTGCGGCTTGAAGTTTTCAACAATTGCTACTTCTTCACCCACATCATCCTTGCTTCTTAGATATATTGGAAGGAAAGAAACGTTTGAAATAGTTATGGGCGATTTTGTTGGTCTAAATCCGCGATATTGTTCAGAATGCCCTTGGAGATAAGTGAATGAATCAACCGTAGATAAGAATACCGTTATAATCCCGCCATGATCGAGAATTCTTTTGAAAACCGATTCGTGATAATTCAGAATTAACGGACGGGAATCGAGAATCCCATACTCATTCGAAGCCCAGAAACTATCGACATCTAATGCAATTTCTTCCGGCTCGGACGGAGCAACCTTTATTGCTGCTTGAAGATTCAAAAAAATTATCTCTTGTTCTGTTAGATTGTCAAGATCGTGCTCAGTATTAAGATATGATACAATTTTTGATTTCTTAACCTGATATGGGTATCCGGCAGAACCGTTTCGTACATTATACCCTTCTGTCTTAAGATTCGCAAGTGCCTCTGGGATGTCGATTAACATTACTTTCGGCTTAGGATACTTTGGGTTATAAGACTCCTCTTTCTTTTCGATCGTTTTCTTTCCCATCTCCTTTATTTCACCATGATTTGTTCTTACATCTCATTTTTGATGTCATCCGTTTGTATCCTCCTCAATTCTTTCATTCTCATCAGTATTAACGCCAGATCCTGCTATATTGGAAGGAGCATTCGGTATGAGCTTGTTGATCTGCTTCACCCACGGCCATTGCTCGATGATTGCCACCTGGGCACGAATAGCGCCGGCGGAAGCGATCTCTTCCACCATAAGGTCAGTACCTTGTTCTTGCACCAGCCGGCCTACTTCTGGACCTAGCTGCGAGCGCAGAACAACCCCGTCTGGCCCTGCTCGCGCTTTCCTTGAATTTCTAAAAATAATCTCGAAGATCAGAGCGTCGAGCACATTGTGCAGTACAGGAGAGTATTGTTTCTCGAGCATCTGCACGAGAATTTGGACGGTCCTATCCTGCAAATCGGAATACGGGAAGCCAGGAAGTTTTCCGATCACGAATGCCCGCTTCTCTGTGAACGGGTCGTATATCTTGCGCTCGTAGTAGTCGATCAGCTTGCTGTTATAGAGTGCCAGGAATGACGGGATGGCAGTCTCGGTCGCTGGAAAGCCGTACACGCACAAGACCGACTTGATGACGGGTCTTGTACCTAGATTGGAACACTTGATCCTGTTACCGATGTTGTAACCGAGGCCGACACATCCGCGGGGGTACATGTCCTTCACGATCAAGCCGGGGTCGACGTACCGCGGATCGGTCGTCTCGCTAACCGAGAACGGAAGAAGGTGCGTGACATGGTAGATCCGGACCCGGCCGGGGCCTGCAACCTTTTGCAGCTTGGTCTTGCCGAGTTCTTCGCCCCGGTGCACTTCGAGTTCGCTCGCCCCCCACGTCGACAAGTGCTCGTCGATCCATACAGTAATGGGATCCGCGAGGTTCGTCAAGTTGGACTTGTATTCGATAGGCACTTTACCGAGCAGCGAGAGGCGATCGTCCACTGGCGTGCCGAGGTATGAGCGGAACTCGAATCGAGGCGTCTTGAGGCGGATCTCTGGATCGAGCATGAAGATGCTGGCTTCCTTGTTATATCCTCCTTCAAAGATCCCCACGCCGACGTTGTCGAATGACTTCAAGATGGGAAGCATTACCGGGAAGACGGGATGCTCCATGACGTTGTTTCTCACGATCATCTCCACGATGCCCGTCGGGTTGACGAGGGAGAGCGCCTTCACTATGAAGTAATCGAAGAGATCGACCATCGCTGCGAGTTTATCGCCATCCTTGATCCCGGCACCCACATCGAAGTAGTGGCGGAACCGCTTGTCGGGGTTTACCTTGGTAGAATCCCAATCGAGATAGGGCGGATTGGCGATGACGATGTCGAAGCCCTTGTATTCCGAGAACACCTCGCAAAACTCCAACACGGGATGGAAAGGCCGCGTCTCCTTGATGAATTCCTCTAGCTTTTCTATCGGGGAGCCACTTTTCTCGTTATAGTCGGCATGTGCTCGCTGGTGCAAGATATTCCGAATCTTTTTTGTGCGTGCGTCGATCTGCGCCTTGAGATTGTTTTGATCGGCTTTGTGCTCCGTAAGCACGAACTCCCGCATCAACTTCGAGAGTGAATCGATCTCGGCACGGATCAACTTGATCGATGGCTTCTTCGCGCCGCCTTCTCGGGGCTTCGCGGCGAGGAACTGGTCAAGGCTCGTTTGCTCCAGCTTCGACATCACCTCGAGCAAGGAATCGACCTTGGTGATCCCGATGAGCGAGTTCCCCGCCATCATCTTGTAATCGAGGTTTGGCAGTGGTGGGATCGGGGCGCCTTCTGCCAGGGAACTCATGACCCACAACCACAAGCGCAGCTGGCAGATCTCGATAGCTGTCGGATCCTTGTCGTTGCCGTGTAAATTTATGGCAATGATCTTGCGCTTGATGTCCTCTTCTTTCTCTGATTTTCCCAATCGGGTGTTGAACCGCTGCTGGATGGCAAGCAGTTCATCCCCGCACGCGAGCAAGAAAGCCCCCGACCCGACCGCCGGGTCGAGGATCTTAATGGGCAGCACAATATCTGTCAAGATCTTCTCGATCAAACTGTCCGGCAGCGAGAAAACTTGATCGACGTGAGTCAGTGCGTAAGGGCCGAGGAACTTGTTGACCTTCTTGACGATGACTTTCTGAATCGCGGCCTGGGACATATACCGTGTGACCTCCTTGGGCGTGTAGAAGGCGCCTTCTTGCGAGCGCGTGTACATGGACTGCTCGAAGATATAACCCAGAATCTCTGGATCGATGTTGTTTTGGACCTCGTGTGTCTCGGCAGAGAACTGGTACGCGTTCAAGAATCCGATGATCAATCGCACGATCTTGGGGCTGATGTACATGTCCGGGCTATCATACTCGATGGGAAGGCGACGGAACAGACCACCATCGAGGTATGGAAGCCCTTCTAGCCCCCGCGGGATGCCCACGCGCTTCGATGGTTCCGTATCAAGGATGCTAAAGAATAATTGGCGAATGCGGCCATTCAAGTCCTCATCAGATGCCGAGTTGATGAAATCGAGAACGTCAGGGATTAAATGCCACGAACTGATGATGCGCAAGAAAATGAGTCGCATTAAGAACACGTGCGCGAAAAAATCGATATTCGCCGAGGGATCCACGTTCGTGATGTTCTGAACGAGACAATCATCCTCCGATATCTGTGCACGCTTGTTCTCCGGATTCATAAACTTCCCGCCGAGTAAAAGTGCTTTGTAATGGGAATAGAACCGCTTCGTGATCTCCTTCTTCGGCTCGCGCGTCGCTGCAGGGATGAACTTGTCTAGCGCCGTTCGTTTGATGAAATCTATTACCTCATTGAACGAGAGATGCTCCTCCGTCGCCATGGCATTTTTCACGGGATCCCATTTGATGACATAAGAGTCGAATCCGCTCGTTGCAATGGCGATATATTTTGTCTTGTTACGCAAAGCGTTGATCCATCCCTTCGCTTGGGCTACTCCGTCGGCACCATTGGTCAGTTTCGCGGTAGTGGGCTCGAACTCGACGAGAATATCCTTGTACTCGGGGTTCTGGTGGATGATGCGCATGTCGGGATATCGGCGCAAGTCGACGGAAAACTCGCTCGTCATACTGCTCTTGCCTCCCTCTAGCAAAACCTCGTGATACCTGTTCTCTGTCGGGATGCCCTCCTTGTCGAGCACCGAGTCGAAAACCTCGATGATGACCGTCTCCGGCTTCTGGGCAATGGTCAGATTCTCGGTCTTTATACCCCGTGCTTGGATGGTCTTCTCGATAAACTCGGGCTTGATTACGTCGGCCTCGCGGAGATGGTATTCGAA
>JAUQYZ010000009.1 GCA_030587475.1 Candidatus Sigynarchaeum calidifontis
GATCAAGCAATTGTTGAACTTCCGAGGGCGCCGGAGCGTTGACCAATGGCGCGATACGCTCAAGGCTTGTATCGTCATCTGGAGCTGCCCTCACGTGGTAGCAGATGTCCTTGAAAAGTTAGATGTGCCGACTAGATGTCGGTCAAAGGCGATTAACGGGATGCAATTCGGGATAAAGAAAACATTAAACGTGGAGGCGACTGCATATCATATATAAGCAATTATGTCGGAAATCAAGGGAATCTGAAAAAGGTCGAAAAACCATGACTGCAATAAATTCTTAGACATGCTGCGTTTGATTCGAGGTTTTACTCGCAGTCAAGATGATTAGGTGATGCATATGGTCACTCCCTTTGTCGATGCTGGTGAAACGAAGGTGAACGCGCTGGTCGCGGCCATCAACCAGCACCCGCTTGCGGGCACGGACTATTTTTCTTGCATCCAGTGCGGGCGGTGCGTCGGTTCTTGTCCGGCGGCGATGGTTTCCCCGTCCTTCAACATGCGCATCATCAACAAGCGGATCCAGGAGGGTGACGAGCATTTGCTCGTTGAGGGCGACATCTGGGATTGTTTCTACTGCCAGGCGTGCGTGAACTTGTGTCCCCGCGACAACATCGACTCGTTCAAGACCATCATCATTTTGCGGGATCTCGCCCTGGCGCGCGGGGCGGGCGTGGAGCACTTGAAGCGCTTGCTTCCCGTCATGCACGGGTACCTGGACAAGGGCGTATTGACAGATGGCGAGTCGTGGATGGATCCGCACGCGATCGACGAGGTGCGGCAGATCAACGTGATCACGGGTGCCACTAAACGCGTGGAACAACTAGAAGCGCGATTGCGGGAGAAGCAATCGGCACGAGGTGGCAGCACGGATGATTGATGGCAAGGGAAAGAGGCATGGCCTGAACGAAGCTCGATTGGACGCGATTCCCTCGTTGTCCCAGAAGATATATTATTTCCAGGGCTGCACGGAACGGGCGTACCCGGGCATCAACGCAGCGTTCATCGAGACGTGCCGGCTGCTCGGGAATGCCCCCATGACGAGCAACGAGCAGTCATGCTGCACCGGCAACCTCCTCGCGTTCAACGCGGTGCCGCTCGAGACTCCACTCGCCATCAGCCAGCGCAATTACAACGTGATCAAGGCCAAGGCGCCAGCATGCGTGACGACGTGCAATGGCTGCTTCTCGTCGTTCGTGACGTGCGATTATTACCTTAAACAGTCTCGGTGGCGTGAATACACGAAGAGCGTTATGAAGGGGCTGGGCAAGGCCTTCATCGACGACGTGCCCGTGTTCCACGCAGCCGAGTTTTATTACAAAAACCGTGCGGAGATCTACCAGCACGCTCGTCGGAGTCTCGATGGCTTGAAAATGGCAATCCACTACGGGTGCCATTTCCTGCACCAGGATGATCCATCGATGATACTCGATGATTTCGAGAACCCTGGGTTTCTCGAGGAGCTGGTGCGAGGGCTTGGCGGTGAAGGTGTCGATTACCGGGAACGCCTCGCCTGCTGCGGCGCGGGGCTCAACCAGCGCATGCTGCACGATGACCGGACCAATTCACTCCAGATAACGCTGCGGAAGATGAACAGCATCAAATCTTGCGGTGCCGAGGCCATCGTCGTCGTGTGTCCATATTGCTTGCTCCACCTCGACAACGCCCAAGCCGAACTCGAGGTCGAGTTCGACGAGGAGTTCGAGCTCCCCGTTCTACACATCTCGGAACTCGTCGGGATACTCTACGACTTGCCTGCATCGACGTTGCGCCCCGACGCGCACAAGGTGGGATTAAAGGGCATCATGGAAAAAATTGGCTATTCAGGCTGACCGGAACCCAGCGACCCGTTGATTCACTTCTTTTTCTTCGCAGGGATGATCTTGGCGATTGCCTTGCGCAGCGGCTCGATCTTCGCGAACTCGATCCAGTACCGCGTGTTAACCTGGGCGAGGGATTCCTTGACCGCCTCGTAGTCCCGCAGCAGCTGCTCCTTGATTTCCTTCGGGATCTCCACGAGCTTGGTTTCGAGCGGGGGTGGTGGTACGTCCTTCCGGGCCGCCGCTTCCGCGACATGCAGCTTCGGCCGCGCTTTCGCAGGCACGGCCGGCTCGAGCAGTAACTTGATTCGGTTTTCCCATGCCGCGTGCCACGGCTTCATGCCGCCGGGGAGCTGGTGCTCGACCCTCGTGCGCGTCACCTCGATGATGCGGTGGGGACAAGCGTTGCGGCATGCACCGCAGTGGATGCAGAGGTCGTCATCCATCGTGATCTTGCCGCGGGCGGCGATGTCCTCGGCTTTCTTGGGAACCCAGAAACAACCGACCGGGCAGATCTGCAAGCAGCCCTTGCAGCCCATGGGGTCGCACTTGCCCAGCAAGTCGCCGCGGAACAAGACCTTGCCTTCCGACGGCTTCTTGACCGAGGCGGGGAGCTTGGTCTCGCTGCTCGCCGGGTGGTCGAAGCTGCGCTTCATGCGTTCTTGCACGTGCTCAACGATCGGCTTGAAATAGAAGCGGGGCAGCTCTTCGCTGGCGATGAAGTTAACCGGCGACGTGAAAAACTCGAAAGCCCCCGTCGGGCAGATGCTCGCGCACAGGCCGCAGTAGGCGCACGTTTCATGGTTCAAGAGAATGGGCGGGACGCCTTGCAACTTGCCCGAGGCGATCTCGGGCACTGGGCCGAGCACGATGCACGACGTGGGGCAGAGGATCCTGCAGAGGTCACATCCGATGCACTTGTCAATCCGGAACCGGAGCGTCTTTGTCCTGGCTGGAGCGCCGAATTCCCACTTGTGCACCATGGCGCCGGCGTCGTCGACGTCCATCGTGCGCGCGGGCAAGCGTGCCGGGCAGGCATTGGAGGGGGTGTCCGTGCTCATAATCTTCGATTGCATTGTGCACTTGGGCTTGTTTAAAGGTACTGGCCATAGAAAAAAGGCAATGATGAACCAAAAAGAATGGATATCGTTTATACAAGTAGCAAGAACGCTTTATTTCAAAAATCCCTTGACCTTTAAGAGTTCTGCGTTGAGGATGCCGCCACCCGCCGCGCCACGGATCGTGTTGTGGCTGAGGGCGACGAATTTATAGTCGAACACGGGATCCTTGCGCAGCCGGCCGACCGTGACTGCCATGCCCTTGTCGTTGTTGCGATCCTTGCGGGGCTGCGGGCGGTTTTCCTGGTCGAGATAAATGATGGGCTGCTTCGGCGCCATGGGGAGGTCGAGTTCCTGGGGGAGAGCCTTGAAATCTCGCCAGATCTTGATGATCTCCTCCTGGCCCGGCACCTTGTCCTTGAACTTCATATTCACGACGGCGGTGTGGCCGTCGACGACGGGGACGCGCGTGCACGTGGAGCTGATCTTGATCGACTCGTCGTTTACGATCTCCCCGCCCACGATATTGCCGAGGATCTTGAGAGGCTCCTTCTCGGTCTTCTCTTCCTCGCCGCCGATGAGGGGCACGATGTTATCGACGAGATCCAGCGAGGGCACTCCGGGATACCCGGCGCCTGACGTGGCCTGGAGCGTCGTGATGATGAGCTTGTCGATCTTGTAACCGGCTTTCTCGAGCGCGAAGATGGGCGTCAAGAAGCTCTGCGCCGAACAATTGGGCTTCACCACGATGAAACCCTTGCTCCAACCGCGAGACTTCTGCTGGGCGGGGATTATGTCGACGTGATGCGCGTTGACCTCGGCAATCAAGCACGGCACGTCCTTGGTCCAACGGTGCGCCGAATTGTTGCTCACGACCGGGACACCAAGCTTCGCGTATTCATCTTCTACAGCCTTTATGTCTTCCTTTTTCGGCATCTCCACGGCCGAGAACACGAAGCCGAGATCCTTGGGGAGCTTGGCGTAGTCCTGGACATCCCGCACGATCAAGTCCTTTATCCCGTCGGGTACAAGAATATCCATTTGCCACTTATCCTTCACTGCCTCGGCGTACCTCTTCCCTGCGGATTGTGGCGACGCCGCGACATCGGTTACTTCGAACCACGGATGGTTGACGAGGAGCTTGATGTATTTCTGGCCGACCATGCCCGTGGCTCCGAGTATACCACACTTGATCTTCGTTGCCATGGTACACATTTCACTTTTCATTCTTGTTGACGTGTTGCTAGTTATTGATATGCCAGCTAACGCCGATTCTTTTACAGATAATCGATTTTTTTATCGTAGCCCTTTTCACAAGCCAATAATCATGCTTTTATAAAATTTGCGGGGAATCCGGCGCGCGCTGTGCTCCCTCTAAAACCCAGCCTTGTCTGGTAACTCAAAAAGATTAATGATTCACCGGCTATTGGTTCCCACACTATGCAAGATCCCGGCGCTATCGAGGCTTCGCGAGCGAACTTGTACGTCTTGCTCGAGGCGCTGAAATCTGGACGCCTGGCCATCGAGGTCGAAAAGGCCGCACTGGAGAACCTCCAATCCGCGGCGATATCCGGGATCAAGGTGTCTCAGAAACATGTCGATTACTTGACACAAATGGCGGTCGCGAACCAAGGAAAAATCGATGCGATCGAGTTCCTGGAAGGTTTAAATTTGAAGGATATCGATGCTGCTGCAATGCTCTCCAACAACCCGGCTGCCGAGAAACTTTTCCACGTGTCCTTGCTCGCGAAGGCCGGCCTCGTCAAGTTCAAGGAGATTGGCCCAGAGGTGAAGGGCTTCAAGGCCGTGGATCGCGCCAAGTTCTCGGAGATAATCGCCCGGCTCAACGATCCCTTCATGGCGCCCTTCAAGGCCTTTGCTAGCGACGCTACCCGGGCATTGCAAGGCAAGAGCCTCGCCCGCTACCCCGCGATAAGGGCAGATCTCGCCGCGCGCGCAGCTGCTTACATCGAGCAGCTCGACCGCGAGTATGCCATGGCCCAGCACAACCTCCGATTCACCGGGGTCATCCCGGCGCGAGATGGACTCGAAGCCATTATGGCTGCCTTCCAGGCCGCTCGGCAAGCGATTCAAGGCATCCACGACCGCCTCGAGGCACCATCAACCGATTCCCAAGGCATCTCGCGCGAATTTATCGACGCGCAGCTCAAGTTGGCAGAACCCATCGTCCACGTGGATTCTGCAAGAATCAGCGTCTTGTCGCCTCGATGCGCTGGCCTGTTCAAGAACAGACCCACGAGCAATTTCGACGTGGACTATTCGACGCTGATGGCCAGTGCCAGCTCCGCGCGGGACTGCGACCCGGACCTAGCCGTGAACACCATTCTCTACCTCATCGAAACCAAGCAGTTTACCGTGGAAATGAAGGAAATAGGGAACAAGGACAAGAAAGAACTGCGCCGGCAGATCAATCGTCTCGTCAAGGAAGAACTCGTTCGCCATCTCGCGAACACCTGGCCTGGCGATGCCGGTTCTTTCCTGGCCAAAATCGACAAGGACGAGAAACTGTCGGCGCTTCTCCCGAAGGTCCTCAAGCACGCCCTTGAAAACGAGGAGCGGCAGCTCATGACGTTCACGGCGAAGAATGACATCGAGGGCGGGGAGGCCAAGCTCCGGGAGATAATGACGGCTTACAAGGGGAAGTTGCAAGCCATCGCCGCGTGGTGCGACGAGATGCAAGCATTGCTGGTCGAAGATTTTGCGACGGCTCTCAATCCGCTCAAGGAATCACTCGAGCACCAGCACCAAGAGATCGGCCGGTTCCAGGCGAAGATGGAATTTTACTTCCAAGAGACCAAGTCGCAAGAGGACAAGGTGAGGATCCGGGACGATGTCAAGAAAATTCTCGGCGAGATCGACGTGCTCGTGAACAAGTTCGAGGCCGGCATAGGCTTGGTATTGAATAAGACATCGCTCGATCTGGAACAGCTCGGGAAGGCCCTGGCGGATTTCAAGGCTCAATACCAGGGCTTACTTGACCGGCTCAACGGGTTGCTGAACCGGTTCGACGCATTCAAGCTGCTGAACATCGTGGAAGAGATCAAGCAGTTCTTCGAAAAGCGAAACGAAAAGGTGAATCTCGTCGCGAACATGGTGCTCGTTGACTTGCGGGAGAACGTGCTACGCATCACGCGGTCGATGGGCGAGATCTCGGGCATCCTGAAGGAGGGCAAGGGCTTCGCGCTCGAGCGCGGCAAGCTGGGCGACGCTGCCTTTGACGAGAACGTCGCCGGCATCAAGTCGACCATCGACGGCGCGATGATCGAGGATGTCGTCGAAGAGGAATTTATCACGAAGAAACGTATCTCCCTCATCGAGGAACGCCTCAGCGAGCTCGAAATGATCAAGAAAAACTTGCAAGACAAGAAGGACAAGTTACTCTTCCGCCTGGTCAAGGACGAGGACAAGGGCAAGTTTCTCGAGGAACGAAAGGTCGGCGAGTGCATCATCTGCTACGAGCCCATCACGACGCTCGACGAGGAGGTCGTGGTCTGCCCGCACTGCAACCGCATCGGCCATTTCTTGTGCCTTGCGTACTGGCTCGAGAAATATTCGATATGCCCCGTGTGTCACGGGCGCCTGGTGCGGCCAGGGGAAGGCACGTGGGGCGACGTGGACGGCGCCTACGTGCCTTAAGCGTTCGTTTCAAAATTCCTTCTTTTCCCCGGGCTGCTGCCCGTAAAAGCCATGGTCGGGTGTCTTGACCGCCCAGGTCATTGCGGCGCCGTTGAAATTCGCCGTCCAGTTCCCGTCCTTGTCGATGGCGATGGTGCCGATGCGGCCCGTCGTGTTTGGCAAAGCCGCCTCATATTCCTTGATCATGCGGTCGACGGCGAGCATCGCGTTCATACCTTGATCCTGGACGAGATCACACACCCGCTTGGCACACACGAGCTTCATCACGTTCTCCCCGCGACCCGTGTTCACCACGCCGCAAAACTTGTTGGCATACGTGCCCGCGCCAATGACGGGGGAGTCGCCGATGCGGCCCGGGTACGATCCTGCGAGGCCGCCCGTCGACGTGCCGGCAGCGATGTTTCCCGCCGAGTCGATGGCAACGGCCCCGACCGTGCCCTCCTTGGATAGCGGCGCGGGAACCCGCGAAGGGGCTTGCTTTCCGGGCATCTTCCACGCGTCCGGCACCTTCTCGCCGTGGATCTCGAATATCTTGTCGATGAAATACCCGCAGAAGTAGAAGTTCCACCTGGGATCCTTAACCTCGTCGCCGGGGAGCTCGGTGTACTCCATAAGCCGCCGCACGACCGAGATGGCGTTCTTGACGCCCTCGAGCGACGAGACTGCCCCGCAAGACAGCGTCGCGCCGTCCATGATCGTCGCATCGCGCCGCTGGAGGCCGTCCTGCTGCTTGATCGCGCCGACGCCAGCGTTCACGAGGCCGCTATCCTCGAGGACGTTGACGGCCACTTCAACGGCCTTGATTGCAGGCCGCTTTGCCTCGCTTTCGAGCGTCTGATAACCGGCATCGACGGACTTGATCGCAAGATCCGCGATTTTCTTGGCCTTCTTCCTGTCAGACAAGGGCGTGGTGCCGACGCCCGTGTGGATGATGATGGCGGGCTTCAAGATGGATCGATAAAAGGTTAGGTGTGGCTGGCTTAACTTTTTATTTATGAGAACGGATGGATCGCGGGGATAGCGATGACACGCGTCTATAGGGACATGACTTGGAAGGATCTCGAAATGTTCATAGACAGCTGCCACGGGAACGCGGCGATACTCATACCGATTGGTTGCTTGGAAGAGCATGGACCTCATTTACCTCTCGCTACCGATGGGATGCTCGCGATGGATTTCGCGGAGGCGGTCACGCGTGACGAGACGCTCCCTGTTATCGCCGGCCCCCTCGTCGATTTCGGCGAGTCCGTGCTGACGCAAGGCTTCCCAGGCTCCATCAAGGTCAGGTTCGACACCCTCAAAGCTCTACTCGTGGACGTCATTCGGTCGTGCGTCGCGTGGGGCTTCACGAAGATCATCTTGTGGACGTGGCACGGGGGCAGCTCTCATGACATATGCTTGCGGGAAGCGAGCATGCAAATCCTGTCCGAGATAAAGGTCGACATCTACGTGGTGCGTGGCGTGAAGTTGTTCGACGACCGGGACTTCAAGAAGAAAATCATAGCCGTACTCGATAGCATCGGCGACCATGCCGACGAGCTCGAGACCTCGCTTATGATGCACTTGCACCCCGGCCTCGTAAAAACCGACCGGCTCGTGAAGGAATATCCCGACATCCCGAAACTCAAGATCATCGACTCGGGCCGGCCGTATATGAACCACGGGGTCATCGGCGACGCGACGCTCGCGACGGCCGAGAAGGGGAAAAAATTGTTCGATATGATACGCGAACACCTCGCCGCGGTGGTACAATCTATGGTGCTGGAATGAGCAATTCCCTTTTATTTGCTGGCCGAGAAGACGGCTTGCGATTTTTTCAGAAAACATGTCGAGAAATCTTCTTATGTTTCCGATCTCGCTTATCACGGGGATTTGCCATGATACCTTTCCACGTTGCCTGCCCCAAAACTTGCCCTCGAGGAACGAGTCGATCGCGACGATGGCGCTGCCCCGGCGCACGAGAATGCCCGCGTGGCCGATCCCCAGGACTTCAACGGGGAATCCCATGTCCAGGACGATCGAGCCTTGGAGATAATAAGGATGGTGTTTGGGCAGTTGAACGTGGAACGTGGGAACGGGGAGAAAAAGGGTATGCTCACAGCTTGCCTCCCTTGATCTTGACGATCACGTCGACGACGTAGTCGAGGTCCTTCTGGTTCTTGACGAGAAACATCTCCTGGGGAAATTCAAAGCTGTGATTGAAAATATCGGTGACCACGGGGAAATTATTGTCGTCCGACTTCTTGCCGCCCCAATTCGCGGCGGAATAGTCGATTCCCTTCTTGCCCTTGCCCTCCTTGAAGCACGCGAGGGAGTGGAGGGGCGGATAGCAGTCGTCGGTCGGGATCCCGGCGTCGTTCAGCTTCTTGTAGAATTCCTTCTTGGTGATGTTGTTGAACTTGGCCGGGTCGAACTTGACGCAGACCACGTAGTACCCGCATTCTTCCGTGCCCGCTGGCTTCTCCTGCATGAACATGCCGTCGATCTTGTCGATCCTCGCCCGGAGGTACTCGACGTTTTTGTTGCGGAGGGGGTGCTGTGCCTTGAATTTCTTGAGCTGGGTGCAGAGAATGGCAGCCTGGAACTCGCCGAGACGGTAGTTGGACGAGGGGATGTAATGGTTGTAGAAGTACTCGCCGACCTTGCGACCCGCGTCCGCGATGCCGTACATCTTCTCGGCGAGCTTGTCGTCCATACACGTGATGGCCCCACCCTCGCCACACGCGAGTACCTTGCTTGCTTGGAAGGAGAAGGTACCAATGTCACCAATAGTGCCAAGGCGCTTTCCCTTGTACTTCGCGCCGTGGGCGTGGGCACAATCCTCGATGACCTTGAGCCCGTGCTTATTCGCAATGGCCATGATCGCGTCCATGTTGCACGGGACGCCACCGAGGTGCACGCAGATGATGGCCTTGGTCTTTTTCGTGACGAGCGCCTCGATCTTGGTCTCGTCGATGTTGAACGTGCGGGGATGAACATCGCAGAAGATGGGCACGGCGTTGACTGCCACGACCGCGGAGCCGGTCGCGACGAACGTGTAATCGGAAACGATGACCTCGTCGCCTAAACCGATATCGAGGGCCATCAAGGCGACCTCGATCGCGTGCGTGCCGTTCGTGACGGCTAAACAGTGTTTCGCCCCGAGGAACTCGGTAAATTCCTTCTGGAATTTCCAAACAAATTCGCCCTTGTGCGTCGCGGGAGCGCCGCACCATAGCTGCTTGGAATCGAGCACAGCTTTGACGGCTTCGTAGTCCTCCTTGTCAAGCTGTGGCCATTCGGGGAAATGTTTGCGAGCATCTTGGTTGAATGCCATGATCGTTCACTTGGAAGGCGCTCTAGTTTTCGATCTCAATACCCGTGAATCTACCTGGCGATAAATATTCCACGTGCCGCGGTTGTTAAAGCAAGGCTTTTTAATCTGCTGGGAAGTAGCACGATCAAGAAGCCTTGGAATGCTTCGAATGTAGGGAAAAGGGCATGGTTGGTTTATTTGACTAATTGCCTAGCATTTCCTAACCACTCAGGAGTCTGTCTAACAAATAATTTACGCCTCGTTCTCTTTAATCTTCTCACCCAAAGAAAAATGTCGGCCTCAAATACATGTCCTCCATCCCCGTCTCGGCCGACACGACTGCAAGGAATAACATCGAGATAGCTTTTAATAGCGTGTCTTTTTTCACGTTTTCAAGACCCCGGACGCGAGTTTGCTCTAAGCCGAGATGTTGTTCGCCGATCCCGATTATGCCTTCGATACACTTCCGCTGGTTGCGTCGTTTCTTGGGAATTTTAACGGGACTCGACTTT
>JAUQYZ010000054.1 GCA_030587475.1 Candidatus Sigynarchaeum calidifontis
GGAGCGAAAGAAACAAGCCTTGCTGAAGCTCATGAAGGAAGTGCCTGTCGTTGACATCCTGGAAAGCCTGTCAAAAACGTTGCCACGCAGGTGCGTTCGATTTCTGGAGATCGAGGAAAAGGTCGCGCGGAAAGTTCATACCATGCTCGGAGCACGGCTCGAGTTCGCCGCTATCGGATAGCCAATTGTGAGATTGATCGGAGATCGGTGAGGACAATGTAGAGATGGGCATGGCGGGATCGAAAAAAGATAGGAAGGAATATTTCATACATGCGCGTTGAACCACGCGATCACGTCTGCGATGACCTCGTCCTTGTTGGTCTCGTGGTGCACCGCGTGCCGGGCGCCCTCGTAATACTTTTCCGTCACGTCCTTGATACCGAGCTGCTCCTTGTACCGCTTCGGCAGTGGTTTCAGCATCTTCAAGAACCCGTTCGACGCGTCCATCGTGCCGGCAATGATGAGCACGGGCAGGTCCACGGGGATGCGCTTCTCGTTCTCGGGCTTCCAGAGCCTGTTGAGCGAGTTGGCGAACTCCAGCCCGAAGCCAGGCGTGATCTTAAACCCGCAGAACGGGTCGGCCGCGTAGCTTTTCACGCTCGCCTCGTCCCGGCTGGTCCAGTCGAAGTCGGTGCCGGTCGGGGACGGCTCGAACTTCTTGTTGAATGCCTTGAACGTCATCTTGTACAAGAAGTCGCTGGGCGTGTCCGCGCCTATCTTCTTGACCTGTGACCTCGCGAGCACGGGGCCGAGCTTCTGGATCAAGAACGACTGCTTCCCCGCCGACCCGGAGAGCACGACGCCCTTCAACTCGCCGCCGAACTGTTGCATGTAGTCCTGGACGAGGTAGGAGCCCCACGAGTGGCCGAACATGAACAAAGCCTTGCCTGGCTGCTCTTTCTTGATGATGTCCGTGAGCTGCTTCATGCCCTGGACGACCGCGTTCCACCCGCCGGGGCCGAAGATCCCCCGCTTCGACTCGGTACCCGCGGTCTTGCCGTGGCCGCGGTGATCGTCCGCATAACATGCGAACCCTGCCTTGGTGAGCGATTCAGCGAATTCCACGTAGCGCCCGGCATGCTCCGCGAGGCCATGCACGATCTGGACGCAAGCCTTGATGTCGCCGCTGTCTGGAAGCCATTTATAGACGAAGGTATCGACGCCATAGGTGTCCTTGAATGTGAATGTCGATGATTTCATTGTTGATGCCCTCCATTACTCATTCGGCAATTTGCAGAATTGACGTCCGCAAATAACAATGCTTGCCTTCCTGGATGAAAAATAGAAATGCTTGGGCAGTGGAAGGCAATCGATGGATCATGGACGCGCTACTGAAACGACCGAACATCGTGCTGGTCATCGTCGAATCGTGGGATGGTCGAGTCCTGGGCTGCCTCGGCGATCCCGCGCTGAAGAGCGTGACGCCGAACATCGATAAATTCGCCGAGCGCGGAGTGCTATTCACGCGATGCTACACGCCCCACCCCATCTGCTGCCCCGCGCGGGCCAACTTGTGGTCGGGGCAGTACACGTTCAACTGCAAGAGCTGGAGCAACCACAAGGGGCTGGAGCCTGGCACGCCCATCCTGCGCGACGTGCTCGTTCGCGAGGGCGGATATATCCTCGCGACGAGGAAATGGGGCCCGAAGGGCGATATCGGCATCGGGAAGCACGATTATCTCTCCGGCGGGCACTCGCAGCAGAACCGCATCACAGATTGGACGTGCGCCGCGAACATCGAGCTCCCGTCGTATTTACAACCCGCTCCGAAGGTCAAGGATTCCGACGACGAGAAATATCACTTGGAGGACTGGATCCGCTGCGCGATGGCGAAGCGGTTCCTGGAAAAGCAGGCCAAGCGGCATAAGAAAGGAAAGGACGAGCCGTTTTTCCTCTGCCTCAGCCTCACGACCCCCCACCCGGCGTTCAAGACCACCCGGCACTGGCTCTCGCGGGTCGATTACGATGCCGTCTCGGTTCCCCCGAAGGATCATGAGCCGCTCCATCCCGTCTTCAAGTACCAGCGGATCTCGAAAGCCTGGGTGCACGGGCTCGACCCGGCCTCGGTGAAGCGCACCAGGGCGATCTATTATGCTATGATCGCGGAAACAGACGCTCTCATCGGCGAGGTGCTGGACAAGATCGACGAGCTAGGCCTGCGAGATACCACCCACGTGATCATCACCGCCGATCACGGCGAGAACAACATGGAGCACGATTTATTCTACAAGATGAACATGTACGAGTCATCAGCCCGCGTGCCGCTCGTCGTCGCCGGGCCAGGCATCCAGCAAGGCGTGGTCGTCGATGAGATCGTCTCGCTGGTCGACCTCTACCCCACGATCCTCGACCTGACCGGCATCCCGAAGGAGGCAGCGCCCGACCGCCTGGACGGGGAATCCCTCCTGCCACTGCTCAAGGGAACTCCCGGGTGGAGCCGCGATCACGCGTTCTCGATGTACACGGGCACGGCGGCGAACACGTCGATGTTCATGATCCGGACCGGGCGATGGAAGTACATCGCCTATCCAGGCTTCGAACCGCAGCTGTTTGACCTCGAGGCGGATCCTGACGAGATAACGAACCTGGCGGGTAATCGCCCCGACCTGGTCAAGCAGCTGGACGAGAAGCTGCGATCAGTCTGCGATTACGAGCGCGTGCATGCGGAATGGCAAGCATGGTGCAAGGCATCCTTCCGCGCGTACCGTGACAAGCTCAAGGGGAAAACGATCCCGCTCTTCGAGTACGGGGCGAAGAACCCCCGTGCGACCTACGAGGATGTCATGGCCAACACGTACAAGGGCTGGACGGCCATGCATGCCAAGCAATTAGAGGACTGGCTCAATTCCTGAACTAATCAGGCACGAGTAACGGGATCGCTTCCGAAAACGGTTCACGCGATGGGTGCCCTCACGAGTGCCTCGAAGTCCTTTGGATATAGCTTCACGTCAATGATTGCTATAAGCAAGAGCGTGACAAAAACGGCCGCGATCGTCCAGCCGATCAAGTAATATGCCGAGACCGTTATGCTAAACAGAATCAGTGACCCGGCCTCGAGATACGAGGTGGAAACGAGCGGCGCGATGACTTGTGCCATCCCTTGCATGGTCGTGCCCCAGCCGTTCGCCTCTCCTTGCCGCGATTCGGGAGCTGCTTTCGTGAGCGTGCTCTGGACGATGGGGCGGAATAACGCCATGGCCACAACCGGGGGCGTGATGAAGGCGAACAGTGACCAGAAGTTATCGATGAACGGGTAGATGACGAACGAGAAGACCAGGATCGTTATGCTCACGACCAGGAGCTTGGCTTCCCCGAAGCGATTCAAGATGCGCTTTAGGGCCAGGCCACTGAACACGATGAGCTCCACGCCGAACACGCTGAACAGGAAGCCGATCTGCGATGGCGAGACGTGGAACCTTTCATCGAGAACGAGTGGCAAGGTGGATATAAAAGCGTTGAACGCGAGGACCTGCAAAAAGACCTGCGTGAGCCGGAGAAGGATGGGCCTCGTGAGCAGCGAATCAGCACTCGTGCCTCGGGGCTGGTTGGCGGAATTCGCCACCTTGCGTGCCTTGATCTCGGCGACCCGCTTGGGGGGCATGCTTTCCACGAGGATCTTGAACACGAGGATGGTACCGAACGCGGACAAACCCATCCCGAAGACGACCGGGTACCGCCAGTTCAACTCGCCGAGGAGCCCGCCGATCGATGGCCCGATGATGAGGCCAAGGGAGAAGCTAGCCATCATCTTGCCCATCACGTCCGTGCGCTCCTTCTTTCCCGTGATGTCGGCGACGTATGCCCTGACGATCGGGATCTGGCCGCTGAAGATGCCATCGAGCACCCTGGATGCGATGATTCCCGTAAGATCGACCGATACGGAGAGCAGCGTGAAGGACGCGAGGGTGCCAAGCATCGAGACGATGAGCAGCCGCTTGCGTCCGTAGCGGTCGCTGAGCTTGCCAAGGATGGGGCCGCAGACCAGGGCGGTCGCGGCGTTGGCTGCGATGATCCCGCCGATCGCGAGGTCGCTGGCACCGAAACCTTTCGCCACGCCGGGCAAGAGTGGCAAGATGAGTGTATACCCGAGCTGGTCGATAAACGTGCATAGCATCAAGGTAAAAAGGGCCTTTCGCGGGTCGATGTTGAACTGCGACAAATTTTTTGCCATGGAACCCATGGCCCCATCGCCGTGCCCCGATCCATTTCTCTCCCCATCGCTTGTCGTCATAAGAGTGAAAAAAGTAACATGACTAAAGAAGCCCTAGAGATTGCGAGGAATCGCTAGAGATCGGGGAATGCGTCTCCGAAGATCGGCACGGAGATGTCGCTGTCCCCCCTCGTGTCGTGATCGGTCACGGCTGCGGTGCGATCGGTCTCAACGAAGGTAATTGTAAAAAGCATGGGGAGAGTTTGCATTAAAACATCGATAGCAAGCGCCCTTTCTTCGACAATGGCATAGCAGCCGCGTTTTGCCGGCTCTTATCACGTAATGCAACCAGCTCCTTGAGCTCCGCGAACGCCTCCGCCTCGTCGTACTTGAACCGGTTGTGGAGGCGGGCGATCGGGACGGTCTTGAATATCATCTTCGCGATCGGGTTCACGAGGATCTTGCTCGGGCCTGCCATCTTGACCACTTTCTTGAAATCATTGATGCTGTTGTCGTCCCACGCGCCCAGGAGCACGGTGAGCGGGAAGTAGAACGTGAAAACGAGTACCGCGATCCCGGCGATGCCGATGGCGATCGCCACGATGAAATTCCATTTCATCAGCGGGTCGAGGAAGAGCAGCTTGAGGGCAGTGAAGATCCCGAAGAGAATCCCGCACGAGAGGGACGGGGCGACGAGGGTCTGCCACGTCATGAGGCGCATCTTGAACACGTGGCGGTCGATGAACATGTACGCGATGATCGCCTTCACGAGGTATGCCGGGTAGTCGACCAAGGAGAGCACGTAGACGATCCCGTAGATGCCCAGATCTTGCACGCGGAACACGACGACCGTTAGATAGAGAAAGAGGATCCTGAGCCCCTCCTCTATTATCTTCAAGATCATCCACTGCGTGGGCTTGTGCGCGGCGATCATGATGCCCTCGGGGTAGTTGAAGTAAGTCTTGGAGACACGGGCGACGGCGGCGGGGACGAGGAAAGGCAACGTGAGTATGTACCGTTCTAACTTGAGGGCGGCGAACACGTCCCCGAGAACTGTCATGACGATGAGCATGATGGCCATAGCGAAGCCCGTGTTGAGCGCGAAGAAACGCATCGCGTGCGCGTGATAATATTGGCAGAGCTTCTTCTTGCCGTTCTGGTATGCCTCGGTGAAGAGTGGCGAAAAGTCCTGGTCGACCAGTCGTTGCGTTATGGCGACGAGTTGGGTCGCCATTCCACTCAGCACGATAAACGTTGTATACTGGGGGATAAATACCAGGAATAAGTTCAATCCGATGACCTGGGTGTTCGCGACGAGCAAGCCGGGGATGCCCGTCCGTAGCCCGAACCACATGCATTCCTTCACCAGGTGCCTGTCGAACTCGCAGCGGAACAAGTCGCGGAACTCGATGCCCCATGGCTTGAGATGCTTGGCAAGGAGATACCCGGAGACGATCATAGCGATGAAATCGTCAAGGTACAAGCCCAGCACCGATCCCAGCGCGATACCCATGAGTTCGCCAACTGCCGGGTTCATCCCGCCAATCCAGCGGCCGAGCAGAACGAAACCGACCTCGGTGAGGCGCTGGAACGCCTCTGACTGGAGAAAATCGACTGCACTTTTTATATTAAATTGTTGGAGCGATCCGAGGGCCGTCTTGAACACGTTCAAGTAGCCCGGGTATTGCTTGGATACAACCAGAAGAATAATCCAGATCCCGTATGCTTGCGGCGTGTTCGGCATGACCAGGATCGTCCACAAGCTCAAGATCGTGATTTGCACGAGTCCCGTTATTGCCTGGTAAACGATAAAGTACTGGATGTATTGAACCATTTTCGCGGGGTTTTTAATCGCGGAGTCGGCCACGAACCTGTTCAACGTGTTCGCAGTACCGATGTCGAACGCCGTGAACACGAGCACGAATAATCCAGAGAACGCCGTGGAATATCCCAGGCTCTCCGGGTAGGGATAGAGAACCGTGAGCCAGAACGAGACGAACAGGATCGGGATGAGGATAATGCCGAGCTCGAGGATGAGACGATACCAGAAGCCGCCTAAAGGCCTATGAAAGCCGATCTTATCCCACAAGTCCTTATCTTCCCCCACTTGTACTGGTTCGACCCCCTCGGGCTGATTGGGGCGTGCCGCCGATTCCCCGCCCATGTCGTGGGTTTCTGTCATGAGTCCATCAATAACCTTGCGTTCTTGTTGAAATGGAAGGGATACAATAAGATGATTTCGTAATGTGGAAAAATTTTACTTGTTACTCTTGTAAAAGAGCACGAGCCCCAGCACGACGATCGAGTTGAGGACGATGGCTTTAACCTCTGGAGCGTACAAGAAAGAACCAAAGCTTATTGCAGCGTCGAACGCTTGCAAAATGACGGGTATGAGCACTCCCACCATCGTGTATATGGCTTGCTTTCGGAGATCCCCGCTCGTGCTCCTCGCCACGGCGATATAGACCAGCAAGACATTCACCAGCGCGAGCACGATGGAGATCATGACATATCCGAGGATGATATCCGTGTAATCACCGAGAAACAGCACGAGGGGGGTCACAGCAGCGGCGACGATCAAGTTGAAGGTGAAGACGGGCTTCCGGTTTTTAACGATCTTCTCGACGATGTAAGAGAAACCCACGAATGCAAGCGCCAGTAACATGACGAGAAGCATCGCTGGAATCGCGGTGGTGGCTTGGCTGTTGAAGATAATGCTGGCGATGCTTCCCTGGAGCCTATCTTGCGGGAACAAGTAAAGTCCCACGTCCCGGTCGTAGTAATGGATGGTCTCCCCGAGGATCCTTGCTGCCATGCCAAAGCCAAACCCGGCTCCGAAGCCAATGTACATCCTCGCTTTATTCTTCTGCGTCTCCGACCTCGCGCACGCGTGCCCGTTCCAGAAGAGCCAGATGACCAGGACCGCGTTGAGGAAGATCATGAGCCATTTCGTCGAGGAACTCAAGTGGGTTAGAAACTCCAACTCCGGCTTCACTTGAATCAGCACGCGCTGGTTGCCGGCGCCATGATTCTGCACGACGAGGTAAACGGCAACCGATGGTTTCGCGTTATCCCCTGGCGGGGTGTATATGGGGAAGCCATAAGTTGTATTCAAAAAATTGACAGTCCATTGTTGTTGGATGATGTACACGCCATTAACGAGTGAACCGTCGGTGATCGTGTTGAAATCAGCAGGTATCGAAGGAACCTGGCAAGTTCCGTTGTCATAGAGGAGGGGTGTAAATTCAGAGGGCGTGAGGAGCCAGATCGAAACGTTCCCGACAGACTTTATCGTGAACGGAACCGGCTGTTGCTCCGTGAACGAGAAGTAATCCCAGAAAATATCATTCTCCCGGATCTCAGGCTTCGTTTCCACGATCGCGGAAACGTTCGTAGAACTCAGGATGCATATCGCAACAACCATCGAAATGGGCAAGAACAAGGCTTTTTTGTTGTGCATAGAACAAACCACTCCACTGCTGTTAAAGTGTATCAGTTGTCCTCCTTCTGACATTAATACTTTCAACTTGCAAGAGTGAAAAAAGACATCGGCGGTTATCTGTGGTGAATTCGTGAAAAATAAGGGGATCTATCCCGCATCGGTCGGATTGATGATGCCGTGGATGGTTTTTAGCAGGGTTTCGGCATTGAACGGCTTCGACAAGAAGGATTGCACGTGTTTATTCAACGAGCCGGTCATGTTTTCATTTTCCGCTCTCCCGCTGGTGGCGATTATTTTCACGTCGGGATTGATTTGCCGGATGATTTGAATGGTTTCCTTCCCGTCGACTATCGGCATCATCAAATCCACGAGGCACGCGACGATATTATCCTTGTTTTTTGCAAATGTCGAGATCGCTTCGGAGCCATTTCTGGCCACGAACACCTCGTATCCGTGAGTCTTTAGTGTTGCAAAGGCCATCTTTCGGGAATGCCCATCGGCATCGGCAACGAGAATGGTCTCCCCATTACCGTTTGGGGCTTCAAGGCAAGATTCTTCTGTTTTTTCAACGGGAACCTTGATCGCAGGAAGATAAACCTTGAATGATGTTCCTTTCCCTACCTCGCTGTTGACAAGGATGAAGCCGCCGTGTCCTTTCACGATGCCCAGGGACGTGGACAAGCCGAGCCCGGTGCCCTTGCCGATCTCCTTCGTGGTAAAAAAAGGCTCGAAGAGCCTTTCTTGAACCTCTGGAATCATGCCCGCGCCCGTGTCCGATATGATAACAACGACATAATTCCCGGCCTTGGCGTCCGGGTTCGTTCGTGCAAAATCATCGTCGATACGAGCATTCTCCGCAGAAACGGTCAAGATCCCGCCACCAGGCATGGCGTCACGGGCGTTCAAGCACAGGTTCATGAGAACCTGGTGCAGCTGCGTGGCATTCCCAGAAATCACCCATATGCCACTTGGTATCTTGACACGGATTTCTATCGACTTCGGGAAGGTCTCTTCGACAAGTTTATCAAGCTCTGTAATGATGTCCGTTATTAGAAGGTCCTTGTGTTCTTCTTCGATGCCTCGTGCAAATGCCAGGACGCGCTTTATCAAGTCTGCCCCGCGCATCGCGTTCCTTTCGATTATGTTAAGCAATTCCTTGTCCTTGTCGTTGGGATATAACATCCTCAAGTTTTCCACGGCCATCTTGATCGGCGTCAGCATGTTTGTGAGATCGTGTGCGATGCCGCTGGTGAGCGTGCCGATGCTCTCGAGGCGTTGAGCGCGCAAGAATTGGTATTCCAGTTTCTTTTTATCGGTGATGTCCGTGTCGATGATCAAGATCGAATCGGGCTTCCCTGCTTTGTCGTAAACGGCTTTCCAACTGCTCTCGACGATGATTTCCTTGCCGTTCTTGTGGACATGCCGCATGTCCCCGTGCCACTCTCCTTTTTCTTTCACGGTTTTAAGGATGGAATGCAATTGCGCTTTATCTATTACGAAAGGGACATCCTTGCCCTTTTTCCCGACGATTTCATCTGGCGTCCATCCAAACAACCGCTCGGATCCCTTGTTCAAATAGGTGACCCTGCCTACCATGTCCGCGCGAATGATTGCCTCGTTTGCATTATCGAGGAGCTCCACGTGATCGCGCAATTCTCGCTCCGCTCGCTTCCGTTCAGTCGCTTCGAGCTCCAATTGCAGCATTTTCTTTTCCAACTTTCGTAGCAGCACCTCGTTATGCGCATTCTGGAAGGCGATTTCATCCACGAGGGGCCTCTCCGTGGTAACGATCTCTCCCTTCTTGAATTCCTCCAGGATCTCCTTCACGATCTTGACCAGGACGTCGGGCTCTTGCGGCTTGATGACGAATTTCTCGGCCCCGAGACTGAGCGCGAACTGCTCGTCCTTGGGATCCGTGTACGTGGCCGTGTAGAAGACGAGCGGTATATGCTTTAGCGAGGCGTCCGCCTTCCACCGCCTGCATAGCTCGAACCCGTCCATCACCGGCATCAAGATGTCCGAGATGACAAGGGCAGGCGGATCTTTCCGGCCAAGCTCGAGGGCCTCGTTTCCGTTCGCCGCGGAAACGACGTTGTAACCGTTCGCTTTGAGTATCGTTTCGAGCATGTACAAGTTTTGAGGATTATCATCCGCTATCAAGATCTTGGTCATCATGCATTCCCCCTATGCCCGGCAATTTGCATGTATTCCGCGATTTGGTTCAAGAACGTGTCCGGGTTGATGGGCTTCTCTATATAACCCGTGCAGCCGGCTGCCAATGCCTTTTCGCGATCCCCGGGCATGGCATAGGAGGTCACGGCTACGATGGGTGTTTTTTTCAAGTCTAACTCGCTCCTCAGCATCCGTGCCACGGTGTAACCGTCCATGGATGGCAGCTGGATATCCAACAAGATGAGATCTGGCTTTTCACGGATGGCAATGTCTATGCCTTCCTGGCCCTCGTGGTCTTGGAGCACCTCGTAACCTCGCGTTTTCAGCAAAAACGTGACCAAGTAGAGGTTCTGTTCGTTATCCTCGATGTACAATACCTTTGCATTCATGGCATTCCCTTCGCGATCGGTAGCTTGAACGAGAAGGTGCTTCCCTTACCAATCTCGCTTTCTACCCATATATTCCCTCCGAGCAAGTCTACAAGTTTTTTACAAATGGAAAGTCCCAACCCGGTGCCCTCGTATTTCCTCGTGATGTTCGTGTCTATCTGGCGGAATGGCTTGAACAGCTTGTCCATGTCCGTCTTTTTGATCCCGATCCCCGAGTCGATGACGCGGATCGTGACGTTACTTTCATCCACGTTGCACTCGAAGCGAACCTTTCCCTTCTCGGTGAACTTGACGGCGTTGCTCATGAGGTTGATGATGATCTGCTCCACCCGCCTCTGGTCGCTTATGAAGGTTCCCACGCCGGCCCCGATTTCAATTTCCAACGCGAGCCCCTTCTTATCGGCCAGGGGCTGAATCGTCCGGATACATTTCTCGATCGACGCACGCAAGTCGAAGGATGCCATCACGGGGGTCAACTGGCCGGCCTCGATCTTGGAGATGTCGAGCACGTCGTTGATCAAGTTGAGCAAGTGGGTGGAACTGTCGCGCACCATGCCGAGCTGCTTTTTCTGCTCCGCGTTTAGAGGACCGACCATCTCTTGCTGGAGGATACCCGTGAAACCGATGATGGAGTTGAGCGGCGTGCGCAGCTCGTGCGACATGGTGGCCAGGAATGCTGACTTGAGCCGGTCCGAATCTTCGGCCTTTTCCTTGGCAATCGACAGCTCGCCCAATACCATTCGCAGCCTGTTCTCTATCCGGTTTCGCTCCTTGATGGTGGCATTTTTTTGGTTGACGCTGCGTCTGAGATAAATGCTCATCGATATGAACACGATTCCCACGATCGTGACAGTGATTATTAAATATACGAGCCAGTCCGGGATCTTTTCGACGACCGGAACGCCGGTCATGAAGTATCGGTTTATGGATTGGTAGTAAATCGAATCACCATCCGCCATCAATTTGGTCATGTGGTAATCTATCCGTGGAATGATGATGTTGTTTATTGAAGCGTTTTCAGGGAAGGCGAATTTAAGCTCGGAAGGATTGAAGGTCAAGCTGGTCTCCACGACGTCGTATTTTCCCTTATTCAATATGCCGAACAATCGGTTCACGACACCAACATCAGCCGACTTGTTATCTACCATTTCGAAAACGCGCGTGTAATCGGGAACGTAAACGAACGTGCAATTCGGGATCCCGAAATGGGTCGTGATATTCACGATGCCATATTCACCAGTGGTATGGATGCTGCTGGCCATTGTTGCGATGGTTTTATTTTCCAGATCACCAAAATTATGAATGATTCCTGCTCTACTCGCATAAATGATGCCCCAATTGACGAACACGGTAACATTGTTGTAGATAAGGTAAATATTAAGTGAATTGATCCAAGGATTTTGCTAGTGCAATTTTGTCGGCCATATTACGACAATGGAAGCCGTTTTTACAAACCAGGGCGTCATCTCGGGGCGCGACGAGCCGTGTTCACCGCACGCAGCATTTTTGCCAGCCACGATTAGCCCCAGAAACCTAGTAATATTCTTGGATCATTAGACTTTATCGGTACTAGATAAGATTATATTTTTGCATCCGATCTTTAGAAAATGCAACATCGACCATGATGTCGATTTTCCCCTTTCCAAGACCTTCAACAAGGCTTTCGTTAAACGGACCGTCGGGATAGCTTTCATTAAAGAATCCGACGTAATCTATGATCCATCCCTCCTTTACTGCAATTTCCTCAATGATATCAGGCCAGAACCCCGTCCATTTCCCGTTTTCATCCCTGAAG
>JAUQYZ010000103.1 GCA_030587475.1 Candidatus Sigynarchaeum calidifontis
TGCATTTAGGTGGGCTGCGGTCGGCCGAGGCTCTTAGCAAGCGCGTCCATTCCATATTTTTGTTGCGGAACGAGCCGTCATTGAAGTTGCAAATAAAAGATAATCGGCGGCATCGGGCGGGCGTTCACTTCAAGCGGATAGCTGGGGCAAGTTACAAGGCAGATTGCTCGATCTGCAGCATCAAGGTGCAAGCGAAGGCTTAAAAGATGGAAAAATGAGAGGAGGCTGATCATCATTCGGACTTAAAACGAGCCCTTTTTTTTAGTCTGCTTAGATTGAGCGCTGAGAAAAGATTAAAAGCAAAAATCAAAAAGTCCAATCGGGAATGCCCACGGGATTCGAGGAATCGTACAATAAACGCCACAATTGCGCCGTGGTAACCCTCTCGCAGTTTTCGAGTAACAAGGGGATACAATCGTTATCATAGCATCGTATAAAAGTATCCCAATTCGCACTCGGTTTCACTGGACATGTATCGCCATGAAACCCCGGCGAAGTAGCAGAAGAGTTAGGAAGTGAAGTAACGTGAAGTTAAAGGTTTCAAATGCACTTTCCACTGCAATTTACATTGCTTGGAAAAATATTATTCATAACGTGGTTTTCTAGTTTATTGAAACTGGAACTCTTGTCGTGATCGAGATGGAACGACCGAAGGACGGGAAGGTGCCGGAAACCAGGTGCCCGCAGTGCGGCCTGGTCATCAAGCTGGCGAGCCAATCGGTCGAAGCATGCCCCGTTTGCGGTGCAAAGCTACCCGCCGCGCCGGCCGGCAAGAAAAGCCAGCCGGGGACGGGCGGCCCCATCATGCTGGAGCAAGCGCTGTTCAAGAGCCCCCGGGTCAAGGAATCGTGGGCACCCCGCGAGGTGTTGAGTGTCGTCATGCTCACGTTCTTCGTGGTCATGATGGTCAACTATTTGATCATCGCTGCAGGCGAGGGCACCATCACGAGCGGCCAGTTTGATCCGGTCTTGTACTTTTCCATAAATATGGCGGGCATCCTCGTAGGCATTGCCCCGCTCGCCTACGTCTTGGTCATCAAGACGAGCACCAGGAAACTCGCATTTCATCGGATTCCCGGGGTGGAATGGCTTTGGGCCGTCGCCCTGGGTATCGCGTGCGGCATCGGCCTCTATGCCTTGAATTACGTGGGGCAGCGCATTAACGAAGTCACGGGCTTGGAGGCCCTCGTGGCAACCGTGGCCGGCGAACAAGCGGAGCAACAATACTCGGAGTACATGATCGGCATCGGGAACCGGCTGTTCATGCTCGTTCCGGTCGCGGCCGCGCAAGTCATGGGCGAGTTGTTCTACCGCGGCACCGTATTGAATGGTATCCTCCAATCCTTACAGAAACGGGCACCGCCGCTTTCTCGCACGGCGGCGAGACTGCGCGCGTGGGTGTTGTCGGCCCTTTTCGGGGCGCTGTTCGATTTCTCCCTGTTCTTCAATCCAGCAACGATAGTGCCCAGCTTGTTCCTTCACGCGCTCGTCGGGCTGCTCTTTATCTTGACGAGAAACGTGCAAGCCGGCATGATCGCGCAGCTGACTTTCATGCTCCTCGTGATCCTCTTCTATTAGATGGCAATTTCCCGGCCACGCGAGGGACCCGCGGGCTCACTTGATCGTCGCGTCGATGTATCCCTTGATCAGCTGCAACGGCACCATCGTGAAGAAACTGCCCGGCTGGTGGTTGGACTTCAAGAGGATATTGCATGCCATGAGCTCGGTCATGAAGGTGTTGAACTCGTTGGGGGCAGGTTCCATGTCGAGGGAATCACACGTCGTGTCGTAGACCTCCTTCAGTTCCGCCTGGGAGAGGTAGAACTGGCCGGACGCTTCCGCGTGACCAACGATGTTATCGAGGAAGATGACCTTCTGGATGGACGCGTCGGCGAAGAATTCGGCGAGTTCCAGCTCGTTATACGAGATCTCGGGCAGCGCGTTCTTCACGCTGTCCTGGATCAGGCCCAGGGATATCGAATCGGCATTTCCCTCGGCGACGTGGGGATACAAGTATTTCATGACGGTGATGCAAGGGCCGGGACGTGCACTATCGAACGCGACGACTGAATCCGTAATGAAATGCCCGACGCAGGGATCCATCCCCGGAAAAGCGATTTTCGCGCGTTGTTCCACGATCTCGTTGAGATCGCCGATTTTATAAACGTCCAGATCCATGCTCAGGTCCAGGTTCTCGATGAAATAGTTGTTGTGCCGCATGCTCGTGGCCATGAGCAAGTTCATGCCCTGGTGCTTCAAGTTCCACGCGAGCTTGTTGAAAAAGCGCAGCGGCACGCACTCGACGTTGTTGAAGAAGACCGTGTAGGCGGTACTTGCAGCGCGCTTGCGCAAGATGGCCGAGATGGCGTTCCACGTCCCCGCGATGTCGACGGGAGAGCTCGCGGGCAGTACCAGGTCGATGTCTAGCTTGGCAAGGAGATCGCCTAGCAAATGCGCCTCGTCCTTCTCGATGCAATTGATGGTAATGTTCTTGAGCCGCAGCGGTGACATGTCCAAGCATGTTTCTTGGAGCTCGTTTACCACCTTGTGAACGAGCGTGGCCTTGCCGATTCCCTTGAGCCCGTTCATCATGACGACCATGCCACTCGTGTCGCAGCTGTCGGAGGCCAGCTTGAGCGCGACGCTGTCCGTGAGAAATCCCTTCAAGAACGCGGCCTCTTTCTTGCGACCGACGAGCAGTGGCGGCACGTAGTGCGGGTCGAAGAGGGCCCTATACCCCTCGAGTCGTGCCGCTTTCGTGGATTGCATGATCGAGATGGCATGCCGGCCAGGCATTTAAACCCCCCGGTAACATCCCACGAGGGGTCTACCGCGAGGAAAAAATCGCCCGCCCCGCCGGCCACGGCCCTTCTGGGCAATCCAAGTCTTTACTATAAGCATTAATATCCGAGCATCGAAATATCCTTGTTGAAGCACGTGCAAGACGTGAGCACCCATGGTGAGTAAGTTCCCCGAGTGTGACCTCTGTCCAACGTCGAATTGTGACGATGAAAAGATAGATATGGTGCTCCAGGATGCCGACTTCACGAAATCCTTTGTAAATAACATGCTAGAGAGCAACATCGACGAGATATCCAAGGACTGCTATTTCATGTCCGAGGTGATTTCCGAGAAAACGGCACCCATGGAAATCGCCGACTTCGCGTTCTGCATCTACGTGCAGCTCTCCCAGCTTGTCGAGATGCCGACCGACAAGCGCATGGAAATCGGGGTGCTTTTCCGGCAAGAGTTCGATCGGATGGCCGAGGACGTCAGCCAGGGGCGGGAATTCGTCAAGAAAAAGGCCGGTTCCGCGGCGCCAGCGAAGGAAGCCCCTGCTGCAAAGAACGCGATCTCGTTCCAAGCGAAGGCCATTGCTGATCCTGCCGCAGCCAAGCAGAGGGCAGTCCCGGCTAGATCGCCGGCCGTCGTTCCTGCCAAGCCCACGCCCGAGCCCGTGCAAGCGAAGGATTTCGCAAACCCGAGAAGCATGACTGGGCCGGCAAGGTCTGCGACCGCCAAGCTCCCCGCGGCCATACCGTCACGTGTTAACGAATCAATCGAGGACGATGCTCGCAAGTTCCTCGCAGATCTCGAAGAAGATATAGCGGAGATCGAAGAGATCTCCAGCAAGGTCGAGAAACTCATCAAGTCAGAAGGGGAACCCGAGCAGGGCCCTTCTGGTGCCGAAGCCACAACCAAGACTAGCACTAGCGAGGTTATTGCTGCGGAGGTTATTGCTGACGAGGTTCCAGCCCCCGTGATTGCCGCGCACGTGGTGCCTGCAGCACGCAAGGGTGGCGTCCTGGAACCCGTGATCGGCAAGCTAACCGGTGTGCGGCCGGTGGTGACCGGGGCGACCAAGGCACCAGCTGCTGCACTGGAGCCGGCGAAGCCACGAGAGCCAGAGCTCGGTTCGAAGGCCAAGCCCATCAAGCTCACGCCTGAAATGCTCGCGGGCATCGTGTCGGACATGGATATGGCCCGGGTCGAGAAAGGCATCAAGATCAAGCGCATCGATGCATCGAGACTTGCCCCGAAAGTTGCGGCGCCTATGAAGTTGCGGGATGAAGCCGTGGCCGCAGCAGCGAGAAAGCCGGCGGCATTGCCCGAGAAAATCCAGCGAATCGAGCGGCCGTCCGACAAGGAAAAAGCGCTTAGCGAGGAACTCTTCTCGGCCTTCCAACAGATCAAGGCCCGCGAGGAATTGCCGAGCACGTTCAACCTCGAAACCCTCGGGGTCGGCACGCATCCCGAGGGGGAGGCACCGGCAGAAAAAGAAACGCCCGGCAACCAATTCATCACGGATCTGTTCACACTCTCCCCGAAAGAAACCCCGGCTCAGCCGAAACCGGCAGCCCGCCCGGCTATCGAAAACTTGACATTGAACTTCGGTGAAGAAAAGCCGCCCGAAACCATACCGCGCGCCACGCCGGAAATCATTGAAGGAACCGCCTCGAGCAAGACCTGCCCTGCTTGTGGAAAACCGAACCCCGCGAAGAACGTGTTCTGTGCCAAGTGTGGCGCGAAGTTCTAAACAGCACCTCACCCCTTCTTACCATTCAACTCTCGGACCTGGCTCTAAACCAGCATGGCGACAAGGCAACCGACGGTCGTGAGTGCCACGGGGTTGATCGCGTTGTCCGCGACGGGTGGCGACATGTAATCGATGAGGAAAAAAACAAGCGCAATGATCAAGGCGACGAGCCAGCTCGTGAAGAAGATCCCGCAGAGAAAGGCAACGATAAAGCCGGCGACGAACCCCTCGATGCTCTTGACCTGGTTGTACGGCCGCTTGACCTCGTGGCGGCCATACGCCTTCCCTATTATGGCCGCCGCTCCATCCGCCAGCGTCGACATCACGATGGCTGCGAGAGCGATTCGTATCGCCTCGAAGCCGGGGATCACCGTGCCGAACGCGATGCCGACGAGCCACGCGCAAGTGCTGCTTATGGCGATGTAATCCTGGGCGCCGGGGCCATTCTTCTCCTTGTTCCGGAGCACCTTTCCTAACCGCCGCTCGACGAGCGTGATGATGCTGTACTTGTCGCCGGCAAGCAGCCTGAACGTGTCGATGAGCATGACCAGGATCACGGTCGCGATGAGGGCAAATAGCGTGAGGGTGACCGCCGCTTCTTCGAAGCTCGTCTCGCCGAAAAAATATGCCTCGGAAATGGGACCCCAGATGATTTCATAGGCCGGGCCAGCCGTCACGATCGCATCATTCGCCAATACCGAAACCAAAGGGGAGACGAGGTAATAGGACGCGACGACGAGGAAACCGGCAAGGTGAAATGCTTTGCGGGCCTTTTCATGGTGATATCTCAAGCCATCATCGGGGATGCACGATGGATCTCCGGTGACCACGTTGCCACTCGCCTGGGCATAGCCTGGCATCGTTTCCGGCGTTGAAGCCCGCCGTCTCTCCTTCAAGAAAAACGTCGTCGTGATCGCGGCCCACGCCCACGTCCACCATTGCATGAAGCCCGAATAAGGGTACGGGAGCATGCCCGGGTACCGCGGGAACGGGCTGGCGAACGTGATGGCAAGGGCGATGACGAAGACTTGCACGGCAGCGATTAAAGAGGAGCAGCAGCAATAGAGATGCTTTCCCTTGTTTCGCCAACCGATGTGCACGAGCAACGTGCCAAAAAACGACATTTCAACGAATAACAAGGCGTTAAAAAGGCAGGGGAACACGACCATGACGTTCACGCCTTCCGATGAGCCGTCATCTTACCTTCAACGCGTACTTGCCGGCTTCCTTGATGTTCAGCCGCTTGGCGATCTCGGACTTTGCCGGGTCAAGGATGATGACCACAGACGTGAAGTCGTCGGAAAGCGTGTGTGTCTTGCAGCGCGGGCATATTTGCTGGCCGGTCGAGATGAGGCTGCATGTCCGGCATGCTTTCTCGGTTCCCATAATCGTTCACGATGAGAGATTCCTTTGTCTATCTGCCTTTTTTTTTCCCGCCAAACGGTTTCTCCGCCACGGCTTCGCCCTCTTTTTCCTTTTTCTTCCCCTTCTCGCGCGCCGGGCCGCCCGCGAGGTCCTCCTTGACCCAGTCGAGCTTGCCAAGGAACGGGCGGCGCATGGTGAGGCCGAGCTTTCCGGCTTTTGACCGCGACGCCGGGGAGATTGCCACGATGCGGGCACGAACCAGGTCGCTTGTAGTCATGGTGCGGCCTGTTTCCTTCCCCTCGAGCATGCCTCCCTTCGAGTTGTAGGAGATGAAATCGTCCGTGACTTGCGAGACGTGACACAAGCCATCGGTCGGCCCGAGGCGCACGAACACGCCGAAATCAACGACCTCGACGACCTTGCCTTCCACGATTTCGTTCATCTCGGGACGGTAGACGAGGAGCTCGAACGTGCACCGGGAGAACATACCCTCCTCCTTCGGGAGTAGTTTTCCAAGGTCGATGTTCACGATATCCGTGACCGTGATGACATAACCGATATCCTTGAGCACGAGATCCTCGTATTCCATGCGGATGATCTCCTTGGCTTCCTCCTTGATGTCCTTGCCAAACGAAGAGGGTAAAATCCTGATGGTGTCCTTTATGGATATTAGGTAAAACATGCCTTGTCGTGGCCTTCGAGGAATGGGATATGGTATAAAAAGCAGAGTTATTAATTAACAATTCTAGCTCGTTTCTTGGCCCTACCGCTTCAGCGAGGAACTAGAGAATGTTGGGAGCATTGAATCACGTTGCTCCTTATCGACATCATTTCTGACTTTAACCTTTTTATGTTTCTAAAGGTTAGATACAACATCGCTTCTCTTACTATGCATCCAACTCTCCCCCCGAGATGGTGAGACGGGTAACAGACATGCAGTCAGATACAAACAATGTCGAGGAGCTTGAAGAAATACTCAAGAACCTCACTGCGAACATACCCGAAATCCTAGCGACGGCAGTCGTGAGCGTGGAGGGACTCCCCATTGCATCGATGATGCCGCAAGAAGTCGATGACACCCGGATCGCGGCCATGACTGCAGCGATGCTGAGCCTCGGCGAGCGAGCGGCGCTGGAGCTGAACAAGGGGGCGCTGGAGCAAATCCTCATCCGGGGCGAGAACGGGTACCTCATGGTTATGGGCGCGGGGGCCAACGCCGTCCTGACTGTATCAGCTACGAAGGAAGTAAAGCTAGGCCTCATTTTTTTGGACTGCAAGCGCGCGTGCGAGAAAATTTCCAAGATCGTCTGATCTCGCACGGATTTCAAGATCTCCTTTTTCGCGGCTCGCAATAGCGAGCATGAACCCGCCCCTCTACGGTAGCAGGTCGTACCATACAATCACGATGCAATGCTGTAGGATAGTTTTTTATCAGGATCGGGGAAATCATGATACGCGAGACGCTGTTAAAATACGTCCTCCCGAGTAAAGGTTCTAGAGGCGACCACAAACGAAGCAAGCCAAGCATCATCGGCGACGCGGCGCAATGCCGGGCAACCCGGGCCTGGCTCACGCCCTGCAGTCGTGGCGGCGGTGGTATCGGGACCGCAAAGAATTCGTGGATGCCGACGCGGTCTCGGTTGCTTACGTGCGGGTCGCTCGCATCTCGCCATCGAGGGTGCAATTCTCCACCATCTCGCCCCCGGAGTCGGACCCCTTTCTCGTCGCCGGCGACGAGGTCTTCAGCCGCTGCGATGGCGACGACCCCGGCCAGGCTCGACGGGTCGGCATGGTGATCAACGCAGTAACCTATCCATCAAGCGATAACGCGCCGGTCGCAGGGCAAGTCATCGTTAAGTACGGCGAGACAGGAAGCCGGGAGGTCGAGGCACTTCGCTCGCCTGGGATCTTGCTGAACCACGCCGCCGTGACGAGGCCAGGCATCGAAGCCGGGATCCGGCTACTGTCGATCGATGAAACAAGAGGCGAGAAGGCTTGGTTGTCGCTCCGGGATGTACTCGGTGTACTCCGGTCTATCAAGCCAAAGTCGTCACCCCGTCTCGCCCGGCTGCTTGTCGATAACGTCATAGACAACTGTCTCCGCATCGCAAAGGAACATTGCGAGAAGGGCAACCCCGTCGCGATCGTGGCGATAGACGAAGAGTCGGTCGCCATCCTGACCGATAGGCTCTGGAAGGAACACGGACTGATCGGCCGGTGGCGCGGCGCCGATCCAACGACAATTCTCATACCGATCATCGAGATGGCCCTCCAGCGGGTCAATGATCTCGTGTTGCACGGCGACACGATGGAAAATCGGTATCCCGGACACGTCTGCGCGGCAAGCTTGTTCTACAAAGACGTCATCGAGTTGCTAGAGCAAGCCAGGTTGCTCGACCCGGTTGCACTCAAGGCGGCGTGGCTCGCGCTGGTTCCGAAGCGTAGATCAGAAGCGTATAATCAAGTCTTTCTTCACGACTGGTGAAGAAATCACGCGCAGATCAGAAGCGTATAATCAAGTCTTTCTTCACGACTGGTGCTTGTCTAGAATCTGGATTAATGGAAGCAATGTGGTGGGTTTTCGCCGTAGAGTTCGGTAAGGATCAACTAGGCATCCAGGAGGGAGATCAGCTTGGAAAAAGCATTTCAACACTTCCAGGAAGGGAAGGTGAACCCGGTAAGCGGCAGATGTTGAAGCCCGATATGTGTATATTCAAGGACGTTAAATTCAAAGACAAAAAAGAGGTAATAAAGAAATTACGGGGTATTTTGGATATGACCGCGATGCCTCTTCCTTCTGTTGGTTATTCCGATTCGAACGAAAGATATGTTATTGATGGAACCTCATGGTATGCGACAAAGTTCCTAGATTACTTAGCAGCAATTGCACGTGATTCTTTCTACACGGGGGAGGAAGGAGTTTGTGTCCTCGCCGGTCTAAGTGCTCGAGCCATAGTGGAAGCATTACGGGGAAATCTGGGGTTGAAAATCAGCTTAACAGACAATCAAGAAGTCCAAGTTCGCGGTCAAGACGGTCTTCTGAGTCAGGTGAAGGAGACACAGCACACAAGTGCTATGCGACTCGATTTCAAGTTATTTTCGAGCTTTAACACTGATTTGAATGATGACGAGAACGCAGCGATTGTCAGATTTATGAATACGATCATAAAACAAAGGCAAGCGGGAGGATCACAGCCGGTTAGATTTGAATTGGCCGGCGATGTTAAAACCTTCGATCCTGTGCAGAGAGGGTTGAGCTCATGGAGCGATAGCGCTGTCGATGTCGCAAGAGCACTTGAACATTGGATGCAAGAGGAAGGAATCGTAGGGATGCATACAACTGGCCATTGGGTGGATACAAGTGATGGATGGGAATTCCAGACTCTGGCATATTCAGACGCAAGGATTGAGCAATTGACGGGAGACTCGAGAATCCAAGATCAAGACAAGGCGGACTTCGACAAAATGCCCTCGCGCTTACGTGTGAAGATCGAGAGCAGCTCGTATTCATTATTAGATGTCTTAAAGAACGCGATGTCTTTACAGGAAAATACGGCTACCTTTTACACGAGGGAGAATCGTGTTTCGGTAAACAAGCTCATGGAATCCGCCTATTCACCTGACTTCGCCGCGATGGCCACAACATCGAGATATCAGATATTCACGATGGCACTCCGTACTTGGTTGAGGAATTTTGGCCTAGATATAGCTAAGAGGGGGGAAGCCATTGGTACTGAGAGTCTAGTCGAATGGCTTTCGAAGAGTGGGACTTTGAAGAAATGGCACTTTATCACTCTCCCGATTATCCCGAACTCCGAAAATGTAGGAAAGATCAAGGCATACAACTCGAATAGAGCCGCTTTGGGTAAGGACCATGCGGTTGTTATACGCTTGAGCGTGGAGCCCCGGCTTACTATCGGTGTTTATGTACGTGCCGACGATTACAGAATCCCGAGTGAATTTAGAGGTTACCACAAGTTCTATTCGTTAAACCCAGATTCGCCCATTCAGAATCAATTAGTAGGTTTGCGGAAGGATGTTGAAGAGTTCCTACGTAAATTGACTGTCGCGACGCTTGCCGTCTCAACATCTTCTCCAATACCCGCTATGGATACGACGCACCGTAGATCATATTTCGAGGAAGAGCTTACATCGCTCGCCACGGCCGATCCAGAGATCACTTTCGATCCTGCGACGAACGTCAATTGGGCGGCTGATGGAAAAACATGCACCATTCACTACACGTACCATGGCTATAACATGCAAGCCGTCGTGAACTGGCAGACCGGCGAAGCGACCGTTTCGGAAGTGGGCGGTAATGTCTGGGCGTCTGGAATTGGGATTTCGCCAGACTTGCTGCAGCGCGGAGCAGATGCGCGGCTCGAGATCACGTCGGGATTGACAGCGATGAATGATATTGACAATAACGTCGGCTTCATGATCGTCCCGCACTCGGCAAGGGGAGATGACCCCGTCGCCCCAGGCGCCGAATTGCACCCCATCGAAGGAGGTTCAGCATTTATTGTTGATCTCTTGGCTGGCGACCTCAGTGCCGAGATTTCCTCATGGGAGCGTATCGGCGTGTTCCGCATCACTGCAATGAACACGGCAAAGACGAACATGATTGTCGAGCAATTGATGCTGAACGATGACAACGAATGGACTACCGTTCACCAGTTCACGCTCAGCCGGGATGAATGCATCTCCATGTTCCGCATCTACGGGAACTTGGTAACGGAAGCCCGCGCCCGCGGCTGGACCATCCACGATACCACCGAGAATCCGACGAAGATTTACACGACCTTCGATATTAAGGATGAAGCAGGTACCACCATCGCCCGCATCGAGAAAGGTGCGCAAGGCCGGTTCACGATCGAGGTCCTCCAGCACAACTTCCAATTGGAAGACGGGGCGACTGTAACAGTACCTGAATTGAAATGGGGTGAGATGAAGGTTGATCCAGATACAGGCGATGAGAAATTTGAATTGTTCACCCTCAAGGGAGCCGAGCGCGTGTTCGAGACGATCGAAAAAGCTCGTTCCTTCTTCGAAAACATGGCAAAGAAAGGCTGTGCGCTGTCCGAGATGACTCTCGCGAGGGAGAGATTCGCTGGTACGAAAGGGAACGAGGAGTTTGTCATCCGCGGCACGCTTACCCTCCCTACATCGCTAGGCATGTCGACCGACCCGACCAAGAAGGTGCTGGTCAAGTATTTCCCGACTCTTGACGCCTTGCGGGTCGGTACACCTTCTGACACATGGCTTTCCACGCCCGTCACTGGTGGGCTCACGCGGCTCGTGGATATCATCACGGCGTTCAAGGCCCGGTTCCCCACCGCGACGTCCTTGGAATTGAGCGTCGGCTTGCAATCCCGGCTTATGTTGGAAGCCAGCGCGCCCGGCGCCGACTTCGGCGGCGGTGTCCACCTCGACGCGAGCATCACCGCCAACCTCCAGCTCGACATCACGTCCCAGGCCGCGCTCGGCAATCCCTTGGACGTCAGGTGCATCGGCATCGTTGGCATGGCCACCATCGGTGGAACGGCATGCACGATCAGACTCTCTCCCGCTAAGCTGACCGAGGCGCGCCTCGGCGCCCTTGTCCGCACGCTGAACGGGCTCGCCACGTCGGGCATCCCCATCACCAGCATCGAGACGTCGAAGAAAGGGAACGTTGAATACTTGCTCGTCGATCCCATCATCTTCATGGTTACATTCGGTTCTGGCAGGCAGGTCGCCATCCGTGTCGGAAACGTGGCGGCGTGGGGCAACAATTTGCGCATCGCGGTCGGTTTCGACACGCATCGCGGATGGGATTCTCCCCTCAGCATGATTCCGCAAAGCACGTGGGATCACAGGACCATCGATCGAGCCAATCGGTTCCACACGGTCTACCTTGACGGCACGAACAATCCGGTACAGCAATATAATGATGAGAGCAACGAATATCCGATTCGTTTCGACCAGTGGCTCATCCACCATTTGCTCGGCGAGTCTTACTTTGCTGCTTTCATGGACGCCCCTCTTACCGACGCCACGTACAAGGCAAAACTGAAAGAGGCGTGCGACATCGCAGGCATCGCTACCGATGCAAACGGCGTGCCCATCCAGAGCCTTGAAAACGATTTAAACAACATCCTCCCGTGGTTCTTGCTTTACGCGGCCCAGGCGGGCAACACGGAGAAGACCCCTTCTGGCACGCCCGTTTCCTTCCTCGCCTGGCTCGCGACGCAAGGCGTGACCGACATCACGCGGCTTGCCCCCGCTCAATTATTTGCGTTGATGAAGGAATATGGATTGGAACCTGGCCCCGGATTTATTCAGCCAAGAGTAGATGATACAGATTAAGCTCCACTTTGAAACATACCTATGCAATAAATCGTTCTTCTTATTTATCTTATTTATCTCTCAAGCCCACATTTTGAAATTAGAGAGCTCGATAACAATATATATCCGTGTCGCGTGAGAAGAATCATGGAGGAGGAATGCGAGGACGGGACCCATCCGGGCAAGTGGGGCGAATTGGAGCGTGCAGCACGCGCCAGCAAGGGACGATATCCAATTTGTCGATACGCCGGAGACGTTCGTGGACCGACTGCACTCTGTTTTTCACATAACAACGGGCTTATTGCAAACGGGGCATATGGACATGTTGGAATTCGGGACGCTTCATCCGGAAAGGTAATAGCAAATTGTCGATGGAATGGTTCGGTTGGAGAAAAGGCATATTCTGAATATAAAGATGAATATATGAGACATTTTATGAAATGCCTGGCGTTCTCGCCCGACGGTCGCTACATCTTCGCAGGCGACGACGAGGGGAACGTCTACGCGTGGGACGTGGCCACGGCGGCGCTGCGTTGGGATCACTGCCCCGGCCTGGCGCACGGCAGCAACCCGGAGACCGGCGCCCTGCGCGTCCCGAGCCCGCCTGGCACCAACGCGGTGGCCGCGTCTCCCGATGGCAAGATCGTCGCCAGTGCCGGAGATGATGGCCACGTGAAAGCCTGGGAAATATCCACGGGCGCGCTCGTCGCCGACGTGGAGATGGCCACCGCGGGCCGCCCCTGGGTGCCGTGGCCTGACACCGACCCGGAGCGTGTCTGGACGTATCCATATGCACACGCGCCCCAGGAACCCCGGTCATGGTTCCGCGTGTACTCGCTGGCGTTCTCGCCCGATGGTCGCTGGCTGGCGTGCGGGATGGGTGGGGCTAACGACGTGCGCGACGCGGTCTATGCCATCGACACGCGCACGTGGGTGCCCCGCAGCATTGCGAAATACATCAACAAGAAGCGCCCGTACCCTCGCAATCCAAAGGAGATATTGGACACGTATGGCAATGTCGACGTGCTCGATTTTTCACCCAACGGGCGCTGGCTCGCGAGCAGCGGCGTGGAAGGCGTGAGACTTTACAAGATTCCCGCTGATGGTGCCGGCGCTGCAAATGCAGACAATGGCAGTGGTGAGGAGTCCGGCTCCGAATGGAAGGTGGGCGAGGTCGTCGGATACGATTATTGGTCGGACCTGCGTGGAGATGATTCCAGGGGATGGGTGAAGCAAGGCCGGTTCGTGAATGACAAGACCCTGGCCTTGTTGATCGATGGCGGCTTCGTACAACTAATCGAGATATTCGATGACGAGGGCGCATGGAAGGAAAAGGCTGTCATCGACACGAGGCGCGAGGGGCGGGGATTCGACCACGATGAGGCGCTCGCGGCTTCGCCCGATGGCCAAAGACTCGCAGTTGGCGGCAACAACGGTTTCATCGTCGTCGATTTGAGCAAACCAGGCACGTGAATCAAAAACACTTCATTACAGCCAAGGTTAGCTTGTCGCTCTTTAGAAACTAACGCCGCAGCCTAGCGGCTGCGACAATGGATAACCTAATTCCATTTTTCCAGCAGATGCGGAAACTGAAATTGAAAATAAAATTTGTTTTCTCTAGGAAGGTTGGTTTTCAAGATCTCGCTCTTCGCGACCCGCACTAGCACGCACGCACCTACTCGCTTCACGATCGAGCTTTTTGCATCGATGGCAAGGAACAAGCGCGCCCACGTGGTCATTTCTCAGAGCGCTGCTGCTTGAGCTGGCGGATCTCATCGTCCTTGGCTGCGAGCTCTTTCTTGCTAGCAGCGAGCTCTTTCTTGCTGGCAGCGAGTGCCTCGTCCTTGGCAGCGAGCTCTTTCTTGCTGGCAGCGAGCTCTTTCTTGCTGGCAGCGAGCTCCTCGCGGAGCTTGTCCACTATCCAGACATTTTTCACGGGGACGAGGAATCCCTCCTCGACCCCGTCCTCGGAAACGACCTTCTTCTCGATCTCGTCAGCCAAGCGCATTGCCTCGTCACCCACCGCGACCCGGCACGCCTCGCCGCCGCGCGTTGCCACCTTGGCGGCCGGGATCTCGACGATGACCAGGTAGTACATGCAAACTTCTCCTATTTTACCTTTCTGTGCCGGGCGGCGGGCGAGGTAGCACAGCCACCACGCCTTCTTCGACGCCGCCGACGCCACGATCTCGCCGAAGTGCTCGTCCACGAGGCGCGGCACGTCGCGGGGGCGGATGTCGATCCCGTTCTTGACCTCGATCGTGTGCCGCAGCACCGTGATGTCGATCTCCCGGCCGCTTGCATCACGACGCTTCAAGCCCGATACCGAGCCGCCGAGCAAGATCACGTTCCCGATCACGAGCACCACGTCGTGCTGGTGCGCCAGCACGGCCACTTTCACCCTGTCGGACAAGAAATCGGCCAGCGCCTCGATCGCCCGGCACCGCATGGCGAGCACCCGCACGATGTTTCCCTCGACCAACGAGACCTTCACGGCCTTCAGCAGCGCCTCGTTTTCCCGAAGGAACGCGTCCACGCGGGCGAGCAGCACGTTGCCCGCCAGCAGCGTGCCATCATCGTTTTCGGCCATCGTGCTTCCACGCGTTAGAAATGCACTAATAAATATCAACCCCACGAATGCACGACGCGAGTCGGGGGTCGTGTCGAGGGCAATTAAGCAAGGTGGTGGAACTTAGCGCTCGTCTAAGAGCGCTAGATTCCAGATCGCCACTGGCTGTCGTTCTCGCCCAATGGCCGCTGGCTGACGTGCGGGATGGGTGAAGCCAACGACGTGCTCGACGCGGTCTATGCCATCGACACGCGCACGTGGACATCCCGCAGCATCGCGGACTTCCCCCGCGAAACGCTTATGCGGCCGAACCCCGTCAACCCAAGGGAGAAATGGGAGACTTATAGGTGCGTGAATGTACTCGATTTCTCGCCGACCGGCGAGAAAAGGGCCAATTCCGAAATTGACCTCGAGGTGTACGATTGCGGCTACCCGAAGCGAATCGCCGGTAACGGATTCATTCATTCCACGTGATCTCGTCTGGGAATAGGCGGAGGTCGTGCATGATGGCGAGCTGATACCTGCCCCGATTGTTCTTGAACGCGACGAGAAGGAACCTGAAGAAGAAACCGTCATCCATTTCGACTTGCTTGAAATCGCCGATGATGACGGCGGTGTCGTCGTCCTTGAACGCCTTGTAGGTGCGTATAGGTGCTGAAAGGTACCGGGCCTCATTCTTGTGCATGCAGATGGTGATGCCATCGATGGTAACAGGGCACTCGTCCGGCGTGCCCAGCACCAGCGATTTCTCATGTTTGTGACCAAGAAGGATGTCCACATGCTTTACAAAAAAATTGTGAATTGTATCTCGGTCCATGCCTAAACCTTCCACCTCCCCGCTTATAACCCTAACTTTAAAGCTGGATTAAGTTGGACGCTTCGTGCGACGAGCCGGTAGAGGAAACAAGCAAGCACCTTCTCCATAACCACTTGGCCAGGGTAATTATGGACTACAATCGACGCGTTCATCAACGTAGGTGCATGGAGGGTCGAAGATACGACCGCTAACACCACACTTAATAGGTGAGGATAGATAGGTGATATGGTGAAAAAATGATGAATGGCGTGTTCAATATCTACCTGAAAACTCTCGACCATCTACTTGAGTCCAAGCACGAGCGATTTGGAACCTCGGACGAGGTCCCCGTCACTTTCGGCGAAGTCATCTTCTACATGGAGGAGTCAACAGCCAGCTACTTGTCGGAGAAAATAGCAATACACAAAGTATTAAAAGACGAGGAGATGGCCGTCGTCATCGGTGATTTTAAGGTTCCATCCGCTAAGCCCGAGATCATCATTCGCTGGTTGCTTGTCGGGTTCAAGAATTCTCGAGGCCGCTATCATTTGGCGATAATGCACGAGCTCTATTCCGAAATGTAATAGATTAAACGCCACGGCCGGGAATTCTTAATTGATCAAGGTAGACTCCCTGACCCATCTCGGAGGCGGGATGTCTTTAATTGCTACATTATGCAAAATTCTCGGAGTAGGCCATGTCTCGCTCCGACTGGTATGCTTGCCAGATGAGGAAATCGACCATGTAGAGGATCGTCTCGTTAACGTTCACGTTCCACTTTGACGACACGGTCGTGAACGCGGCGAGCTTGTATTTCTCGACGAGACTCTGGGCTTCCAATTGCATGGCGTTGTATGTCGACTCGTCCACGAGATCCATTTTCGAGCCCACGAGCACTATCGGGATACTTGGGCTCGCGTTGGCGCGGATTAATGGGATCCAATCGACCTCCACGTTTTCGAAGGTGGAATGGTCGGACAAGTCGAACAGCACGAACGCCCCAGCAGCGCCGCGGATGTAGTCACCTTGCACGAAGCGGAACCGTTCCTGGCCACCCAGATCCCACATCACCATCGAGATGTGCCTGTTCTGGCGTTCGAGCTGTTGGTCGTGGAATTGACAGCCGATCGTCATCTTCATATCCTCTTTAAACTCGTTATGGATGTACCTGTACAATAACGACGTTTTGCCGACACCTCCTGCACCACCAACGATGATTTTCCAGATATAATCGAGATCTCGTGACATGTTGGGCTCACACTTCGCTGGAGTATCAATAGAACATTTTTGTTCGATTCTTAGCTTTTTTGACAAGTAACGGATAGCATCCCACGATATAAATGTGTATTAATAATGCTTTCGCACGTCCCGCCCGCCAACTGCATCACTTGAATACAACGAGGTGCCAAAGGGATCCGCGTTCTCGACTCCTTGTAGCACAGAAGTTGCGTGACTTGCTTTCTAGCGTGCAAGGATGTACATGATTGTCTTTAGTTGGAAAGAAAGCACGATCATCAAGGTAATGACTTGTTCAAGGATTCGATGGACGTCAAGATGATGTCCGGCGCCATCCCTTCGGGGATCTCGTCGCCCTCGCGCGTGACGCCCGAGAGCACGAGGATGCTCGTGACGCCTGCCTTGTTCGACGCGAGCACGTCGGTTTCCGGGCGGTCGCCGACCGATACCATGCTTGCCAGCGGTATCCCGGTTGCATGGGCGATCTCGTGGAAGGCCATCGGGTTTGGCTTGCCGAACGGGCTGCCGAAGTCCGGCGGGTGATTGGAGCACGTGACGAGCGCCTGGACGATGGCCCCCCGCCCCGGGCGCGAGCGTGCCGCCTTCCATCGGCAGTGAAACGTCGGCATTGGTCGCCAGGAATGCCGCGCCGCTCGTGATGCAGTTGAGGGCGATGTCGAGCTTGCGGTAGGTGAGCTGGCGGTCGAGCCCGACGATGACGAATCGTACCTTGCCATGCATGGCTTTATCGGTGTCAAAGTCTTGCTCGCTCGCGATGGCGAACCCGCGCTGTTTCAATGTCGTCTTTATCCCTTCCTCGCCTATCACGTAGACCGTGATATCATTGGGTTTCAAGTTATTTTCCTTGAGGTGCTCTTCCAACCACCCGGCCGTGAGCGACGCGCTCGTGAAGACATCATCGATGGCCGACTCGATCCCCATGCGGTGCAAGACGTCGACGTACGCCTCGCGGGTCCGGGTCGAATTGTTCGTGGCGAATGCGTGGCAATCAGGCAGCCCTGGCGCAGCACCAGGACATATTTGTCGTAAGAAAATTAGGTGAAAAGAAGAGATTTATTGAACATACTTGAAAAGCGCGGGGAAGGCGTCGGGATAGTGCACGGCCATGATGTGGATGCCCGCGCAAGCCTTCTTGCTGCGCAGCTCCTGGATCACGGGGCCGAGGAATTCAGCGTTGAGCTTGAGATACTCCTCTTCCATGCGCTTCTTGTCGACGTTTTTCCACTCGGTCTTGATCTGCTTGAACTTGGCCATCAAGGAATCAGGTACTTTAACGCCTGGTACTATCGTGTTGAAACCATTAGCGACCTCGTATGACTTGATGGGGAACAAGCCGATCAAGACGGGCACGCCGAATTTATTTACTTCCTTGAGGAAATCGAGCGTTTTCTGGACATCGAAAACGACCTGGGTCTGGAACCAGTCGCAGCCGACCTTCGCCTTCCGCTGCAGCTTGAGCAGCTCCGCTTCCAGCGGGCCCGCGTTGGGGTTTGCTGCCCCCCCGACGTTGATCTCCAATGCGGGACCGGCGTATTCCTTGCCAAGGGCCGTGTGTTTCTCGACCATTTCGTTGACGAGCCGGACGAGAGTCGTCGAATCGAGGTCATAGACAGGTTTCGACGGCCGCCAGTGCGGCGAGCACCAGGGATGGTCACCCGTCAATGCCAGCACGTTCTTCAAGCCGAGGCGAGGCGCGGCCAGCAGGTCGGCGATGAGTGCCATGCGGTTCTTGTCAGTGCACCGGAGTTGCCAGATGACCTCGAGCCCCGTCTCCTTCTGCACGATGTGGGAAGCCACGTTGCTCACGAAGCCCGTGTCGCTCGCGGGGTTGTCGGTCACGTTGGCCGCGGTCACGTAATTCTTCATGGCCTTCGCGTCCTCGATCGTGTCGTCGATGGACGTGGAGAAATGCGGTTCTAGTTCGCCCGTGAAGACGAATTTGCCATCGACGAGGGCTTTTTTCAGGTTGGAGAATGCTTGCTTGACCACGTGAATGCACCTCGTCTACCTGTTCCTGACGTCCCGCGTGGCCGTCCAGCGGGCGAAATTTCGGGGCTCGTTAACGTCGACGTATGTCTCGAGCTTGTTGAGCAGCTTCAAGCGCTCGTAGAGCTGCGCCCAGCCGCAAGGCAGCGTGTAATCCTTGACTTCGCACTTGCCGTTGATCATGCCCCCGCAGGGGCCGTTCATGAGCGACTTCCCGCAGCGGACGACAGGGCAGATTCCACCGGTCTCGTTGAGCATGCAGTCACCGCAGCCACGGCACATCTCGTGGAAGACCCCGATGCGCTCGGTCTGGCCGATGAACCGGGTGTCGTTCGCGACAAATACCCTCGGGAGCTTGGCGAGCTTGCCCTTTTCCTTGGCGCTGATGAGCGTGTCATAAACCGTCTGCATCCCGACGCCGCAAGTCATGACGAGGATAGCATCGGCATCCACGAGCCCCGGCGCAGTGGGTAACTCTTTGGTGTCGAGGCGGATGTCGCACGGCTCGTCGACCACGATAGAGCCCGTGACCACGTGCTTGTCGGCACACTTCTCTTCACGAAGCTCCATCTCCTTCTTTTTCTTCGTCTTTCCCTTTTCGTCCACATATTCCTTTTCTACTTCGACCTCGTACTTGTAGGCAGATTCCCCAGTGAGAATCTTGGCCATCTCCTTGATCTGGTTATCGCCGCCCGTGAGACACACGGTCGAGCAGCTCCCGCAACCGAGCAAGAAGATCTTCTCGAACGGCTTGAGGAGATCAAGGATTTCCGATATAGCTTTCTTGGTTGTGACGATCAAAAAATTCACCAGTTTTTGCTGCAAGGTACCGGCGCCCCCAAGGGGCGCAATATTCGACAAAAGATATTGATCAAGTATCGTTTTGCGTTTAAAATCCTTCTGTTTCAGTAAAGTAAATGGCGAAAACCGGCAGCTAGGCAATGATCTGGCTCGGGCGCTAGGGAGACAACGTTGATGATTTCACGGCAACATCATCTTGCTAATGTCGGAATCCGGCAATTGAACGCGGTTCCCGCTTCGGGAGGCAAAGATCCCTCGGAAAAAAGCATCTAAAAAAAGGATTCAAAACTTGAATTCTTTCAAGGTCTCGTCAACCGTCCAGTTCTCGTTGATGATCTTGGACAGTGCTTGCACCATCTTCGTGGGATCGTCGGATTGCCAGATGTTGCGGCCCATGGCAACGCCCATCGCTCCCGCTTCGTTGACCGCCTCGTGGACCATGATCAAGATGTCCCGAACGGTGTTCATTTTCGGCCCGCCCGCGATGATGACGGGCGCGGGGGTGCCCTTGACGATCGGCTTGAAACTATCGACGCTGCCCGTGTAGTTGGTCTTGACAATGTCCGCGCCGAGTTCTGCGCCAACCCTGGCGGCGATGTTGACGACTTCTGGATCGTGTTCGATCTTTATACTCGGCCCGCGGGGATACATCATGGCAAGGAGCGGCATACCGAAATACCGGCACATGCTGGATATCTCGCCCATCTCTTGCAACATTTCTGGCTCGTCGGTGTCGCCGATGTTGATGTGGATGGACACGCCATCGGCGCCCATCCGCACCGCGTCCTCGACCGGGCAGACGATCACCTTCCGGTTCGGGGTGGGGCTAAGCTTCGTGCTCGCGGACAGGTGGATGATGAGGCCGATGTCCTTCGTGGACGGCACGCCCATGGACGAGCGGTGCCCGGCGAGCGCCACGCCAGCATGAACGAGGACGGCGTTTGCGCCCCCTTCGGCGACCTGATTCACGATTCTCGGCATGTTTTCCAGGCCCTTGATGGTTCCGACACTTACCCCGTGATCCATTGGAACGATGATGGTTTTCTTCGTTTTCCTGTTGATGAGACGTTCTAGCCGAATTGCTTTGCCCATGGAGCTCATGGAATGCACCTTTATCGTGTGCGAATCAATTCTTCCCGGTGGGAAAAAAGTGGGTCATTATATTTAGAATTATCGAATCGCTGCAAAGGAGCGTGGCGCGGAAATTAAGGTTTTGCATGGCTGTTCTCGAAATGCCGGCCTTGTTTTTCCGAGGTTACGCCCCGCTACTTTTTTGGAACCGAGCGCGTGAAATGTAAGTTTCTATAATGGAACAAGTGATTTTTAGTGTGCCACGGGTCGATGCTCACGGAAGGCGGCGATTGCTCGGCAACCTATGTTCTTAATAACAACCGCAAGGCGCATTATTATCCGTGCGTGATTTGCATGCTGTTTTTTTAAGGGGGTCAGTTTCCACGGTACAAGAAGTCATGAGTTTAGTGATCCGAATGAGCGAAGAAAAACCAAAGGACGGCGAGGCCAAGGAGAAGAAGGAGGGCAATCCGCTGCTCGGCATGGTCGACAAGGTCCTGGAAGGGGCAAGGAAGTTCCTGGCCGAGCAAAAGATGCTGAAGGTGGCCGACGAGCTAACGTACCTCTTGCTCAGGAAGACCGTCGATGCTCTCGGTTCCACGTTCGTCCCCATGAAGATCGATGGCCTGGAACACGTCCCGGAATTTAAGCCCGCTATTTTGTGCAGCATCGTCGAGCAACCCATCGAGCTGTTTCTCGCCACGAAGCTGACCCCCCGTAAAGTGCACTTCATGGTTCCTGTAAAGATGTTCGAGACCCCGGGCTTGAAACCCCTGCTAGATGCCATCGGGGCGTTCCGCTCCACGACATCGCAAGATGACATGGAGCCGATCCAGAAGACCATTGAGTTCCTGAACCAGGACAAGGATCTCGTCGCCATGATCCCCCTCGATACCGGCGAGCGGGAGCGGCTCGACAAGTCGATATCCGGCGTGCTCAAGTTCGCGGCCGGCATCCCGTGCCCTGTCATCATCTATGCCGCCACGCCCTTGAAAGGTTTCAAGCTCGGGAAGTCCATTCACTTCAAGGTCGCCGAGCCGATCACGGTCAAGGCCAACATCAAGCGTGAAGAGCGGCACGAGCTGGCGGCCAAGATCGTCGACCAGATCCTTGCCATGAAGAAGGAAATCGCCGAGGCCAAGGAAGATGAACAGCCGAGCGCGCCGAAGAAAGCGTGAGCTGATGGATGGCACGCATTTTTTTTAACCTCTTAATCCTTTACCAGCGTGGATGGACATGGTTTCCACGCTAGAGATCGATTTGCACAACGCAGCGTTCGTCATTCTCGTTTATGGTGCCATCATTTTCCAGAAGCTCGGTGCTATCCGCTCCCCGAAATTTGGCGAAGAGAAAAACACGACCGTCCTCAAGAAGCTCGTCCAGAACAAGATTTGGATGTTCGGGATCTTGCTCAACGTCGTCTCGATCCCGTATTATGGCTTCCTCGTGTCGATCGCGTCGATATCATTCATTATGGTTTGCCAGCGAGCCGGGATCATAATGGTCTTCGTTTTCTCCGTGAAGTATCTCAAGGAGAAACTGTCGCGAGTCGAGATTATCGGCCTGATCATGGTTTACGCAAGTATCCCCCTCATGATATCCATCATCACGAACTCCCAGACGACGACGACCTACGCCGGGGACGCGCCAGGTTTGGCGTTTTTCGCGGTCGCTGCAGCGATCGAGGTCATGACGTTCTTGTTCTACAAAAAGATCAAAATTTCGAAGTTAAAGGAAGTGCTCCTTGCCTTCGGAGCCGGGATCTCGGGGGTCGCAGGTACGCTAGCCTTGAAGATAGTCCCCTTGGTGTTAAGTCGCGATCTTGGGAGTTCCGGTTATATATTCAACATGTTTAATCTACCCGAGTTTTTCTCGATCATGTTCTCGATTTTCGTACCAGATAGCCCCTATTTCTTCGGTGCCATCTATTTCTGGCTCTGGATAGGAAATTTCGTGGCAAACTTCTTCTTGCTTACTATGATGTACCAATACGGCCGCGCAAGCGTGACGATACCCATCAACACGTCCTTGAACTTCGTCGTGTCCATCGTATTCGGTTTCTTTATGTTCTTCGAGCTGATCGACTTGATCTCCTGGATCGGCATTTCACTCATGACCGCCGGCATCTTCTTGACCAGCAAGATAGAATCGGAAGTTCGGGGGAACAAGGCCAGTCTGGGTGATGCGCCTGTTCCGGTAGCAGGGCTGGAGACCGCCACTCCGCCACCCGCGTGATCGCATTAGGCGGATCGAACGGGTCCTGGAGAATACCTAAAAAAGGTCGCAAGTAATTGTATAGGTAGCACGATGCACGGCTCCGGTACCGTACCGGCCGTTGAAGGCGAGACAAGATGCTGCACTACACGCTCGAGGACGTTCTTATATCCGTCCTTTTCACGGTTGGCTTCACCATCGCGATGATATTCTTCGGCGCGCTCGCGCTCGGCATGTTCCAAAGGCTGCGTGATCGCAAGAGCAAGGTCTACACACCGTTGCTCGAGATATTCAAGCACGCGAGCAAGGAAACCTCCACAGGCGTCACGACCTCCGCCTTGGCTCGAACGCTTGTTCTCCTCGCGTGGACTGTATCGTCATTTGCGGCCTTTCTCTTCATCCCCTGGGGCAGCTTTTCACTGCTGGAGGACACCCCTGCCGAATCCGCCCTCGGGAGTTTCCAGCTGTTTACCGTGTTCGGTTTGCTCATGGTCTACCCGGTAGGGATGATGATGCTTTGCTTCGTGAGCAAACGCAAGGCATCCATTTTCAACTTGAAGTATTTATCAGAGGATTTCTTCAGCGAATTCATCACGTTCTTGATCAGCACCTTTTCCTTGCTTTTACTCATCAACGGAGGATTGTCCTTCTCCAGCTTCCCGACCCTCCAGGGCATAATTGCCTTCCAGGGCCAGGAGAGGCTCGCGGGTGTCGCTTTCCTCGGGTTTCTCGGCTTGAAGAACCCCCTCGCGATGGTCGCCTACTTTGCTGCGATTCCCCTCATCCTCGAGCCGGTCGCGTTCAGCGAGGATCCCGTCTCGCGGAAATGGGCCCCGATCCTCGACTACACGGGGAAGCAGCTCTCGTGGGTGAAAGCCATCCGGGTCATAAGACTCGTCAGCCTCGTGGCAATTCTCGTGGATGTTTACCTGGGTGGTGCACGGTTCACATCCAAGTGGTACGTCGACGTCCCAGCGTTCTTCGTCATCGTGCTCATCATAGTGGCTATAATGTCTCGCGTGAAGTTGCGGACGTCGACATGGCTGCTCGACAAGAAGATTTCTGGATTCTTCCGGGCACACACGCTATTATCGTTCGCGGGCTTGGTCTTGTCGTTCGTGCTCGTTTATTTTTGAACGCTCTTGAAACCATCCCGAGCGAGCTCACCCCTCGTGGCCTTCAAGAGCTTTTTTGCAGTCGCCGGGTCCCGGTGCTCGCAAGTTAGGCGAATCGCGGGTGAAGTGCCCGATGGTCGAACGAGCAAAAAGCCACCCTCGAACCGTGCGAGGACGCCATCCGTCTCGTTCGTTTCCAGAACGGTGATACCACCCTCTTTCAAGACGGCCTTGACGAGTTGCTTCAAGTTCACCTCTTGCAATTTTTTAATTAATTGCTCGTCCATTTCGATAGTTTCGTGGAACACGTGGTATCGCGGGATCTTTTCAAGCAGGGACTCGAGCGGCCCATGCTCGGCGATGATCTCGAGCAGTTTTGCCGTAGTGTAGAGGGCGTCTGGGCCCAGGTGGAATTCCGGCCACGTGTAAGTGCCGGATATCTCCCCGCCCAGCATCGCGTTGACCTCTTGCATGCGGATGGCCACCGGGATGTCACCGATGCGCGTGCGGGAGACACTGATACCCTTTTCCTTGAGCACGTCGTCGAGCACCGTGCTCGAATTAACGGGCGTGACGATGAACGGGCTTCCTTTCTCTTTTCTGGAGCTGTACAAGGCAAGGAGAAGCAATATCTGGTCGCCCTCAACAAGGTTCCCCTTGCGATCGATGAACCGGACGCGGTCAGCATCGCCGTCATAGGCGATTCCCAGCCCCATCTCGGTATCATTTTTCATCATGCGCAGCAGCGTGCGTAGATTGTCCTCGTTCGGCTCCGAATCCCTCCCGGGAAACATGCCGTCTGGTTGTGCGTTGATAGTTACCACGTTGGCGCCCAGCTTCTGCAATAAGCTCGGCGCGATCTCGCACGCGGCGCCGTTTCCGGGATCGATTACAATCGTGATCTTCCGCCCCTTGAAGGTAATGGGGGCATGGATACGCTCTAAAATGGCCTTGATGTGGATGTCGTTCGCGTTGAGGATCGTCTTGATCTTGAGGATCTCGTTCCATTGCACGAGCCGGAACGACTTGTTCGAGTATATGCCGTCGATCGCCTCCTCTTGCGCGGGCGTGAAGCCCATACCCGAGTTCTGCCAAATCTTTATGCCGATGTACTCGGGCGTGTTGTGCGATGCCGTGACTTGAATGCCCGCGTTCGCTTGGAAATGCTTCGTTGCGTACGCGATGGTCGAGGTCGTCACGTAAGGGCTCTCCGATGATCCTTGGAGCACGTGGACATCGCAGCCGCTCGAAAGCAAGCCCGAAATCAGCGCGTATTGCACGAGTTCCGCTGTCTGGCGCGTGTCGCGGCCGATGAGCACGACGCTATTCTTTCCCAGGTACGTGCCGATCGCCATCCCGATTTCCAGCCATTGTGGGCCAGAGAAATCACGAGTAAATTTCTTCCGGATGCCACAAGTTCCGAATATAGTCTTCGTCATTAGGAGTACGGCCTTCGTGTTTTATTCTACGATAACGGGATTGCACAGCGATTAATAAACAATGTTAACGCGAGCGCTTCTCTGCACTTTTATCCAATTTTCGTTCCGACATATTTCCATGCTAAGATCGCGCGGATCGTGTTTGCTATTCTCCGGGACAACACGGCTTTCTCGCCGACATTGGCTAAATACACAGCTCCAGGATCATCAACCGAACGCAAACTATCGATCACGGATCGCAACACGCTAAAAAAAGCACGCAATAGCTTGAAACGCGTCGCAGAGCTCAAGGAATTAAAGATGATATCGAAAAACGCGAGTTACTTCAGTGAAGCACTTGATCGCGCCCTGCGAGAAAATTAGGACAAGGTTTGAGGCGAGTGTTCTTTACTCGCCAGGATTTTTTCTCA